>DASUKV010000429.1:0-8656 GCA_036278555.1 Terriglobia bacterium
GTGATCCTCTACGATCAGGGCATCACCATTGAGCGCAATCAACTCTGGCAGCGCTTTCGCGACGTGGGCGTGCGTGTTCCCCTGGCGCTGGGAGACGCCACGACGACGAAGCCGTTCCTCCATGAGCTTTTCACCGGAAAGCCGGCGGGCGCTGGAGGACCAATGACCAACACTCTGTTCGATGCTGTGGGGAAAACTCCGCGCCCCAGCCAGCACGACATTTGGGTGATTGAAGCCGATGACGCCCTCGCCGGATTGTGCGGGAGGGCCGGCGCAGAATCCCTCGCGTGCGTCACTGGCATGAGCTACAGCCGGCTGCGCGATTTCCGGGAGAAAATCTCGGATGTGATTTACAACCGCACTTCCACCGGCCAAATCACCGGCCCTACCGAGCTGGCGGATTATCTCCGCACGCTGGAGATCATGCCCGCCTCGAGCAGTGTACTTGACAGCGACCCGCGAGTGCAGGCGTTCATCCGCGATATCTTTGTTGGCGGGGCAGGGACGCTGGTGATCAATAATACGTTCGTCGAATGGTCCGCGATTCAGGCGATGAAACGAGCTCAGCCCCACGTGGTGGTGGCGAGGTTTGGCGTGCGCTACAAAATGAAGCCCTTCAGCAGTCTGCTGCTGTTTTCCAAACCCCGCGCGGCGGATAAAATTCCCTGGATGCTGGACCCCTGGGGATCTTTCGTCGACGCCGAACTGCTCTCGTATTACATTTGGCTGAAGAGCCAGGAGCTTATTCCGTATCGCGACCGCACGCTTTACGTCCTGCTCGCGGATGGGGTCGAAGAAATGCTCGTCGCCGGGCCGGCCAAATCCGGCGCAATCCAAAACGCTTCGTGGGGCAAAGTAACCCTTCCCGACGTCGCTGCCACCATGGCGGAGTGGATGGGCGTGAGTCTTCCCGGTTCGCAGGGCAAAGCGATCTCTCCCCTTCTTTCCTGAAAGAGAAGCCGTAGCGCCGCCGTCCCGGCGGCATTTGCCGGCAGAGCCTGCCTGTTGACGCTCAGCAGACTTATCGCCGCCAAGCACAGACTGAACGTCGCAGGTCCCGCCCTGAGACCAGACACCCTGAGCTTCCGAGTCACGACCTGCCTGAAAATCAGCGGCGCGCACTGTAGCGGCGCTGTCCCTTCGCTGCCACTCAGGGCAGGCTCTCAGCGCCGAAATCGCCGGTGGGGACACCGGCGCTACAGCGTATTCTTAACGGTAGTGAAGGGATGCCGGGCGCTACTTCGGCCCCGCAAACAAAAGGTGATATCTTAATTAGATTGGAAGTTATTTTGCTAACAGGTGATGACCATGCCGAACAGTGCCGCAGCAAACGACCCTTTTGGAAGCCGTGCGACTTTTGAATTGCAGGGTACCCGCGCTGTCATGTACCGGCTCGACCGGCTGGAAAAAGGCGGGGTTGGCGCGGTTTCGCGGCTGCCGTTTTCGATCAAAATCCTACTGGAATCCCTGCTTCGCAACTGCGATGGCGATCTGGTGAGGGAAGAGCACGTGAAGGCTCTGGCGGCCTGGAGCGGCAAAGAACGTTCTTCCGAAGATGTCCCTTTCAAGCCGGCGCGCGTGATTTTGCAGGATTTCACCGGCGTTCCATCCATCGTGGATCTCGCGGCTCTGCGCTCGGCGATGAAGCGCGCGGGCGGAGACCCTTCCAAAATTAATCCTCTGGTTCCTGTTGATCTGGTGATCGATCATTCCGTGCAGGTCGATGTTTACGGCACGCCCTTCGCCATTGTGCGTAACGCCGAGATCGAGTTCGAGCGCAATCGGGAGCGCTACGAATTCCTGCGGTGGGGGCAGAAGGCGTTCAAGAATTTCCGGGTGGTGCCGCCCGCCACGGGCATTGTCCACCAGGTGAATCTGGAATTTCTGGCGAAGGTGGTAATCGCCCGTGAAGTGGACAGCGAGTTGCAGGTATTTCCTGACACCTTGGTTGGGACCGATTCTCACACCACCATGATTAACGGGCTGGGAGTTTTGGGCTGGGGAGTGGGAGGTATTGAGGCGGAAGCGGCCATGCTGGGCCAGCCGTATTACATGCTCGCCCCCGAAGTTATCGGCGTGAAGCTCGAAGGCCGGCTCCGCGAGGGCGTGACCGCCACCGACCTGGTGCTGACCGTCACTGAGATGCTCCGCAAGAAGGGCGTAGTGGAAAAATTCGTTGAATTTTACGGTCCGGGCCTTTCCGAGATCGCGCTGCCGGACCGCGCTACCGTGGGAAACATGGCTCCTGAATACGGCGCCACGATGGGATTTTTCCCGGTGGACGATGAGACGCTTCGCTACTTGCGCATGTCGGGCCGCACCGATGAGGAAGCCAATCGCGTTGAGCGGTACACGAAAGAGCAAGGTCTTTTCCGCACGGATCAAACGCCGGACCCGGAGTACACTGCCACCCTGCACCTTGATCTCAGCACGGTTGAGCCGAGCCTCGCCGGCCCGAAACGCCCGCAGGACCGCATTCCTCTGAGAAAAATGAAAAACGCCTTCGCGGAAACGCTGACGAAACCCGTGAAAGAAGGGGGCTACGGGATCGCGGAGGAAGCTTTGCCGCGCACAGCCCGCATTGGCTTTAATGGGACTCACGCCGACATTCAGGACGGCTCGGTCGTGATTGCAGCTATTACCTCGTGCACGAACACCTCGAATCCATCGGTGATGCTCGGAGCGGGATTGCTGGCGAAGAAAGCCGCGGAGCGCGGGCTGAAAATTCCGCCATACGTAAAGACCAGCCTTGCGCCCGGCTCGAAGGTGGTGACGGAATACCTTGGGGAGGCGGGCCTTATCGAGCCGTTGAATAAGCTCGGCTTTGATCTGGTCGGCTACGGCTGCACCACCTGTATTGGCAATAGCGGACCGCTGCCGGAAAACGTGAGCCAGGCCATTACGGATCACCAGCTTGTAGCCGCCGCGGTGCTCTCCGGAAACCGGAACTTTGAAGGGAGAATCCATCCCCAGGCGAAGGCGAACTACCTCGCGTCGCCGCCGCTCGTTGTGGCCTACGCCTTAGCCGGGAGGGTCGATGTGGATTTGGCGGATGAGCCGCTGGCCAATGATTCGCAAGGCAAGCCGGTTTATCTGCGGGAAATCTGGCCCTCGCAGGAAGAAATTACGGAGGCCATGACCCGCGCGATTAATCCGGAGATGTTTCGCCGGACGTACGCCAACGTTTGGGACGGGAACGCCACCTGGAATGCCATTCCGGTGAGGGGCGGCGAGATCTACGACTGGAATCCTGATTCCACGTACATTCAGGAGCCGCCGTTCTTTACAGACGCAAGCCTGAAGCCAGGCGGTGATATTCGCGGCGCACGCGTGCTCGTCTTCGTGGGCGATTCTATTACGACGGATCACATCTCGCCCGCCGGCAGCATTCCGCTCGAAAGCCCCGCCGGGCGCTACCTGACCGAGCACGGCGTTCAAAGAAAGGATTTCAACTCTTATGGCTCCCGCCGCGGCAATGACCGCGTGATGGTGCGCGGCACTTTCGCCAATATCCGTCTTAAGAACCTGCTGGCGCCCGGTACGGAGGGGGGCGTTACGATTCACCTTCCTTCCGGGAAACAAATGAGCATTTACGATGCCTCAGCGCTTTATAAGTCAGAAGGAACTCCGCTGGTGGTGATTGCGGGCAGGGAATACGGCGCAGGCTCTTCGCGGGACTGGGCCGCCAAGGGAGCGCTGCTTTTGGGGATAAAGGCCGTGTTGGCGCAAAGTTACGAGCGCATCCACCGCAGTAACCTGATCGGCATGGGCGTTTTGCCCCTCCAGTTCAAAGACGGCGAAAGCGCCGGTTCGCTGGGCCTGGATGGGCGAGAAGTCATTAATATTACTGGGCTTGGACAGCTCAAGCCGAAGCAGGAAATTGCCGTGACGGCGACTGCTCCAGACGGCAAGAAGCGGCCCTTCAAGATGATCGCCCGCCTGGATTCACCCATCGAGGTTCGATACTACCAGAGCGGCGGAATTCTAGATGCCGTGCTCAACGGCTTGATCGGCTCCCAGTAGCATTCGGGTGAGCCCTCACCCGTCCCTCAGAACGCGGAAAGCAGAAGGCGGGGTAGGGGCGCTGCTTGCCGCGCCCCCCCGACGCTGAATCCTGGTTTTTCGCTTCTCTCCCTGCGGGAGATGGCGACCGAAGGCTGGGTGAGGGAACAAACCGAAATTTCTCTTCCTCTGAAATTCCTGCCAAATCTTTCAAGTGGCGGCATTTACTGCCGATAACTAACTAGATACCTCTATGAGAGCCCGACGGCGAGTTGTGCGTGGTCTTGCATTCCTAGCCAGCATACTCCTTCTCGGCGCGTGCGGCCTGGCGGCTGGCGCTTCCAAACCAGCTCCCGCCGCAAATCCCCTCCCCACGCTTACGCAAATCAGTCAGATCAGGAGTCTGAATCCACAGCAGGCGGCCCTTGCTTATCCGGTCCGGCTCCAGGCGGTCGTCACCTACTATGGCGGACCGGGCTGGGAAGTCTTTGTCCAGGATGCCACAGGGGGCATTTACGTCGACATTAAGGACGGCGCCCCGCAGATTCATGCCGGGGACCTGGTTGAGGTTACTGGGGTGACTTCACCCGGTGACTTTGCTCCGGAAGTGATCCATCCCGCCTTCCACGTTCTCGGCAAGGCTCCTCTGCCGTCAGCGCAGGAAATTCCTATCGAACGTCTCCTCACGGGCAGCAAAGACAGCCAATGGGTCAAGGTTGAAGGGATCGTTCATTCGTCTCAGTCCGACCGGGGCGGAATCACCCTTCAGGTTGTGTCACACGGGACCCAATTTGCCGTGCGGATTCCTGGAGCCGCCGCGAGCCAGGGTCAGGCGTTCGTGGACGCCAATATTTCCGTTGAAGGGGCGTGCGGAACACTCTTTAACGAAAAGCGGCAACTCCTCGGAATCGAAATCTACGCGCCCAGCCTTGACCAGATCGCTGTGACACAACCTGCGCCCGACCCGTTTTCACTTCCGCTTCGCCATCTCAACAGTCTTTTGCAATTCGTGCCCGGCCAGGTTCCCGGACACCGGATTCGTGTGGAAGGGATTGTAACCTACCAAAGATTGGGCTCATGTTTGTTCATTCAGAGTGGCGCAGCTAGTCTTTACGTTCTCACGCCGCAAATGACCAAGCTGAATCCCGGAGATAACATTGACGTGGCAGGTTTTCCCAGCCGGGGAGAAGACACGCCGGTTCTGGAAGACGCTATTTTTCGCCGCATCGGGACGGGGCAGGAGCCGCCCCCTCTGAAGCTTACGGTGAGCCAGGCATTGAGCGGAGATCATGACACCGCCCTTGTTCAGGTTGACGGGCGCCTTGAACGGCAAGGCGTGGCGGCGGGCGGTCAGCGCTACCTGATTCTGGAAGACCTGGGGACAGCCTTCGAAGTATGGCTTGACGGGCTCAAACCGGGTCAAAAATGGCCGCATCTTGCAAAGGAAAGCCTGCTTCAGGTCACCGGAGTTTGCTCGCTTCGAGTCAGCCGAAGCGGACAGCCTAAAGCGATGTCCCTTCTCCTGCGGAGTCCTAATGACATCATCGTGCTTGCAAGGCCGTCCTGGTGGACGGCCCGGCGCCTGATTAGGGTGGTTGGGTTGCTCGCCATTCTCACCCTCGCCGCCCTGCTGGGGTTGGAAAAATTACGCAAGCGTGTCCGGGCGCAAAGCGCGCTGATTCACGACCGCGAAGAGAAATTCGCGAAGGCGTTCAGTTTTTCGAATACCGGCATGGCCCTGGTCGCAACGGATGGGCGGTTCCTGCAAGTGAATCCCGCCCTTTGCCGCGCCACGGGCTATTCAGAAGAAGAGCTTCTCCAGCGCTCCTTTCAGGATATTACCCATCCCGATGACGTGAAGGTTTCGGTGGATTCCCTGCGTCCGCTGCTTTCCGGCAACGTCGAGCACTACGAGTTACAGAAGCGCTACCGGCACAAAGACGGCCATTGGGTTTGGATGGAAATCAGCGTTTCGGTGGTCCGTAACGAGCAGGGAACTCCGCTTCATTTTATTACCCATTTCCAGGACATCACGCAGCGCAAAGCGGCGGGAGACGCGCTTCGCGAAAGCGAGGAGCGCTTTCGCAGCCTTTTCGAGAATTCCTCCGTGGGCTTTTACCGCACCACTCCGGAGGGCCGCATCCTGGTTGCCAATCCCGCCCTGGTCCGCATGCTGGGCTTTCCAAGCCTGGAAGAACTCACGTCCAGGAATCTCGAAACGGATCCAGCCATGCTAACGCGCTCCCGCAAGGAGTTCCGGCGCCGCGTGGAAATCGAAGGCGAGCTGCGGGGACATGAAGATATCTGGAAAAAGCGGGATGGGAGTTTGATCCATATCCGGGAAAGCGCGCGGGTTGTTCGCGGCGAGGATGGCCGGATTTTGTACTACGACGGCGTGGTCGAGGACTTCACCATCCGGTATCGCGCTGAGGAGGCGCTGCGCGATTCCGAACAGCGGTATCGCCTGATGGTTGAGCGCAACGTCGCGGGGATTCTGCGCTCGCGGCGCGACGGCGCCATTCTCGATTGTAACGACCCGATGGTAAAGCTGTTGGGCTATGACTCACGCGAAGAACTGATGAGCCACCCGGCGGCAGACTTCTACTTCGATCCTGCTGATCGGGCGGCCCTGCTCGCCGAGCTTTGCGAAGCACGCTCGCTCATCCACCGTGAAATGCGGTTCAAACGCAAGGACGGCAGGCCGGTGTGGGTCCTCTTGAACGTGAGCTTCGTCGAGGAGCTTGGGACCCCGGTGCTTGAAGGTAGCGCCATCGACATTACGGAGCGCAAGGAAGCCGAGTTTGCGCTGCTTAAAGCCAAAGAGGCGGCTGAAGCCGCCAGCCGCGCCAAGAGCGAGTTCCTGGCCAACATGAGCCATGAGATTCGCACCCCGATGAACGGCATCATCGGCATGACGGACCTGCTGCTCGATACGGCGCTCCAGACCGAGCAGCAGGAATACCTTTCCACGGTCAAAGCTTCCGCCGATGCGCTGATGGTTGTGATCAACGACATTCTGGATTTTTCAAAGATCGAGGCGAGGAAATTAACGCTGGAATCCATTGATTTCGATCTGCGCGATTGCGTGGAAGATACTCTGAGGGCGCTCGCGGTGCGCGCCAATGAAAAGAACCTGGAGCTCGCCTGCCGCATTCCTCCCGGCCTGCCGGCGCGCATCGAAGGCGACCCCGGCCGCTTGCGGCAGATTTTGATGAACCTGGCGGGCAACGCCGTGAAGTTCACCGAGCAGGGAGAAGTGGTGGTCTCCGTGGACTTGGAAAGCGAAGACGATGAGACGATCACGCTGCGTTTTGACGTGCGGGATACCGGCCCGGGTATTCCCAAGGAAAAGCAGCAGTCCATCTTCGAGGCTTTCACCCAGGCCGACAACTCAACCACGCGCCGCTTCGGCGGAACAGGGCTGGGGCTGACCATCGCTTTGCATCTGGTGCAAATGATGGAGGGCCGCTTGTGGCTCGAAAGCGAACCCGGCAAGGGAAGCACGTTTCACTTCACCGCCTGCTTCAAACGCGCCCGTCAACTGCCGGTTCCGGAGCCGCGGAACGAAGATTTGCCCAAAAACTTAGCAGCGCTCATTGTGGACGACAACGCGACCAATCGCCGCATTCTGGAAGAGATGTTGACGAGCTATGGCCTGAGGGCCTCGTCGGTGGCGGGCGGAGCCCGGGCCCTTCCGGCGCTGATCGAGGCCCAGAAAGCTGGAAAACCCTTTACGGTGGTCCTCCTTGACTCCAAGATGCCGGGATTCAACGGCTTTGACGTGGCGGAACAAATCGGGACGCATCCCGAGCTTTCCGGCGTCACGATGATCATGCTCGCTTCGGCGGGTCAGCGGGGTGACGCTTCACGGTGCCGCGAGTTGGGCGTGGCGGGCTATTTGACCAAGCCGGTGAAGTCGTTTGAGTTGATGGAAGCCGTGCGCGCCGCGGTGAGCCAGAGTTCGCGCCGGAATGACCAGCGGCTGCTGATCACCGCGCACTCGCTGCGCGAAAACCGCCGCCGCTTGAACGTCCTCCTGGCGGAAGATAACGCCGTGAACCGTTTGATGGCCGTCCGGCTCCTTGAAAAATCCGGGCACTCCGTCGTTCAAGCGGAGAACGGGCGCAAGGCGGTGGAAGCGGTTGAGAAGCAGCCTTATGACCTGATCCTCATGGATGTTCAAATGCCGGAGATGGATGGGTTTGAAGCCACGGCCGCCATCCGCGCCCGCGAGCAGGGCACCGGCCGGCATATTCCGATCATTGCGATGACCGCGCACGCAATGAAGGGCGATCGCGAACGCTGCCTTGCGGCGGGGATGGACGGCTACATGTCAAAGCCCATTCGCACGCAGGAATTCTACGATCTCGTTCAGTCCATCGCCTCTCCGCAGCCGCCGGCCAGTCATGAAGACCACAAGGAGGTCGGCGAAAGGGAAATTTTTGACCGGGCCGAAGCGCTGGAGCGCGTGGAAGGGGACGAAGAGCTGCTCGATGAGATTGTGCGCTTGTTTCTTGAGACCTATCCCGGAACGCTCGCCCAACTTCGTGACGCGGTCGAGCGCGGGGATGCTGATGAGATTCAAAAGAGCGCGCACAAGCTGAAAGGCGGCATTTCAAATTTCGGCGCGCAGAAAGTAATCGAAGAAGCTCAG
>DASUKV010000430.1:0-10588 GCA_036278555.1 Terriglobia bacterium
GGGTGCGCATGTTGGAAATCCAAAGCGCTTCGCGGCACACTGCGCGCGAAGGTCCCGCCATAGCTGATCTCAAAGAATTCCAGGTGAAAACCCCGAAACGGCACACGGATCAGCGCCGGCGCAGCTTGCACCAGAAAAACCGAAATCCAAAAAAAAGGATAATAGAATGCGGCGCAACAGAGCCACGTTCGCAGCAAGCCGCGAAGTCCGGCGCGATCATTCATCAAACGCGGGATTTTGGAATTCATAGCAAAGGGCGGATAGGGATCATGATGAGATTGACGCCGTCCGCTAGCTGCCTATTGCGGAGGCCCAGCGCAGCGTGTTCATTTCCATGCAGGCAATACGATCCTTCAATGCGTGCTCCCGCGCAACCAACGTTACTGGTTGATAACAACCCCATTTTAGGCTTGAAAAATAGGCTCAATTCATTTATCATTTTTACATAACCCCCGACCAACAATTCAAAGCAGACAGCAGCCAGCGTACCAGTTATTGCGCGGTCTCGGGGTCAACTTTTGTTCTTCAGGAGGTTGGATGTTAAAGTTTGTGATCGGGATGGGAATTGCGGCATTCGTTGCCATGTCGCCCCCTTCCCACGGGGGCCAGCCCACGTATCTTCCCCTCAACACTCAAATCACGCAGGAGAAAGCCAGGAATGGAGTGGCCAGTTGGTATGGCGAGGAGTGCCAGGGGAATCCTACCGCGAGCGGGGAAAGCTATAACATGGACGCTCTGACGGCCGCTCATCCGAGCTTGCCCTTAGGAACGAGGATCAAAGTCACTAACCTCAGGAACCACCGGTCTCTTGTTCTTCGCATCAATGACCGCGGGCCTTACATTCCAGGACGGTTTCTGGATGTCTCTCAGGCAGCTGCGCGCCGCTTGGGATTCATGCGGTCGGGGAAGGCTCGGGTCCGGATCGAAGTCCTTCGCACAGCGAAGGATTGTGGCAGCCATCTTGTTTGCCCAGGAGCCAGGCTTTTTGCCTTGAATTAATCCAGGCGTCACAATCCTGCCATTGCCTCGCATTGCTTCCCTTGGATTTTCAGATGTCGTCGCAAGGTTACCTTACCTTCGCCAGGCTACAAAAAGCGCCGCTTGAGATACCGGTAGATCACGGCTGCGGCCACGAGAACTACGATCACAACGATGCACAGCCACTCGAAATTGTTTTTCAGATATTGTTGAGCCGACGCTCCGTAGTATGCTCCGAGCCAGCCCTCGAAACCGAACCTTAATCCCCTCCCGATAATCAGCGCGGTGATAAACCGTGTCAGGTCAATTTGCAGCCCGCCGGCGATAATCGCAAAAATCTTGAATGGCATCGGGGGAGGCAGCAGCGATGCCACGAGGATCGAAAGGAAGTCGTTGCGCTCAATCCAATGCCGGATCAGCGTTTTCTCGCGTTGTGTGGCGCGGCGCGAGAATAAACTCCTGCCCTTGTGGCTGATGAAATAGAGCGTGCAGGCGCCCAACACCGAACCGGAGGTGCACTGCAGAACGTACAAAACGGTTTTATGGGGGTGGGAAGTGGCCAGCTTGATCAGCAAGAGGTCGTTAATGACCGGAAACGCGAGAAAAGAGGAATCCAGGAAGGAAATGGCAAAGAGTCCCCAGCCGCCATACTGGCTGAAGAAATAACCCAGCGTGCTGATAAAGATCTTGAGGCGAGACAACGGGCGACTCCACAAGGAGAAGACCGCTCATTGTAAACGGAATATCGGAACTCCCGCAATGGAGGGGCAAAAACCGCCAGGCGCCAGGGACCTCAAGTGGAAAACCGAACGGCGGGTATCGTGATGGCGCCCGAGCAGGTGAGGCGCTTCCAAGGCGTGAAGGGTAAGCACCGATCGAGCGTACGCGTTGATTTTCATTCGCCGGGGTGGGCAACAGGCTCATGGATTCTGCCATGGAAATCCCCTGGGCCCGAACGCCATGAATCGCAAGAAATCCTCCCTAAAAAACGTTCGGGGATGCATTGCTGCATCCCCGAACGCTCAATCCAGTTTTTCGCAAGTCCACTATCTCTTTTTCTTGGACTTTGCCTTTTTCTTAGCTGGCATTTTATTCTCCTCTCAGATCATTCTTAATTTCCGCCAGCAAATCTGGCGGAGCGCGTATTCACAACCATGTATAGTGATTGCACAACTTATTGTCAAGAGGAAAGTGAATAACTTCACGCAAATTTTTTCGAAACTGAATTTGAACTGGGTTCGAAAGATCGCGAAACCGATCATCCGCTCCGCTGACGCGAAGAGGCGCACGATAAAAATTCCCGCCAAGCAACACGCTCGATGCGCCAAGCATCCACAAGTTAGCACGCGAGGCGTCACGTTGGAATTTCGGTGTCATTTCACATCCTCGGGAACCTGGAACCGTGCAGGGATTCGCTTCGTCGCGCTGTGTTCGGCTTTGACCTTCGCCTCAGGAGCCTGGGCGGCTTCACAGCAGCCGCCGGTGCTGAAGGTTCAAACAGAAGTCGTGAACGTCTACGCCGTGGTCCGTGATAAGAAAGGGCATCTGATTCCGGACCTTACGCAAAGGGATTTTGAAATCACCGAAGACGGCGTCCCGCAGCAGATTCGATATTTTTCGCGCGCGACCGATACTCCGCTGACCCTCGGCATGATGATCGATACCAGCCCCAGCCAGCAGCGCGTGTTACCCCTCGAGCAGCGGCAGGCGGACGCCTTCCTGCGCGAGGTGATACGCCCCAAGGATCTCACCTTCGTGCTGCATTTTGACATTGGCGTCGAGCTGCTTCAGGATTTCACGCCGGACCTCGCGCGCCTGACCCAGGCGATTGATGAGACGGTGATCAATGGCGGCGCGCAAGGGCCCGTCCCTGGCACTTTCCCATCCTCGAATGGCGGCGCCACACATCTTTACGACGCGGTATGGCTTGCCTCCAATGATCTCATGAAGAACCAGGTAGGACGAAAGGTCTTAATTCTTTTAACCGATGGAGAAGATCAGGGAAGCAAAGAATCCTTGAAAGCGTCCCTCGAAGCCGCCCAAAAGTCGGATGTGATGATCTACGCCGTGGATATCGTGGACCGGGCTTTTTATGGTTTCGGCAACATGGGCTTCCACGGAGATGAGGTCCTGAAGGAGATTTCGGAAAAAACCGGCGGCGAAGTGATTCGCGTCACGCGCAAGAAGGATACCTCCGCCGCCTTCCAGGAAATCGCCCGCCAGTTGCGCACGCAATATCTACTGGGCTATACCTCCACCAACCGGGCCCATGACGGAACTTACCGCAAGATTCGTGTGCGCGTGCGCGACGGAAAGGACAAGGTGCAGGCGCGGACGGGGTATTACGCGCCTTCGCAGTAGGATGGGCGACCGGAAGTTCTGATCTATTTAGAAGGAGCGAAATATCCGGCGCGCGCCCGGACAATGAGGCCCTTTTTCAGCGGTTTAATACGGATGCGGCGGAAGGCCCCGTCGTGAACGGTATTGGTGGAAACATAGGCCAGGCTGTATTGGCTGCGCAGCTCTCGGGCGATTTCCTGGAAGGCGCTCGCGAGGTCACGCGCTTCGAAGGGAAAAAACGCGCGGCCGCCCGTTTGCTTAGCGAACTCTTTGAGTACTTTATCGCCGTGTTCTTCGATCCCGCTGCGATTGGTGCTGACCGCATAAATCGTGGCTTCCGCGCGCTCGGCCATGGCCAGCGCTTCATCAAATGAATGCTGACTTTCGTTGTCGCGGCCATCGCTGACCACGATCAACACCCGGCGGAGGTAGGGCTGCGGGGGCGGCGAATAGATCATTTTTTGCTTGCATGCGTAGTAGATGGCGTCGAAGAGTCCCGTCCCACCCCCTGCCTGAACCTCGCGAATCGCCTCGCTCAACTTGCCGACGTCATTCGTGTAATCCTGAAGCAACTGCGGTTCCACGTCAAAACTCACCACGAACGCCTGGTCATCGCCTGGCCGCACAGCGGCGTTCAGGAAATCAATCGCGGCCTGCTTTTCGAAGGCCAGGCGCTCGCGAATGCTGTTGCTCGTGTCAATCAGCACGCCGATTCGTAACGGCAGGTTCGACTCCTGGCTGAAAAAGGTAATCTTCTGCGGCTTGTTATCCTCGAACACCTGAAAGTCGTTCTGGGTGAGCCCCAGCGCCAGATGCTTCTTCTTGTCGGTGACGGCAAACAAGACGTTCACCAGGTTGACGTTCACCTTGATGGGTTTTTTAGCCTCGGGAGTCTGCGCCGGAGCGGAAGGTTTTGCGGGCGCGCGGGTTTGGCTGATCGCGGTTGTTGATAGGCAAATCAGAAATGCTAAAGCGAGGGATAGCCCCCTGGAGTCGGGTCGAATGTGCATCACTGGAAATTATAGGGACCGCGCTGGCAACGCGTCAAGAAATCACGCGCGGCGGAGGAACCGGCGAAGTAAATTTCTACCGTCCCGCACTCAAGAAATGGCACAATGGACGGGGCCGCCATGCACCGAAAGCAGGCTATTGCGCTCGCGTTGGTCAGCGTCTGGATAGGCTGGACGCTTTTTATGTGGTTTGCCGCCACGCGAAGCTTCCGCACCGCCAGCCGCGTTTTTCAGAACCCGGGACCGCAGTTCGAGGAGGTCCTGAGACCGCTCAGCGGAAGCTCCGCGCTGACGGTGCTGCACCATTTTGCCGGCGAGGTCAATGCCACCTATTTCCGCGCCTACGGCCTGGCGCAGATCGTACTGGGCGTGGTCGTCTTGCTGCTCGTGAGCTGGCAGACGCCGCGAGATACCGCGGGTTTGGCGTTGGCCGGACTGATGCTGGCTCTTGTCGTGATTTTGGCCCTCTGGATAGCGCCGCAAATCGCATCCCTCGGACGATCTCTTGATTTCAGCCCCTCTTCGGCCCAGGCGTCCCACTTCTGGACACTGCACGGCGCCTACACGGGACTCGACAGTGTGAAATTATTGGCGGGGATTGTTCTGGCGGTACGCTGGATATTAATGGTGTGAAGGGCCGGTGCTCGGCGGCGGCCGGATGCCAGTGGCCTAGTTCTTGCTTCGCTTTGAGCGGCGCCCGTTTTTGGACTTTTTCTTCCGTTGCGGTGTGCTTGGCGCGGAAGATGTTTCGAATGTCCGCTCGCCCGGCAGGCGCGCTTTCAGCAACTTGACCTTCCGGCTGGTGCGTTTGCCCAGTTTCTGATTCAGGAAGCGGCCTCTGCCCATGGGAGGAAGTCTCCACCCGGCAACCGCCCCCACCCACCCAAGGCCTTAGTCTTCGGTGAGGTAGGTACCGGAGATATGATCGTGCCAGGCCAAACCGTCGCTATCCATCGCGGCCCACAGGAATCCCAGCATGAGCGATCCGATCGAAACCAGATAGCCAAATGCCCGCAAAAAGGACTCCTGTCGCGTGGGTAGCTCGCCCTCCAAGTTACGAACCACGAGTCCCATGGCGGCTTGGCCCGGTGTCGAAAGCGCGACGGCGCTAAAAGAAGCGAAATAAGCGAAAATCCAAAAGGTGATCATCCAGGCGGCAATTACGAGGTCCACAGGCGTTGACTGAAGATTGCCCCCGGCAAGCGAGAAAAGGACAATGAAGAGGCAGGCGGCGAGAATGAGCACGACGGCGTCAATCAAACCTGCCAAAAAACGCTTACCAATAGGCGCAGCGCTGGTTTCGGCCTGGTCCGCATCTTCAAAGTGACCGCTCGAGGTAAAGGCGGCGTCCATGAACTCAATGGGGGCAGGTTGGGAACGCGGCATCTCCCCGAGATTCCCCGGAACATTTCGCGGAATCCGGGCCAATTCAGGTTCCAAGCGTCCTCGCGGTAGCACCGGGCTCCGTTCTGTTTCCCGCGCTTCGCGTTCTTCAAATACCGTGTCCAGCGCGTGCTGGGCGGCGGCTTCGCCGATGCGGGGCGTGGAGAGAGAGTGGGCCGGCAGGCTAGTGGATTTCTCTTGCGTCTGTAAATCGAAATCAAATTGAAGCGTTCTTTCCCCGCCGCCTTTTTCAGCTTCACGCCGGCGGCGGAAACTGGCAACGCGCTCAGAAAAGTCGGGAACTGCCGCCGTTTCTGTCTCTGAGTGAGACAACCTTTCAGGTTTCGATGTTTCCGGTGTCCCAGCCGAATCCAGAGTGGCATCGAACGCGGCGCGTTCCGTCGGCAAGAGAAAAGCGTCTAAACCCGCTTCGGGGCGCGGGGTTCCGGAAGCGGCGGCCCGATTCACCTCACCGGGTGGGACACTCCTGGTTGCCGGCGTGGTTCTCGTGTCTGGGGTTTGTGCGAAGTGATAGCCGCACTTCCTGCACTCCTGGGTGGGGAAGCTGACATATCCGCACTTAGGACATTTCACGCCCTGTTGGGCCTCCTCCGGTTAAACGGGTGGGCGGCGCTGGCGCCGCGGCCACGAAATACCGCGCCGCTGCAATAACCGCACCACGCTTGGCATGCATCATAGCAAATGGCTTCACCAAAACAAAGTTGCTTCGAGTAAAATGACGGCTTAAGGCATGCTCACCGAATCAAGCGCCTTTCGATGCTGCCTGCGCGGCGGCGGTGGACGACTCTTCAAACTTTTTTCGCTTATTTTCCTGGTCCACCTTCCGCTCGTAAGCAACGCGCAGCAAGGCTGCCTGGTCCCGGCGGCGCTCCGCAATCCTCAAACGACGCTGACGATCCGTGCCGACTCGCAGCAGAAAATCAGGGGCATTTACTCTCTGCGCGGACACGTTTTGATCACCTACCGTGAGATGCGACTACAGGCCGATCTCGTAACCTACAACGATTCCACAGGGCAGGTGGACGCCCGCGGTCACGTGGTCTTCGATGATCCGCGGGGCCACCTGGAAGCCGAGGAAGCGCACTACAACGTTTATACCGACAAGGGCTGGTTCTCAAATGCTCATGGCTATTTGCACGCTCCGGGTTCCCGCCAGACCGGGACTTCCCCGACCGCACTCTTCATGCGGGCGCAAAAAATCGTCCGCATCGATTCCGATACCTACTCCGCTCAGGACGCGCACGTGAGTTCCTGCAAGAAAGAAGACCGCGGGCTGGCCTTCGCCCTGGAACGGGCCAAGCTTGAGATTGGCCACCGGATGACCGGGCACGAAGCGGTGTTTTGCTTCATCGGCATCCCCGTTTTTTATCTGCCGTTCGTCACGGTTTCCACCGCGCGCCAGCCGCGCCAATCAGGATTTCTGCTGCCCAGAATCGGGGAAAGCACGCAGAAAGGATTTGTCATCGGAGACGGCTTTTTCTGGAACATCAATCCCAGCGCGGATCTCCTGTTGGGGCTTGAAAACTTCAGCCTGCGGGGGCTCGGTTTTTCCGGGCGTTTTCGCGCCCGGCCCAGCGCAACGAGTAAAATCACCGCGAATTTCTTCGCCATTGACGACCGCGGGAGCGGCGCGCTGCGGGCGGTGCGCGCTCCTGGAGGAAGCTTCGACGTGGTCGGCGAATCGGACAATCTGGGCGGCGGCTTTCGAGGCGTCGTGAACGCGGGATACGTGAATTCCCTGGCCTTCCGGACCACATGGTCGGACAACTTCAATACCGCGGTTTTTTCCGAAGCCCGGCAAACCGGCTTTGCCACAAAAAGCTTCGGCCCCTACAGCATCAATTTTTACGCTTCGCGCTACCAGGATTTCCTCTCCGCGGCAACGGTGAACGAGCAGTCCATCATCATCCGCCAGGCCCCAAGCTTTTCCTTTTCGAGCGTCGATCAGCAACTCGGCCGGACGCCCCTTTATTTTTCACTGGACACGTCGCTCGAAGGAGTTGGCCGCTCCCAGCCAGGTTATTTCGGCCCGACTCTGAGCGAGCGGCTTGATTTTTCCCCGCGCGTTACGCTTCGGACGCATCCCTTCTGGGGCTTTCACCTGACGCCCACATTTGGCGTGCGTGAGACGTATTACGGAACCAGTCTCAAGCCCGATCAGAGCGCCACGAACCGCTTTTTGGGCGATGTTTCTGTTGATCTTCGGCCCCCCTCCTTTGAAAAAGTCTTCTCGCGCACCTTCTTCGGACGGCGCTTCAAGCACGTTATCGAGCCGGACATTCAATACCATCTGGTCAAAGCCAGCGACCCCGCGAACATTTTTGACATCGTGCGCTATGATGCGACGGATATCTTGACCGACGACAATGAGCTCGAGTATTCACTCACCAATTCGATCCTTGAGCGGAAGGCCTCGCCGAACAGCCAGGGAACCGCACCGCAAGCACGCGATCTGCTTTCCTGGACGCTCACCCAGAAGTACTTCTTTGATCCCACGTTTGGAGGAACCGTCCGGCCCGGAAGCCAGATTGCCATTGAGCCGACTCTGGATTTGACCGGATTCGCATTTCCGGAGGGACGCCGTCTCTCACCTCTTGATTCGGTCCTGAAATTTTCGCCAACCTCGAAAGTCGATGCCGAATTCCGCACTGACTTTGATCCTCAAGGCGGAGGCATCCTGAACGCGGGCATCACTTCGCGCCTCCAGTTGCACGCGCTCGACCTGGCGCTGACGGATTTCTTTATCAATCGCACCGTCTACCTTCCGGCGCCCGTCGCTCCGAACGTTCCGCTCATTTCCTTGCCCACGTTTAACCTTCTGAATATGGTGGCCAGTCATGGCAATATCAACCATAAGGGATTGACGGAAGCGTTTCGCGTTGACTACAATCTCTCGCAAGATATCGCGGAGGATTTTGTCGGCCAAGTCAGCTACAACTTCGGCTGCTTCGCTTTAAACGCCCAGTTCGAGCGCTTCAATCTGGGCTTCATTCGTAATGAGAACCTCTTCCGGCTCTCCATCACCCTCGGCAATATCGGCACTTTCGGCAGCCTGAAACCGGGCCAATTTTTGCAGAGGCAGCTCAGCCAGATTCCTTAATCAGGAAGGGTCATGGCTTTCCCCACTCATCGTCCACGGCGGCTGCGGCGCACCGAAGCGCTGCGCGAGCTGGTGCGTGAAACCCGGCTTTCCGTGCGATCCCTGGTCTATCCGTTGTTCGCCTGCCCCGGGACGAGCGTGAAAGATGAGATTCCTTCCATGCCGGGTAATTTCCGCTGGTCGGTAGATTTGCTCGCGGAAGAGTGCCAGGCTGTTCGTGATCTGGGGATTCCCGCCGTCATCCTGTTTGGCATTCCGGAGAGTAAAGACGCAACCGGTTCGGGGGCGTACAACCCGGAAGGAATCGTGCAGCGG
The DNA here is from genome assembly GCA_036278555.1 of Terriglobia bacterium. Lineage (GTDB taxonomy): Bacteria > Acidobacteriota > Terriglobia > UBA7540 > UBA7540 > RH2-MAG17b. The sequence goes on from DASUKV010000430.1 coordinate 9,148, forward strand.
GCGGTGCGGGCGATAAAGAAATCGGCGCCGGAGCTGCTCGTGATCTGTGACGTCTGCCTGGATGAATACACCGACCACGGCCATTGCGGGCTCATCAAAAACGGCGAGGTCGATAATGACTCGACGCTCGAGCTGCTTTCGAGAACGGCGCTGACGCAAGCCGAAGCGGGCGCGGACTTGGTCGCCCCTTCGGATATGATGGACGGGCGCGTAGGCCGCATCCGCGCCACTCTGGATGAGCACGGCTTCGACGGCGCTCCGATCCTTGCTTATTCCGCCAAATACGCTTCGTCATTTTACGGCCCGTTTCGGGAGGCAGCGGATTCCGCGCCCAAATTTGGCGATCGCAAATCCTACCAGATGGATCCAGCCAATCAGCGCGAGGCGTTGCGGGAGATTGCGCTCGACATCGAAGAGGGCGCGGACATTATCATGGTGAAGCCCGCGCTGCCCAGCCTGGATGTGCTGGCGCTGGCGCGGCGGGAGTTTGAGGTGCCGCTTGCGGCTTACCAGGTGAGCGGAGAATTTTCCTTGATTGCCGCCGCCGCGGAGAGGGGATGGGTGGACCGCGAGCGCATGATGATGGAAAGCCTCATCTCCATCCGGCGCGCCGGGGCGGATTTTATCCTGACTTACTTCGCAAAGGAAGCTGCGCGTCTGCTGAAGTGATGCAACGGCCGATGAGGCCAGCAGCCGTCAGCCGCCGCGATAATTCTTTGGTTCACCGCGCACGAATCAGGCATCATAAAGAATAAGGGGTTATGGCTGGTTCCATCGAGCTACAGATCAACGGAGCGCGCCGCCGGGTCCGCGCCGCCCCGAACGCGACCCTGCTCAGCGTTCTGCGCGAACAACTCGATCTGACCGGGACAAAATACGGCTGCGGCGAGGGCCAGTGCGGCGCGTGCACCGTTCTTGTCAACGGCTCTCCACGGCGCTCCTGCACCACCCCCGTGAGCGCCGTCGCAGGCAAAAAGATCACGACCATCGAAGGCGTCGCGCATAATGGACCCCTCCATCCTGTCCAGCAGGCGTTCCTCAACGCCCAGGCCCTGCAATGCGGCTATTGCACGCCCGGCATGATCCTGACGGCGATCGCCCTCTTGCATACGAAGCCTGACCCCTCCGATCAGGAAATCGTTCAATTCATGGAAGGGAACATCTGCCGCTGCGGAGTATATCCGCGCATCCTTGCCGCAATTCACGAAGCCGCGGGAAAGATGAAAAAGAGCTGAACCGTGAACGACTCATCCTTCGAAATCGTGACTCTTGAGCCTGAGCGATATGAATTCGCCAGCCCAGGCGCATACCGCTTCGACCTTGATCGCCGGCGGTTTTTTAAACTCTTCGGCGGAGGGATCGCCGTTTTCCTGGTGCTGAAAGGCACAGCAGCTTGGAGCGAGCCCGGACAGCGCCCTCGCATGCAGCGCGAACCCCTGCC
>DASUKV010000431.1:0-5694 GCA_036278555.1 Terriglobia bacterium
TCAACTCCCGCTGATCATGTCACTTTCGCAATATGGCGCTCCCACCTCGACAAGCTGTACAGGAGGGCCGCCCAATTATTGCGCCAGCTCCAAACAGAACATTGTTGCCGAGACCCCCATGTCGCCTCCTCCGGTCAACACTCCTTTCCGGGATCCTGATTTTGGGTCTCACATCGTTCGTGTTACTGACGCGAATACTCTTAGCAATTTGGACGGGTTTGGAGATTTTTTCAACAACGTGAGTTATTTTTCCGATTCGTCCGCCGAAGCCAACGTGTGGAGTAAGTTTGATCCCGCCATTGGCACCAGCGGCGGGTATCGCTTCGCGGTTCTGAACCAGGCCGGCTGGACCACGTTCTTTACGCTGGACGCCGCGACCATGCATGTCTCGAGGCTCACAGGGCATCCGGGCGGGGTTCTGGGCAAGGCAGGAGTTTTCGGCTCAGGGACAACCTTCAGCTACGTGAACCCCGATGTATTCTATACCGTCCAAGGCATGACTTTGACTTCCTATAACTTCACCACAGACAGCGAATCGCATCTTTACAATTTCGCGGGCTGCCCGGGGCTTCCCAGCTACACTTCGGGATACGGCGGTGCGCTCACCAACAGCACGGATGACCAGAAGTTCAGTCTCTATTTTGGCGGCCAGCAGCAGAATTTCACAACGCTGGCGGTTTACTACAACCGCGCTTCCGGAAACTGCTATTGGTACGATACGGCCAAGGGCGTCGTGGGCGGCACCGGCATGGCGCCGACCGCGGTGGCCGGGCATGTGGGCCAGTTAGCTCCTCCGGCCGCACCCGTCGTTGCCGCTCTGCCCGGAATTGGCAGCCTGCCTGCGGGCGATTATTACGTGGAAGTTACAGGCGTCACCGCGATGCATCCGCAGAATGGTGAAACAACTCCTTCCAAAGAAGTAGGACCTATTCACCTTTCAATTCCCGGCAGCCTTGCCATCACCTTTCCAACTCAACTCCTCAATCCGGCTGAAATTCAACCGGTGGGGCAAGGATGCAGGGTCACCAACTTGAGCACTTGCCGGCCGTTCAACGTATACATTGGGACTTCGCGCGGCGATGAAACTTTGCAGAACACGGGAGGACCTGTCTCAGGCCTGCTTTACAGACAATCGCGGCCGCTGCACGTTTCCTCGGCGCGTGCGCCTGCCACCAGCACGGCGGGCTATAACGTGCATAACGCGCGGCTCAGCAAGAGTGGCGCTTATCTCCGGGTCGACGCGGCGGAGGGCTATACCCTGTACTACTGGAAGCCGGGTACCAACCAGGTGACCGCCTGCACGCTTAACGTGGATTCCTGCGGCGGGCATCAGGCGTTGGGCTACACCCATTTCGTCAACGATCCGGATAACACCGGCATGGCGGAAGTTCTCAAGCGCTCGTTTTCCACCGTTTCCCACGCCACCCACCTGGTGAATCCCATGCCGACACCCATTGATTGGAACGCCAGTCATTGGTCGTGGAACGATGACAATCCTTCCGACACGATGCCGGTGTGCGGATCGTTTTATAACAGCGCCCAGGTTGGCGGGGATGGAACCCGGAACGTGCTGACCAACCCGGTGTTGCGAATCGCCGCGCCTTACGATCGCGAGATCGTCTGCGTGGCCACTTCCGGCACCCCGAAGGTGTGGAGGTTTGCTCATACTCGCGCGACGGGAGCCTCCAACGCGAATGCCTGGGTTACCTCCAGCTTCTGGGCCGAGCCGCGCGGCAACGTTTCCCAAGACGGCAAGTTCTATCTGTTCACTTCTGATTGGGAGTGGCGCTTGGGGAATCCGAAAGGCTCGTGGGGCTGCCCGAACAGCGGCACGTGCCGGACGGACGTTTTTGTCGTCGCACTGCACTAAAGCAATTCCCCTCCTTGGTAAGGCGGGGCAGGGGTGGTGGGTATGGCGACTCGTCCAAAACCCACCGCCCCAACTCCCTTCTCGGCCGAGGAGGCCATTTTCAGGCTGCGCGAGGAATCTGCTTTTGATCGCAGAATCGAAAACAAAGCAGGTTCCTCGGGCCGATCCAAAACAACCGCTTCCGGAACGACAGCAACCCCGGGTCTTGCTGCTGACCCTATATCCTCCGGGGCAGGGAAGTCAAAGGATCAGGCTTGTCAAATTAGATTCCAAATTGACGGATGCAACTGGCGGCTTTGCCGCTTGCTGTGCGGAAGGGCTTTGCCCTTCCGGGAGCTTGCACCCAAACCCACCCTGTTCCCGCTGGGCGCGAAGGCATAGCCTTCGCGCCCAGCGGGAACGTTAAATTACGCGCCATTTGCCCGGAACGCCTGAGGCGTTCCGCACAGCAAGCGGCGAAGCCGCCCTCTACACCGTGAATTTGGCTATAGAACCGGCTCTTGCGCGGACTGCTTATGAAAGCTTTGCTGAGGGTGGATAGCTTCCTATCTTGCGGTATTCCGCGGGGGCGCGGGAATGAAGGGTGCTTTCGAAGAGATGAAATTCTGTAACATCGAACTGGCCCATGCTGTCTTCTCCAGAAGACGGAAGGGGTCTGCTCACATCCGGAAAAGGTTGGGGATTTCTAAGCCGGGCGAGCGTCAGGTGGGGTTCAAAGGGCCGTTCCTCTGGAGAGAATCCAGCTTTCGAAGCGGCCGCCTCAATCTTTGTGGAGAGTTCGCCCAGCGCGGAAGGCCCCACCAGACCTGCCCAGAATACGCGTGGCCTCTTCGCGTTCGGGAAAAATCCGAAGCCTCTCACTTCTACGCCAAATTTTTCGAAAGGCGGGATCGAGTCAAGCTGTCCGGCCACCCGGTTTAACTGCTCTTTTGAAATGTCACCTAGAAATTTCAGCGTCAGATGAATATTCCCGGCACGGGTCCAGCTTATCTCGCGGTCTCTGGCGGACGCCGAAAGCCGCTTGCGAAATTCTTCTTGCCGGCGTCCAAGTTCTTCCTGAATTCGGGCGGGAAGTTCAATCGCAATGAAAGCTCTCATAGCGCGTTGGCGGCGCCTTTCCGGTTATTCCCGTACCCGCCGCCGGATCATTTCTAAAGCCATCTGAGAGGCCCAGAAGCGTACTTGCTCGCGTTTTCCGGGAAATTGGAATTCGCGGACGGTGGCGCCACGCTCATCGGCCAGCCCGATAAAAACCAGCCCCACGGGTTTTTCCGGCGTGCCTCCGCCCGGACCCGCGACGCCGGTAATCCCGATCCCAATCGAGGATTCCGCCCGTCTCCGAATCCCTTCGCTCAGAGCCTGGGCGACGTGCTTTGAAACCGCTCCGTATTGCTGAATCAAGGAGCGCGGCACGCCCGCCAGCTTGGTTTTGAGATCATTGCTATAACAGACGGCGCCCCCAAGAAAAAAGTTGGAGCTTCCAGGAATACGAGTAAGGCGTTCGCTCAGTAAGCCTCCGGTGCAGCTTTCCGCCGCGGCCACGGTAAGCCGTTTCATGACCAGGTACATCCCGGTGACTTCTTCCAGCGACTCTCCGCGGGTTGAGAACACATGGTCGCCGAGCGCCAACTCAATGCGGTCGCCCAGCGCGCTGAGCAGCGCTTCGGATTCTTCCTCGGTGGTGGTGCGCGCCCGGAGGTGGACTTCGATCACGCCGGGCTTGGCAAGAATGGTTGTGACCGGGTTGCGATAGGGGGTATAAATCGGCGCGATGCGGCGGTCAACTTCGGATTCGGGCAGCCCCACAATCTTGTAGACGCGGGTGCGGATGCGCTCCTTGCCCGCGACCCTTGCCAGGCGCGGAAGGCACTCCGACTCAAAGATGGCTTGCAATTCCAGGGGCGGGCCAGGCAGGAGGATCACAATCACTCCCCGGTCTTCTACCCAGATCCCGGGGGCCGTCCCGTTGGAATTCTCAAGCCAGTCCGCGCCCTCGGGAAGCAAGGCCTGCCGCAGATTGTTCGGCGGCATCGCGCGGCGCAACCGCTCAAACCGCCTCTCAATGCGGCTGCGGATTTCCGCGTTCTCCCGCAGCGGCCGTCCGAGGATGCGAGCAACAACGTTCCGCGTGATGTCGTCCTCGGTAGGTCCGAGCCCGCCCGTAAGGATCACCAGAGGGGAGCGTTCGAGAGCCGTTTGGAACACGCCGGCGAGGCCATCCTGGTCATCCCCAACCACGGTCTTGAACCGGACTTCAATTCCAAGGCTATTTAGCTTTTCTGTGAGATAAAAGGAATCGGTATCCTGCCCGTACGGGGTCAGCATCTCCGACCCCACCGCGATGATTTCAGCGTCCATAGGCTAATGCCAATTTGATGTTATCAGGATGTGAGAAATGCTCCGATTTGGCTGCGTCTTGACAGCAAAACCACGCTTGGGGTTGTATCTTATTGCTGTGAAGGTACTTAGCTCGCTACGCCAAAGCCATTTTACTATCCCTCGTAGATTCAATGAGTGACACAACAAGTGCGGGCTCAAAGTTGGGTTCGTATTCATTTTGTTGCTCTAATGTTTGTGTGTTATCAGTGACTTACAGACCTTCCCATAGGTGAAAATGATTCTTTTTTTTCGTGGACTTTTGCTCGTACCCGCATTTTTAGCGGGTTTCGTGAATTTTTTGGTGGCCTTGGTCCTCGACCCAATTGTAGCGGCAGCCTCCGGCCGCGGGTCTCTACTTGTCAAAAAACCGGCGGCGAGACGCCGCCATCCCTCCGAACGATAGCCACGGTCATCGGTTTTTGATTGACCGTGGGTTGTGATTGTGATCAAAAAACCCATGGTCAGAAAACGCCGCTGCGGCGACACCGTGGCTACCCCTGCTTGAAAAGCCGCAGCGTTAAAATGCGAACGCTGCGCTACAATTTCCATGCAAGGCGCAGCAAGCAGCGCCCCTACCGATTATATTGCTGTATCCGATCCAGAGGGAGACAGATGATACAAACGAGCGGCTGATATTACTGTGCCCGCACAGGGAGGGGGATTCCCTCGACGCCGAGGGGAAGCTCATAAAGGGACGTATTCGAGGCCAGAATCATGGCGCGCTGAGCCGTAAACGCCAAGCCCACAATCCCTTGTCCGGAAACCGCCAATTCCGCTTTCCCCCCGGGCGTCAATCGAACCACACCGCGTTGGCCGGCGAGTGAGGCAGCGATGTAAAGGCAGCCGCTTGCGTCAAACGCCAGTCCTTGCGGCCGGCCCAGCCCGCGATAGAAAGATGTCACCTCACCCGAAGGAGAGATGCGGTAGACGTGATCAAAGCTCGAAGTCGTCGGTCCCGTCACATAGAGGCCTCCGTCCGGGCCGAAAGCCAAGTGGTAGGCGGCGACGCTGGGCTCAAGCGTCGCAAACACGAAAATCTGCCGGTCGCGATTGATTTTGAAAATCGTCCCGCTGCGGTCGCCGACATAGAGATCGCCGTCTTTGTCGAAGGCCATGCCGGTAGCGATTCCCATGCCTTCCGCGAAGACGCTCCGCTGCCCCTGGGGCGTGACCTGATAAATGGTCCCTTCCATGCGGCTTGAAACGTAGAGCCGGCCCTCGCGGTCGAGAGCCAGGCCCGTCGGGTTCATCAGGTCCGTCAGGAAAGTGCGCACCGTGTGGTCGGGGTCGATACGATAGACCGACACCGGCGTCTTCTGGCCGCGGCTGCCGCTGAAGGTGGTGTAGACGTTTCCCGCCGCGTCGACTGCGGGGTTTGCCACCGGATGCAGGTTTTCGGCGACGCTGATTCCAACCGCAACCGGCGCCAGCGCCGGCGCGGCGCC
>DASUKV010000432.1:0-8709 GCA_036278555.1 Terriglobia bacterium
CGCGCTTTCCAGCTTCGCCTGCGCTTCGGCTTTCTGGGCGGCGAGTTCCGGCGCCACCAGCACCGCCAGAATCTGACCCTTTTTAACACGCGAGCCGCGATCAACGCCGATCCACTGGACAAAACCCGTGACCTTCGGAAATATCCGTACCTCTTCATACGGCTGTAGTTCGCCGGGCAGCGGAAGATTCATGTTCAACTGCCGCGATACCACCCTGACCGTTGCGAGGTCAGGAATCGCCATCGGTTCCGGTTTCGTATTCGCTGCCGAAACCTTGACGCTCCCCGCCGGATTGCAGCTCGCTGCGAACAGGGCCAAGCCTGCTGAGGCGAGCGCCAAGCCGAATCCTACCAAATGGCTTCTGCCCCGCTTCGATTTCTGAAAGATCGAAATTCTCATCATGCCTCCTCACGCCTCTTCTGCCCACGGCACAGACTCCGTGCCGTGGCTACCCCCTTTTGAGCCATGTCATTCCGAGCAGGTAGCGACGGCACGTTTTGTGTGCCGTCGGCATTGCTCCAAAACGTCGACGACACAAACTCCGTGCCATCGCTACGTTCTACACCCCCACTGTTCGATACGGACTCTCCGGGTCTGAGGGGTCCAGCGAGGCCGATTCCGCCGTCGCGTTCTGCTGCGCCAGCGAGAAAACCGCGGGCAGGATGAGCAGCGTTGCGATGGTTGAAGCAATCAAACCGCCGATCACCGCCCGGCCCAAGGGGGCGGTCTGCTGCCCACCTTCGCCCAGGGCCAGCGCCATCGGCACCATTCCGGCGATCATGGCCAGGCTTGTCATCAGGATCGGCCGCAAGCGCGTCTTGCCGCCGTACACCGCCGCATCAGTCGAGGAACCCCTTTCCTCGCGCCGGTGTTCCTCGGCGAAAGTCACGAGAAGGATCGAGTTCGCTACCGAGACTCCGAGCGCCATGATGGATCCCATGAAGGACTGCAAATTCAACGTTGTGCCACTCAGGAGCAGAGCAAAAATGACACCGCAGACGACGGCCGGGGTGGTGGAGATGACCACCAGCGCCAGGCGCATGGATTGGAAATTGGCGGCGAGCAATAGAAAGATTGCGATAATGGCGACGGCTAATCCCAAACCCAGATAGTGGAACGTCTGCTGCATCGGAGCCAATTGGCCGCGCACGTGGACCTCAACCCCGCGCGGCGGCGCGCCCGCTGCCTTGATCGCCGCGTCCACCTGATTCGCGGCGCGCCCCAGGTCTTCTCCCTCAATGTTGGCGGTGAGCGAGATCATGCGCGCCATGTCGTAGCGGTCAAATTCCCCCACGACGGTGCCGTAAGAAAGCCTCGCGACATCCGCCAGGGTAGGATGGTTTGAGGGCCCGCCCTGCATCAGCGGGATGTTTCCGACGTCGCCGATGGATTTCATTTCTGATTGCGGTACTTCCACCTGCACCTGGTATCCAATTCCGGTATTAGGATCCTGCCAGAAGTTCCGGGAGACGAAGCGGCTGGACCACGTCGCCGTCTCGAGCGACTGCGCAATCTGCTGGACGGTAAGTCCGAGTTGCCCCGCCCGCACGCGGTCAATATCGACATTCAGGCTGGGGTAGTCCAGCGGTTGGCCGTAGTGGAGGTCGCGGAGGTGCTCATTCCGCGCCAGTTCAACCCGAATCTTTTCAGCATAGGCATGGTTGGTCGCCATGTTGGGCCCGTGCACCGCGACTTCAATTGGTGTTGGCGAGCCAAAGTCCATGATCTGGCTCACGATGTCACCCGATTCGAAGGTAAAGGCGGTATCCGGGAAATCCCGCGCGAGCACGTTGCGCAGCCGCTCCTCCAGGTTTGCGATCTGGATGCCGCTGTTCTTCTTGAGTTGAACGTGCAAGACCGCCTCCTGGGGACCGCTGGTCCAGGAATAGATCAAATTAATGGGGTAGCTCGGGGCGTAGGTGCCTACGTAAGCGATTGTGACGTCCACGTTGCCGGGTCCCGCGAGCGTTTTGATCTCGTCAAGAGTTTTCAAGGTCATCTGCTCGGTGACTTCGATACGGGTTCCGGCGGGCGCGCGCAGCCGGAGTTGGAATTGATCCGTAGAAACGTGCGGGAAAATTTCGCGTCCGAGTTGCGGGGCAAAGGCAATGATAAGAAGCGCCGCAACCACCAGGTAAGCGCCCACGATCATTTTTCGTCTTTTGAGCAGCCTTTGAATGACGTTTCCATAGTGCTCGCGGAAATGATCAAATCTGGAGCGTCCTCGGGCTTCATCCTCGCTGCGATGAAGCCGCTTGTTGAGCCAGATATAGAGTACCGGAATGAGGGTGTTCGAGAGCACGTACGAAGCGATCATGGCAAAGCCGACCGCCAGCGAAAGGGGTACGAAGAGCGCTTTGGTAAGGCCGACCATCAGAAAGGAGGGCACAAACACCGCCAAAATTGCCAGCACGGAGAGAAAGCGCGGCATGATGGTTTGTTGTGTCGCAGTCAAAACCGCAGGGGCCACTTCGTTGGTCTCCTGGAGATTGCGGTGGATATTCTCGATTTCGACGGTCCCTTCGTCCACCAGAATGCCCACAGCGAGCGCGAGGCCGCCCAAGGTCATGATGTTGATCGTCTGATGGGTGAACCACAAGGCGACGATCGCGGCCAGCAAAGCGAACGGAATCGAAGCCGTGACGATCAGTGAGCTGCGCCATTCGCCAAGGAAGAGGAAGACCATCAGGCCGGTCAGGAGCGCGCCAAGAATTCCTTCCCGGACGAGCGAGGCGAGAGAATTGGTGACGCGGCTGGACTGATCGAATTCGTAGCTGATCTGAATATCCTGGGGAAGGGCGTTCGCAAAGCGGCCCATGCTGCCTTTGACTTCGTTGACCACATTCAGCGTCGATGCATCAGCCCGCTTGGTAACGGGGAGATAAACCGTCCGGCGGCCGTTGACCAGCGCATACCCCAGCGTGATGTCGCTGCCATCCTCCACCCAGCCGACGTCGCGCATGAACACGGTGGGACCGGTGCCCGTTCGGATCGGCAGGTCCGCCAGGTTCTGAACGTTCGTAACGACAGAGTTCATCGGCGTAATGCGGTCAAAATTCCCCGTGCGCACGGCCCCTGCCGGGGCAATCACGTTTCCTGAGACCAACGCTTTCACCACCTCGCCGGTTGACATGCGATAGCCGTTCAGCTTGTCGCGGTTGACGTGAATGACGATGGTCCGCGAGCTTCCTCCAAAGGTCGCGGGCGAGGAAACGCCAGGTAATGTCGTGAACAGCGGCCGGACGCGATTGAGCGCCAAATCCTGAAGCTCATCCACACTGTGGGTTTTGCTGGAAAAAACGAGATACCCCACCGGCACGCTTCCGGCGTCAAAACGCAGAACGAAAGGCGGAACGGTTCCGGCGGGCATGTAGGCGTGCGCGCGTTCGATATAGGCGATGGTTTGCGATAACGCCTGGTTCATGTCCGTTCCGGGCAGGAAGGAAAGCTTGAGCAGCGCGAAGTTAGCAACCGACTTTGATTCCACGCTCTCAAGCCCCGCGATATAGAGGAAGTTGTACTCATAGTAGTACGTGAGATACCCCTCCATCTGGGCGGGGCTCATCCCGCCATAGGGCTGCGCGACGTAGATGACAGGCAGGTTGAGGTTGGGGAAGATGTCGATGGGCATGCGGGTGAGCGCCAGCACCGAGCACAGCGAGATTCCGATGATCGCTACGATAACGGTAATAGGCCGCCGCAAAGCGGCATGGACTAACCACATATTTAAGGGGCTCCTGTTTGCATGCTGCCCGCAAGATTCAAGAACGGGGTAAGGTCGCCGCCGTCGGAGGCAAGCTCCGCGAGAGCCCGCCAGATGGCGAGGCGCGCGAGCGAATCGTCAATTTCAGCCTGTACGAGCAGGCTTTGCGCCTCGGCCACGTCCACAATCGTGCCGACGCCGGCCTGGAAGCGGGCGCGCGCCTGGGCCTCGCTGTCGCGCGAGGCTTGAAGCTCAACGGGAGTGTTCTGGGCGACGCGGCGGGCGCCGTCGAGCGCCGCCTGCGCTTGCTGCACTTGTCCGGTGAGGGTCTGCACGGTTTGGGCGTAGAGCGCTTCTTCGCGGCGGCGGTTGGCGACTTCAACCTTCTTGCGCTCGCGGATGGAAAAAATATCCGTCAGGTTAAGCTGCACCGTGAGACCGGCCTGCCAGTTATAGGCGCTTGGGCTGAGTCCGCCCAGGCCCGGCTGCGATTCGCCCCTCGAGTTCTCTCCGCTCCCGCGCGCCGAGCTCAATTCTTCCAAGGTGAAGTGGGGATAGAACGAATGGTTCAACACGCTGATTCGCGACTGAATCTCCTCGATCGACCGTTGCTCCACGGTCGCGGCCGGGTGGGTGGCCACAGCGGGTTGCGCCCAGATGCTTTCGGACGGGACCTGAAGAAACGGACTGGGGGTAATCTCGACCGGCGTTCCAGCAATCCCCATGATTTCCGCTAATCTTGCCCTCGCCACGTCGCGCGCCTCTTCGGCCTGGATCATCTGCGTCCGGGCCGCGGCCAGCTCAGCGTCCGCGCGGGAAGCGTCCGCGCCGGGTCGCAAGTGGGCGTTGACCAGAGCGTGAACGGACCGGGCAAACACCGTTCTGCGGTCCACGTCCGCCTGGGACGCTTTCACCCGCTGTTCGGCCGCCAAAACCGCCAGGGAAGCTTCGGCCACCGCCGTTGAAACGCCCAGCCTTGTGAGCGTGATCTGCGCGGCCGTCCGGTTCTCCGTCGCATGGGCAGACCGCAACTGGGCCCGGCGATAGCCGAACGTAAATGGCTCCCAGGAAAATAAAACCCCCATGCCGCTCACCCAGTAGGCGCGGTCGGAGAAAGGCAAAACCGTCCCTTGAGTGCCGGTCATGATGGTAGGAAACTGGGGCATCAGCACTCCCAGGACGCTGTTGCGCGTGCCGCGATCCCCTTGCCACACACCATCGACGCGTGGAATGTAGCTCGTGCGCGCCACTCCCACCGCGGCTCGCGCCGCGTTGTAGCGCTCAAGCGACGCCCGAACTGCCGGATAATTTGCCAAAGCGTAGCTGACGGCCTCCTGTACGGTGAAGACCCTGGGTGGCGTTCTTGCTGCCGCCGCCTGTGCCGCACTGGCGATCTGAACTGAAATGGACCCGATGAAAATGAACGTGAAGACGAGAACAAGATTCCGTTTTGTGTTCAAAAAGTCAGGCGCCTCTCTAATTGCTCGCAGGATAAACCACAAAACAAGGCGGCGAAAGAACCGCTTCACAATGCCGCATCGACATTTTGCACCAAGTTGCTGAATCTAAAGAGTTAAATCGAGGTAAAACTTTCTTAACAAGCTTTTAATATGTAGCGCCGGCATCTTGCCGGCAAATGCCGCCAGGGATGGCGGCGCTACAAACAATGCCGGGACTACGTCCGAAAACGGCAAGATTGAGAGGCGGGCTTTCCAGCGGGGTTTTCAGATTGTGTTCACAAACGGTTCAGGGCTGTTGATCGCCGGCGAACTGATAGCCCATTCCTTGCACAGTGAGGATCAAGCGGGGGTTCTTGGGGTCATCTTCGAGTTTCTGGCGCAGCCAGGCCACATGAACGTCGACGGTGCGGGTGTTAGGGGGCTCATCATAGCCCCACACTTTTTTGAGCAACTCATCACGGGAGATCGTTTCTCCCTGATGTTCGAGCAGATAGCGGAGCAATTGAAACTCGCGGGCGGAAAGCGCCACCTTCTTCCCGTCCTGCCAGACGGTGGTTGAGCGAAGATCCACGCGCAAGGTTCCGAACTGGAAGCTAGCTCCCGCGTTTGAAGTCGAAGCCGGACGGCGCAGGAGCGCTTCGATGCGGGCCAGCAACTCGAGCATGTCAAAAGGCTTGGCGACATAATCATCCGCGCCGATTTTAAGGCCCAGCACTTTATCGATCACCTGGCTGCGTGCGGTGAGCATGAGAATAGGGGTGGCGACGCCTTGTGCGCGCAGGTCCCGGCAGACATCGAGCCCGCTCTTGCCAGGGAGCATGACATCGAGAACGATGAGATCAAATCCACCAATCGCGGCTTTCTCCTCGCCTTGCCTCCCATCCTGAGACGACTCGACCTCGTAGCCCTCGTTCCGAAGGCGGTCGGTGAGGGTCACCACCAGCCCCGGCTCGTCTTCGACCAGCAGTATTTTCTTGTTCATAAAAGAGTTATAAGGCTACGCTTTAAAGCTGGGAGTGCATGCCCCTCACCCGTCCCGCGATGCGGGACACCCTCTCCCCCTTTTCAGGGGGCGAGGGTTATAAATTATCGAAATTTCAGCCCTCTCCCTGTGGGAGAGGGTGGCTGAAAGCCGGGTGAGGGCGGAGTTGGCGCATCAAGCTACCGGCTCGCGCACTCCAGCTTCCACGCTGTTTGGCAAAGCCGGAAGGTGCAAAGTAAAGGTGCTCCCTTGATCCGGTGCGCTTTCGACACTCAGCCGCCCGCCCATCGCTTCAGCGATATCCTTCGCCAGGCTCAACCCGAGCCCGGTTCCGTGGACCTGGCCGTTTTGCCCGCCCTTGCCGCGGTAGAACGGCTCGAAAATGTGCGGCATGTCTTGAGGATCGATCCCCACGCCGTGATCCTGAACGTGAACCAGAACCTCCGCGCCGCGCGGGCCTTCTGATTTTTCGGTCCGGATTCCGAGCCACGGCGGCGCGCCGCCGTATTTTATGGCGTTTGAAACGAGGTTCTGAATGCAGCGTCCGACTGCCGCCGGATCGGCCATGACCAGCGGCAAATCGGCCTCGAACCTCTTCTCGACAACCGTTCCCGCCGCGTCGAGCGCGGGCCGGGCGTGGGCCAGTGCGGTTTCAATGATCCCGGTCACAGCAGCCGGCCGCCGCTCATAAGAATGGCGTCCTGCCTGCCCCGCCGCAAATACCAGAATCTGTTCAACCATTTCGGAAAGCCGCCGCCCCTCCGTTCGGATGAGCGCGCCATAATTCTTCACCTGTTCTCTGGCTCCCACCACGCCGTCCGCCAGATTCTCGGCCGCCGAGCAGATAACCGCCAGCGGTGTGCGCAGCTCATGGGAAACGCCTGCCACAAAGTCCATCTGCAGCCGCGCCAGGCGGTGCGCCCGCTGCGCCGAGATCACCACGAGCGCCATGCTGGCTGCGAGCAGCAGCAGCACGCCGAAGCTCACAGCGAGATTGTGGCGGCGAAGGCTCAGCACGGCGGCATCCACTGACCCGAGCCGGTGCCGGGCGATCAGCTTCCAACCGGCGCTTCCTTCGGACTGAAGAATCAGAGGGTAGAACCTTCGTTGGCCTTGGGGAGCGAAGGCGCGGGAATCCTGGGCGGACGAAACGGCGGTATCTGGATTTTCTTCACCGTCTGGCTCGATCTCCGGCTCTGGCGCGCTCAACTGATCCTTAAAGGAAGACCGCAGCAGCCGCTTTCCATGCGCCGGAATCAAATCTGCGACGGCGTCGGCGGCGGTTGTAGTCTTCGCAGCGGCGGTCGGAATCGATTGGTAGATGATCTTGCCAGGATGATCGCCGCTTACCACCGTCACCCGGTAAGTGAAACCTTCCGGGCCCCGGAAGTAGCGGTCCGCCAGCACTGGCAAGAGGACCTGCTGGATGAAGTTCATATTCAGCCGTACGATCAGGAAGCCGTTAATCACCTTCGCAGATCCTGGATGGGACAGCAGGGGATGATAGAGCGCCGGGATTTTTTCGTCGATAACCCATTGCTCCTCGATCGCGGTTTCATCCAGCCGGTTCGCCGCCGCGCCTTGTCTCTTAAGCTGCTGCCGCAGCCGGGCGAAATCCTGCGGCCAGCTTGCCGGCTGGAACTTTCCAAGGGCGGGGTTCAACTGGAAAAGCGGAGAGGCGCCCTTAAACGGAGCCTTCCAGATGAATAAGGAACCCACAAGGTCGGGATGGGCCGACGCTCCCATCCAATCGTCATAACGGTCGGCGTATGCTTGCAGCGTGCCGGAGTCCGATTTGGGAGTCACAGTCTGGAAGGCCCAGCAAACGTGGAGTAGTTCCAGGTAAAAATCGCGGCGGAATCGCGTCACGGCCGTATGGAGGTTGGCCTGCATGCGCTCGCGTTCCGCCTGGCTCACCTGGTTGCTGCCACGCACCTGGAGAATGGCGAGCACCACCAGGATCGCCGCGAGCGCGCACACCAAGCCCACGGAAAACGCCGGGCCGCGGGACCGAAGTTTCATAGTGAAAGCATAGGAGGGGATTGCTTGCGACGCAAGGCCAATACCCTCGGCGCACTGCTGCCGCGCGACGATGGGCAATCACAGATTTTGACCGCCGGATTTATTTATGAGCACTGCCGGCGCTCATAGAGCATGGCTGTCAAATTTAGTTGCGCAGAGGACGGCTCTGCCGCCTGCCTTGCGGAAAGCCTCTGGCTTTCCGGCCAAATGTCCATAGTTTAATGTTCTCGCTGGGCGCGAAGGCTCTGCCTTCGCGCCCAGCGAGAACAGGTTGGGTTTGGGTGCAAGCTCCCGGGGAAGGGCAAAGCCCTTCCGCAAGTCAGGCGGCAAAGCCGCGGGTCGCATCCGTGAAATCGCACCCTGATTTGGACAAGTACGCTCACAGGGCGTCACTACAGCCAAACTGAGGCACTACCGCCCGACGCAGAAGCGCGCTAAACCGCATGTTATAATACCCGGATAACAGGCGCTTGCTATTCTATTCCGGGCAGTTCCCTGAAGAGTAACGGGGCCGCCAAAGCCCGCGCCCGAGTGGAGAACAG
>DASUKV010000433.1:0-4144 GCA_036278555.1 Terriglobia bacterium
TTCGGACGTTACCATCATGGACGCTCTTCGCGCCGCTGCCGATGAGGCGAACGTTTTCTGGAAACCGATCACCCGGAACACGATCCTGGTGATCCCGGATACGCCGAACAACCGGCGCGATCTTGAAACCATGGTCCTGAAGACCGTTTATCTTCAGAACCCGCTTTCCCCGGCCAGCCGCACCGCGATTCTGACCGCCGTAAAGAACGTGACCGGCGTCCAAAAGGCGTTTGACAATCCGGAAACCAATTCCATTTCGCTTTACGACACACCGGAAAAAGTGGCGGCGGCGGAAAACCTGATCGAGAGTCTGGATCGTGGGAAAGCCGAGGTCCTGATCAACGTCAGCGTCCTTGAGGCGGACAAGGACCGGCTTCGCGATTTGGGGCTTTCGCCTGTATTCTTTGGACCTAGCGGAAGCACCATCGCGGCAATCGGTTTTAATCCGCCGGGAAGCACCAGCACTTCGACGGGTACTGGCGGCACTACAGGAACTACCCCGCCCGTGACCCCGACGCTGCAACTTAACAGAATTGGCAAGCTGACGACAGGCGACTTCAGCATGGCCTTGCCGGGCGTGATCGCGAACGCCCTGCTCAGCGATACGCAAACCCATATCCTGCAAAACCCTCAAATTCGCGTGACTTCGGGCGAAACAGCCCGTCTGCGCATCGGTCAGCGTGTGCCGTTTGCCACCGGCAGCTTCGGCGTGCCGACGGCGGGGGTAGGTGGTGGCGGGACCAGCGCCTTCGGCTTGTTGGCGAATACCCAATTTCAGTATCAGGACGTCGGCGTCAACCTGGACATCACTCCCTACGTCGCCGCCGATGGAGACATTATCCTGAAGGCTAAAATTGACATCTCGTCCGTCGGCGCCCCGGTGAATATCGGCGGAGTTGAAGAACCCACCTTTTCGCAACGCACCGTAGACCACACCATCCGGCTGAAGGAAGGCGAGGTGAGCTTGCTGGGAGGCCTGATTCAGACGCAAACGAATCGCGTCGTGTCCGGATTGCCCGGCCTCGCGGATGTTCCGTTATTGAAGTATCTTTTTTCCGATCAGAGCTACGAAGTAAGGGATGACGAAGTCTTGATTATGATGACTCCGCGGGTCGTCCGTCTACCGGATTCGAACCAATCCGCTGAGCTCGAGATTTCGGGAGCCCCAGGGCCTGCGGGTGCTGCTGCCCCGGCTCCCGCGCCCGCTTCGGGAGGAGCGCCTTGATCTCGCGCTGGGCGAGAGCGGCGCTACCGGAGAGCGGCTTCACGCTCCTGGAATTGATCGCGGCGATGGCAATCATGACCCTGCTTGCCAGCGCCGCCCTGCCGCTTGCCCGCGTTCACGCCCAACACGTTCGGGAAACGGAATTGCACGAGGATCTGCGCGACCTCCGCACGGCCATTGACCGATACAAGGATTTTTCTGACCGGGGCCTGATCCCGGTCGAATCGGACACCTTTGGCTACCCGCCCGATCTCGAAACGCTGGTGAAGGGCGTGCCGGTGAAAGGCTCGTCGGAGTTGAAATACAAGTTCCTGCGGCGTATCCCGGTGGACCCCATGACGGGCACGGCGGATTGGGGGATGCGTTCGATGCAGGATGATCCGGATTCAACCACCTGGGGCGGGCAGAACGTCTTCGATGTGTACTCGAAGAGTACCGGCACGGCCACGGATGGCACACAGTATTCAAGCTGGTAGAAAGTGTTGTAACGCCGGTATCCCCACCGGCGACGTTTCCGGCTGCCCTTCACCCCCAGCCCCTCTCCCCGCAAGAGGGGAGAGGGTGGCCCGTATCACGGGCCGGGTGAGGGGATTGTGATTGCTGGGCTGAGGCGGAGCCCGTTAACGATGTGGATGAGAAATTTCAAACAAAAATCCGAGGCCGCCCGCGGCTTCACCCTGCTCGAACTCATGATCGTGATGACGCTCATTCTGATCCTGGCTTCTTTTGCCGTCCCCTCTTACACCACTGCGATTAAGCGCGCGCGCGAGGCCGTCTTGCGCGATGACCTCTACACCATGCGGCATCTGATCGATGAGTACACGGTCGATAAGCAGCAGCCCCCTTCGTCGTTGGAGGATCTGGTGGACGCTGGTTACTTGCGCGGCGGCATTCCGGTCGATCCGGTCACCGGGTCGAGCGACACCTGGAAAGCGGATATTGAGGACACGCCGTCGTCTGGCGGTCAATCGGCGCCGGGCGTCGTGGACGTGCACAGCGGCTCCGACGCGACGTCGCTTGAAGGGACGCCTTATAACAGTTGGTAAAAAGCTGAAGGCGGAACGCTGAACGCTGCTCACCGCTTATCACTCTTCACTCGTCACTGTCTTTATGGAATTTGTCTGCAAAATCGCGACAGCCACTGGCCAAGTGCTCAGCCAGACGGAGCGGGCGGAGTCGGAGTCGGAAATCCGGCAGCGCTTCGCCGCGCAGGGCTATTACGTCTTTTCCGTCCGCTCGAAAGGCTGGGGCGGCTTCCGGTTTGATTTCCTGAAGCGGCGCAAGATTCGCGCGGACGATTTCGTGATTTTCAACCAGCAGTTCCTGACGCTTTCGAAATCCGGTTTACCGCTGCAAAAGTCACTGGAACTGCTGGCGCGCCAGGCGCGTGGCCCGGAACTGCGTGTGGCGCTCGAAGGAGTGCGGGACGGGGTGCGATCGGGGGCGCTGCTTTCCGACGCTTTCGAGGCGACCAAGAGTTTTCCAAAAATTTACGCCTCCACGGTGCGTGCAGGGGAGCGCAGCGGCAGCCTTGACAAGGTGCTGGCGCAATACCTTTCTTATCAGAAAATCAGCCGCAGCTTCCGCAAGAAAATTCTGGCGGCGCTCATCTATCCGGCGTTTCTGGTCTTCTTCCTGTGCGTCTTGATCGCGTTCGTCATCAGCTTCATCGTGCCGCGCTTCGCGATGCTCTATAGCGACCTCGGCGTGCAGTTGCCGCGGCTGACGGAAGAAACCATTGCTTTCTCGCTGGGCGTGCGGCATCAGGCGCTGGTGATCCTGCTGATTCTGATTCTGGTTGCGCTCGCGCTGCGGGCGGCGTGGCAGTCGCCGCGGGCGCGCCTGGCGTGGGACCGGCTCAAATTCCATCTGCCGGTCGTGGGGCTCCTGCTCTTGAAATTTTCGGTGGCGGAGTTCACGCGCTCTCTGGGCACGCTGCTTGAAGGCGGACTGCCCATTGTCGAGGCTCTCGAAACGGCCGAGACTTCCATCACCAGCCCGCTGGTGGCTCGGGCGATTGGCGAGGCGAAAAAGAAGGTGACGGGCGGGCACGCGCTAAGCGCCAGCTTGCGGGAAACGGGCCTTTTCCCCTCGACCGCTCTCGATATGATTGAGGTGGGCGAGACCACCGGGGCGCTTCCCGCGATGCTTGAAAGCGTGGCGGAATTTTACGAAGAGGACGTGAGCATCGATCTTGCGGCGCTCGTGGCCCTGGTCGACCCGGTGATGATCGCGATTGTGGCGGTGGTGGTGGCATTTGTGCTCGTCGCATTTTATCTGCCGCTGTTTTCACTCGCGGCCCAGGTGCATTAAGTACAGTGATGAGTGATGAGTGACGAGCGGCCCCTCACCCGGCCTTCGGCCACCCTCTCCCGGAGGGAGAGGGCTGTTAACTTTGATTTTCTCGCCGGCAGTGCTGAAAAGAGGCTGCTACTCAATCGTTTTTAGCCCTCTCCCTCCGGGAGAGGGTGGCCGAAGGCCGGGTGAGGGCCTGAGCGGGTAGTTTGGACGATTTTGAAGTGGTGACGCCGGTGTTTCCCCCCGGGTTTTCGGAGCTGGGCACACAAACATGGCTGAAATCCAAAATCAAGCCGAGTTGGACCGGGCGCAGGAGCTTGCCGAGCGCTATCACTTTGATTTTATCGACCTGCGCGGCTTTGAGGTAGACCGCTCACTGCTGCAGTCGATTCCGCTTGACTTGATGGTGAAGTACGAATTCTTTCCTCTGGAAATGCGCGACCATTCGCTGGCCGTGGCCGTCGCGGACCCTGCGGCGCTCGATCGATTTGACGAGTTGGAACTGAAGCTGAACCGCCGGCTTTCGATCAAAGTGGCCGCGGCGAGCCAGCTTCGTGACTTGCTGAAGACCAGCGAGCCCTCGCGCCGCGTGCTGGCGGAGGCGACGGAGGATTTCCGGGT
>DASUKV010000434.1:0-7176 GCA_036278555.1 Terriglobia bacterium
GGAGCGAATGAGGGCCGGAATGCTCTGTAATCCGATCTTCCGGCAGGCGAGCAGTCGCCTCTGTCCAGCAATGAGCTCGTAGCCGCCCTCAGGCATGACACGAACCATAACAGGATTTAGCAGCCCCTTTTCGCGGATGCTCTCTGCTAGGTCGTCTATCGAGCTGTCCTCATTCCCGGCCGCTAGGTCCTTGCGAGTGTTCAGACGAGATACAGCAATTTGGTCGATCGGTATGTCTGCTATGTTCATCGTCTCCGCCCTCCGAACGATATTAGGTTTCTAGGTCAATTCACTACATTGTGCTTGCTCCTCCAAAATGGCTCACAGACTGGAATTACCATCCTCGCAAGTGCAACAACTTCGCTGATTGAGCATGGATGACGTCAGCGTCGCACATGGCCCGACCCATGTCCTCAGAGTTGCACATATTCGGTTGTTGACACGGGCGCTGGAAGAGCACTGCCATCCTTGCGCAAGCTCTCCAGATGAAGCCCAACGGCTTCACGAATGAGCTGCAGAGCTTCTTCTCGTGTTTCGCCCACTACAGCACACCCCGGCAAGTCCGGAACGTAAGCACCAAAGCCATTCTTACTCTTTTCCAAAATTACCAAGTATCTCATCGTACCTCCCGCCCTTTCAGCCATGCCTCGTTAATCCGCGCAAGCATTGCGCGAATTTCGTCCTTCGGTTCCAGCGCCATAGCGATCGTTCCCGTGTCTAGGGCGCAGCAAGCAGCGCCCCTACCTGCCTGCCGTACTCTACCATCCGCGCGTTTGCAGCAGTTCTTTCGGGTCGAGTTTTGAGACGTCGAGGCCGCGCATGGCTTCGCCGAGATCTTCGCAGCATTCGGCCACCACTTGCGGCTCATTGTAATGCGTCGTCGCGCGGACAATCGCCTTGGCGCGCTGGGCAGGATCGGCGGACTTGAAAATTCCCGAACCCACGAAGACCGCCTCAGCCCCAAGCTGCATCACCAGCGCCGCGTCCGCAGGCGTGGCAATCCCTCCGGCGGAAAAGTTAGGCACGGGCAGCTTGCCATTTCCCGACACCCACTTCACCAAATCGAGAGGAGCGCCCAACTCCTTAGCGTGCGCCATCAGTTCTTCTTCGCGCAACGTGGTGAGCAGCCGCATTTCGCCGGTGATCGCGCGCAGGTGGCGAACCGCTTCGACAATATTGCCGGAACCCGCCTCGCCCTTGGTGCGGATCATCGCTGCGCCCTCGCCGATGCGCCGTAGCGCCTCACCCAGATTCCGGGCGCCACAGACAAAAGGAACCTTGAAGGGCCATTTATTGATGTGGTGTTCTTCGTCGGCGGGCGTCAGCACTTCGCTCTCATCGATGTAGTCAGCCCCAACCGCTTCGAGCACCTGGGCTTCCGCGAAGTGTCCAATGCGCGCCTTCGCCATCACCGGAATCGTGACCGCGCCCATAATTTCCTTGATGATTTTTACGGATGCCATCCGCGCCACGCCACCCTCTTTGCGGATATCCGCCGGCACGCGCTCGAGCGCCATCACGGCCACGGCCCCGGCGTCTTCGGCGATTTTGGCCTGCTCGGCGGTCGTGACGTCCATTATCACGCCGCCCTTGAGCATTTCCGCCAAACCAACCTTCAATTTCATTGCCTGATCATTTTCCCACATTGCAGTCTTCCTCCTCGGTGATTCCCGCAGTCCTCTTGGCTGGACTCTTGCTGTAGCGGCGGTCTTTAAGAAGTAGAAACCGGCGGCCCCTTCCTGCGTTAGGGCAGGCTCCGGCCGCCGCTACACTAATTCGCCTATTTCCTATAATAAAGTCGAACCCGCCAAGAGACAAACCTTCCACCGCTCCGCTGGACCTGAGTAAAGCCGGCAAAGCCTGCCCTGAACGCAGTGAAGGGATGCTGGCGCTACGTCAAACGGCGCGCCGGAATGCGCCGCGCTTAATGAAATAAATCAGGAAACCGCTCAGGATAACCGCAGGAACAGCCAATAACTGCTCGAAGCCCGTCCGCGACCCCTGCGCGGTGGTCACGGCAACCATCAGCGCGAGGCCCATAGGAAGCGCCGTGATCAGGATGACGCCCGGCCACCCGCCCGGAACCCGGAAGGGCCGGTCTACGTGTGGCTTCTTGACGCGCAGAACGATGAGCGCCAGAAATTCCAGAAGCAATTCGGTCGAGTAGAGAAGAATATCGACCACCACGAGTTTGGTAAAAGGCAACGCCGCGGCAAATCCGGCAACCACGCACGTCACTGCCAGCGCCGCAACCGGAACGCCGGTGAGCAGCGAAATCTTTGCAAAGATGGGGGGAAACCAGCCGTCGCGCGCCATGGCATAGGGCAGCCGGGAAATGTAGAGCAATTGGCTGTTGAACATGGACCATGCGGAGACCACGCCCATGGCCGCCACGGCAATCGCCAGCCAGTGGCCGGCTACGGCGCGAGCGATTTCCGGCCAGCCGGCGGATTCGCTCCAAAGCGCGGGGCTGGTGGTGGTCCCGATTCCGGCCAGAACCGGTAGAAGGTAAGCGATGGTAATCAAAAGGAGCGCCGAGATCAGAGCGAATGGGTACGCTCGCGGCGCGTCTTTTACTTCCGCTGCGAAGGTGGAAACATTATCCCAGCCGGAATAGTTCCAAAGAACAATCGCCACGCCAAGCGCCAGCAAATGGCCGCTGTGCCCATGAGCCAAGCCGGTTCGGATTGCGGAGAACATGCGGCCCATCGCACCCGGACGGCTGAAGCCGATGATGGTGAGCAGCGCAAAGGGGCTTAGCACCAGAATCAAAGTCAAAATCGAGCTTTTCCCCACCAGATGGATTCCCCGCCAGTTGATGAAAAATGCTGTCCCGATCACCGCCAGCGCCACTAACCATCGCAAGAGGGAAACCTTCAAAGCCGCTGGGTGATCAGCGGGAAGTTGCAGGCTGGGGCAAAAATACGCGAGATAGTCGACAAAAAGGACGGGATAAATCGCCATGTCCACGGCCGTGTAGCAAAGCGTCCACCAACCTTCCTGGAAGCCCCAGAACTCCCCCAAGCCTTCGCGCACCCAGGCATAGTAGCCGCCCTCTTCGGGCATCATGCTCGAGAGCTCGGAGACCATCGCGGCGACGGGCAGACACCACACGAGCGGCGCAATCGCGATGAAAGCGACCGCCCAGCCCGCGCCCAGCGACCCGACCAGAGGCTCAAGGCCATACGCTCCGCCTGAAACGACAAAGAAGATCACGCTCGCCAGGCCCAGACGGCTGATCTGCGGCTTGATCGCATGGCGAATTTCCAGGTGTTCTTTAGGCATGAGCGGACGGTTTGGCTGATGAGAGCCGCTATTGTAACCGTAATCTTTCGTCTGAATCCAGCGTTGTGAGCCGGAAGTTTGTTGGACAACGAGGTCCAGTTCGCTGTCATTCCGAGGGCCGATGTTTTTGGTCGGCCCGAGGAATCTGCTTTGTTTTCACTTCCTCGGTCAAAAGCAGATTCCTCGCTGCGCTCGGAATGACGTTCGGAGTTATGGCGGGACTTACAAGAAACTGCGCATCTGACCACAAACGGCAGGAAGCATTGGCTAGTGATAAGGCAGGCTGCGCAGGATATCCTGCTCCGCCGGATTGGGTTTAGGCAGAAGCGAGGGACGTTGGTGGGAAAAAACCGCTTGCGCGCTGCCGATGGGCAATCCTGCCCCCGAAATGGAGAAAGGTTGTTTGCTGATTTGCTGGATAAAAGTCGCGCCCGGCTTGTCCAGAGGGGAAAGGGAAGCGAGCGATCGCCAGGGAAGAAGAGAATAAGCGATACGCGATTCAAGCCCAGTCTTGAGATTGTGGACGGTATCTTCTATGCCCGGGCGCGCCGCCAGATTCGTTTTCTCTTCGCGGTCGCTGTGGCGATCAAAAAGCTCCGCGCTTCCGTCAGAGTTCTGGATCAAATGCCACCGGGGCGTCGAGAGGCTCAACGATGCGGGATCGCTGCCGGAAGAATAGACCACAAGCTCTGAAACCGCTTCGCTTTCCGCAGGCTCGGGCTTGAAACCTTCCGTCCAGTATTGCCGCAGGCTCGCCTGGCTTATTGGCCCTTTCAATCCCAGCGCCAAGTCAAGCACGGTCGCAAAGAGCCGCCGGTTGGGAACCACGTCAGACACGCGAGTTCCGGCAGGGATTCCAGGCCCCGACAAAATGAGCGGAACGCGCAAGACTTCAGAATAGAGATTCCAGCCGTGGTCATAAGTCCCATGCTCGCCGAAGCCTTCCCCGTGGTCTGAGGTTACGATAAAAATCGTGTTGCCGCCGCCCGGCTCGGAGCGGAGAGAATCTATGAGCCGGCCAAGCTGATCATCAAGATAGGCAAGGCTATTGTCATAGCCGTCGATCAGTTCTTGCCGTTCGCGCTCAGTGTAAGCGTGGCGCGGGCGTCCATCCTTGAGTGTTTCGCTGACTCGTGCCAAAAGGTAGTGCGGGATTTTCCCAAAGCGGTGATCGTAAGACGCGGGAGGCAGGTAAGGACGATGCGCGTCCATATAATTGATGAAAAGAAAGTACGGCTGGCTGCGGTCCCGGCGGCGATACCACTCCATCACTTCATTGTTCAGGTCGGCGGCGGTCAGGTGGTCAAACCGGTTGTAGCGGATCAGCCGGTTATAGAGAAATCTCAATGCCGATTGTCCCACTTGGGTCACCGCCAGATTGTGACGCAGCGTGTAACTCGCGTCCAAGTAGGCGTCGAAACCTTCGTCCAATCGCCATCCCGCCAGGCCGTAAAACGGGTTGGCGTTGAATCCCGCGGTTTCATAACCTTTGGATTGCAGGATCCGCGCCAACGTCCAGGGCTCCGGCGGCAAAGGCGTTCCCCAGTTCGCGCCGTGCTGGTGAGGGAGCAGCCCGGTAAAAATCGAAGCAATCGACGGAAGAGTCCATGATGAAGGGGCAATCGCATTTTCAAATCGCACCCCTCGCGCAGCCAGGCTGTCGAGGTGAGGAGTGGTGGGCCGCTTGTAACCGTAGCAGGAGAGATGGTCAGCGCGAACTGTGTCAAGCACAATGAGGACGATATTCGGATGCTCCGGTGGAGCGCCCACGCTTGATGAACGCGCCGGGTAAGAATCAGGCCGGTGAAGCGCATAGAAACCGATCCCGCAGCCGAGAAAAATTGCCACGCCCAGCACCGCCACTGGCCAGCGGCCGAGAGACAACGGCTGTCCCGTCCTGAAAAACCGCCCGGCGCGTCGCCATAGGAAGGCAATCAATGTCAGCGAGATGGCAAAGACGATGAGGAAACAGACAATCGGCGTCGTGATTTCGAGCCGTCTGGGAAAAACAATGCCTACGCCGATCCGGAACCAGTCGAGCAGCCAGGCGACGAAGGCTCCGATAAGGCCCAATCCGATCGCAGCAACCACCGCTGCCAACGCGGGCGTTTTCCGGGCTGAGCAGGCAAGACCCAGAACCAGGCCTAAAAGCGCGCCGGTGAGAAGATCAACGAGCGGCGCAATGAACCAGATTGCGTATACAACGTCCGGCCGGATTAAGCCCGTCGCACGGGGAATGAAATAAAGCAGAGCGGCTTCGAGAATGCCAACGAGAAAACCGACCACGGCTCCCGTCAAGGCCATGCGCGCAATCATGGCCCAGCGGGAAGGGTTGCGAGAGGCCGTGGGTGCCGCTAATGGACTATTTTCCGTAGGCAAGCTTCGATTATAGGCGCATTCGCTTGAAGATAGACTCGGGGATGAGCCGGACGGCGAGCATCACGCCGCGCCAGACGCCGGGAAGATAGACCACATCTTTGCCGCGTTGAATCGCTTTGAAGATTCCGCGCGCGACGGATTCGGGCGAGGCAACCAGAAACAGCCCCGGACGGCCATAGACCATCGGCGTATCAACAAAGCCCGGCTTGATGGTGATCACACGCACGTTCGAGTGATGGAGCCGATTGCGGAGGCCCTGGAGGTAAACCGAAAGTCCGCCTTTGGCGGCGCAGTAAATATAGTTACTTTGGCGCCCACGGTCCCCTGCGACCGAAGAGATGGCGCAGATGAACCCGCGGCGTCGCGCGGCGAAATAATTTGCCAGAATGCTTAAGGCGGTGACGCAGCCGGTGAAGTTAGCGTCCAGAATACGGCGGACTTCGGGCAGGCTCGACTCCGCGAGTTCGAGATCGCCCACATCGCCGATGCAAAGGACGGCTCCTTGCAGGCTGTCTCCGGCTTCAGAGAACACGCCATTCAGGACTGCTTCGTGGCTCTCAAACGCGAGCGCATCGAAGGCGAAGACGCGAGTCTGAACGCCGTAGCGAATGGAAAGGTCGCTCGCCTGCGCGGAGATTTCGGCGATGTCGCGTCCGCCTAAGATCAAGTCGTGGTGGTGGCGTGCAAACTCCGCAGCGACGGCTTTGCCAATGCCGGATGTCGCTCCGAGAATCAGAACGGATGGCATGTTTTGCTTCAGACCCACAGGGCATACGCCCCTCACCCGGCCTTCGGCCACCCTCTCCCGGCGGGAGAGGGCAGCTATCATTTGTTTTCAGCTCTCTGTCTGTGTGAGAGGGATATCCTTATTTCCGCCGGGTATCCATTCTACCGCGAACATGTTCAGCCCTCTCCCTGTGGGAGAGGGTGGCCGAAGGCCGGGTGAGGGGCCAAAATCGGACTTTTGCTTCCTCGCTCCGCCCTCGGAATAGCGCGATAGGGAACTAAACAATCCTCAGGCGGCCGGCCAGGGAAGAAGAAATAAGCCGCTCCGGATCGAGTTTCGCCTGAACGGCCTGGAACTCTTTCAGGCGCGGGTAGCCGGCCGCGAAAGTCTCCGGAGTTTGCACGGCGTCCTTGGCCAGATAAATCCTTCCTCCGTAGCGGACCACCTCTTTGTCCAATTCCTGAAGAAACGCGATCATTTCCCGAGAGTATGGCAAGTCCAGGGCCAGCGTATAGCCTTTGATAGGGAACGAGAGTAAGCCGGAATTGCCTTCTCCGAAGCGCTTTAATACCGCGAGAAAAGAAGCTCTGCCGGATTGAGCGAGCCGCTCCAACAGAGCCACCAGGCATTCCCGGCCCTTTTCCAGAGGCAGCGCCACCTGATATTGCACGAAGCCGCGCTTTCCGTAAAGGCGGTTCCAGTTTTCGACGGCGTCAAGAGGGTAAAAGAATTTTTCAAAATGAACCAGGCGGCTTTCTGCATTGCTGTACCGGGCGTAATAGAGC
>DASUKV010000435.1:0-10607 GCA_036278555.1 Terriglobia bacterium
AAACCGGGAATCACGGGGCTGGCGAAACCGCGCGCGTTGTTCCAGGCGAGGCGGGCTTCCGCGACAGCCGTCCCGCCATGCGCCACGTAGCTTTCCACGCCGCGAGCGGCGGCGCGGGAAAGCATCACCGGGTAGGGTAGAAACAGGATCTTGTATTGGTCTAGCCTGCCGTTGGCGACCTCTTCCTGGCTGACAAAATCCACCGGTATCCGCTTTTCGAAGAAAGCCCGGTAAGTTCCCATCAGCGAATCGCGCTCGGCATTCCCAAGCTTTGAAAGCGACGCCTGGGTCCCGCCAACCATGTACGAGAGCCGGTCATAGAGGACGGCGACTTCGGCCTGCGCGGGCTGCGCCTGGTTGATTCCGGCGGCGTTGCGCGCGATCGCCTGAGCCACGCTTCCGGCAGCGCGAGCGCGTGCGGTCAGCGTGCCATCGAGATGAATCAACCCATATCCGCCCGATTCGTACCCGGAACTCATGGGATACCAGGCGTAAATGGCAATTTCGCGTGCGCCGTGGGCGACCACCTGCCACATCCAGAATTGTTCATCGTGCGCGGTCACAGGATTCGCAATGCGCATTCCGGTGACTCCCTGGCCTGCCTGGAGTTCTCCAATCCAGAAGGCTTTGCCGGAGCTATGGCCCGCCGAGCGTGTGAAATCAAGCCCGGCGGCCAGCATCCAGTAGGGCCACGGCCGCGTGGAAGCGGCGTGCTTGGGATAAAGGGATGTGCCGAAGAAATCGGCGGCCGCGGACATCTTGAAGTCATCGGGCTCGCCATAACCGTCGGTGGGTGAGGTGAAAAGCCCGGGCACGGCGGCGTGGCTGGTGATGGGGTGCGTTGAGTCCGCGGCGCGGATGGCAACAACGCGGGTGGTGAGATCACCGGCCAGCTTGTCGGTGATGAACGCGCGCCAGTCGAGGTAATCGGTATAGGAAAGGATTGTTGAAAAGCGCGGTGGAGTTACCTGCTCCCAGGTGACAAAGTGGCGATACCAGGCGGCGTTCAGAGCCGCCAAGGTCTTGTATTTATTCCGGAGCCAGGTGCGGAACCGGGCCTGGCTGTAGCGGCAATAGCAGAACTCCGGGTTCTTGAGGTAAGCGAAGTCCGCCCAATTGATGACGTGCGGCTCGCTCCAGACATCCCAGCCGTAAAGGGCGGGGGACTGGTTGGCGTCACGCGAAAGGGCGATGAGAAATTTCACGATTTCGGCACGCAGAGCGGGATCGTCAATGCAATAACCGGGTGCCGCCTGGGAATCAATCACCGCGCCGCTGCGGTCCACAAAACGCGCGTCCGGCCAAAGCGCGCCCACCCAGTCGGGCGCAGAATCGGTATAAATCTGCACAATCACGCGAAGATGACGCGCACGCGCAAGCTTCAAAAGCAGGTTCAGATTCTTGAAATCAAACACCCCAAGCTTCGGTTCCGCGGTGGCCCAGTCCACCCAGCACTTGACGGCGTTGAAGCCCAGCGCCTTGATTTGGTCGAGGTCTTTGCCCCAGCGCTCCGCGCTCGTAGCATTCACCGGTTCGAGCATCGGCGCGCGTGCTTTGCCGCCGTCATACCACACGGCCACAGGGAAAAAGTTACTTTCAGCCGCCGGTGGAAGGGGTGCGGCAAAGGCCGTGACGCCTGCCGCGAGAAACAGGCACATCAAAAGCTGTGAAATCCGGCAGTGATGCATCAAAAGGACCTCGGAAAACGGACTGCCAAAACTCAGCCTTTGGGATTCTGGATGAAGCGCTCGTATTCCCGAAACACATTCTCATTGTGATCTGCGGGAAGCCCCACGTTGGGTGAAACGAATGTGGGAGGCTTCAGGCCGCTCTGCGCCAGCCGCGTGCCGGTTTCGGCCACCAGCGCCATGGCAATGGAGACCGCCGCCACGGTTGAGCCCGCCGCGAATTTCTCCTGCATTCCCCCGACGTCCACCAGCGCGTCCTCCGGCGGCACGCAGTTATCGATGGCGATCTCTGAAGCGCTGGCGAGCGTTTTCCCGCTCGAATGGGTGGGGCGCGCCTGGCGTTGATTCTGGTGCGAAGAAACCGAAACCACGGTTACGCCTTTTTGCTTCCCTTCGAGCGCCATTTCTACCGGAGCCGCGTTCAATCCGCCGTGCGAAAAAATCAAAATGGAATCGCGCGGCGTGAGCGTGTAACTTTCCAGAATGATTTGGACGTAGCCCTCGTGGCGCTCGAGCCACAGGAGCTCCCGCGCGCCGCCGGGTCCGACCACGTTAAACCACATCAGGCGCGGATCGTAGATAGGATAAAAACCGATAAAGCTTCCATACCGCGGGAAAATGTCGAGCACGGGCAGGACCGAATGGCCGCTTCCAAAGAGGTAAACCCGCCCGCCCGAGCGGATGGACCGGGCGAATGCTTCGCCAGCCTGTTCGATTTTGTCCTTTTGCGTCTGCCGGATCGCGGTGAGGATTTCCTCAATGCGGCGAAAATAGTTTTCAGCGGACATTCCAAAACTTCCTCCTCATCGAAATTGGCGCCGCGGCGCCACCAGCCACCGCTGCTCGCGACCACGACTCCGCGGGCGCGCGGAAACCGGGCGGCTGCAGGCGCCGGTCCACCAGAGTGCCACGGTCGTTTCGAATTCTCAACCGCGATGGCGAGCCTCGATTTCCTCGCGGGAGAGATGGCTTGAAACCGGCGGTGATTGAAAACCGCGTTGCGTGGCACATAATAATAGCAGAGGCTTTATTTCTGTGAACCCAGCGCTGACTAACAAAACGGAATCGCTGCCCGTTCAACCGGGTGTGTACCTCTTCAAAGACGAGAAGGGCCGGCCGATTTATGTCGGCAAAGCCAAGTCTCTGCGTCATCGAGTGCGATCGTATTTCCAGGAATCGCGCACGGCGGACGAAAAGCGAGAGCGTATGCTCGCGGCCGCCTCGGACCTCGAATGGATTCTCGTGGACAATGAGAAAGAGGCGATGGCGCTTGAAAATAACCTGATCAAGCAATTCAAGCCCCGCTACAATATCAACCTTCGCGACGACAAGACTTATCCCTACATTAAACTCACGTTGCACGAGCGCTTCCCGCGTGTGTACGTAACGCGGCGGCTGCGGCGCGACGGCGCGCTCTATTTTGGCCCGTATCTTCCCGCGAATCTCGCTTACCGCATCACGGACCTTATTCACCGCTGTTTTCAGATACCCTCCTGTTATGTGGACCTCACGCGGTTTCACCCGCGCCCGTGCCTGCAATTCTACATCAAGCGCTGCCTGGGGCCGTGCGTGGAGGGGCTCACCACGCCGGAGGCTTACGCGAGCCGCGTGCGGCAGGTGAAGATGCTGCTGGAGGGCCGCGTCACCGATCTGGTGCGTGATTTGCACCGGCAAATGGCGGAGGCGGCCGAGGGGCAACACTACGAAGAGGCGGCGCGCCTGCGGGACCGGATCAGGGTGGTGGAAGAAGTGCGTGAGCGGCAGAAGATGGCCGCTTCGAACGGGCAAGATGCGGACATTTTCGGATTTCATCAGGAAGGGCCACTCGCCGCCGTCGATGTTTTTCACCTGCGGCACGGCCGTGTCGTCGACCGGCGGGAATTCTTCTGGGAGGACCTTGAAGACTTCACGGCGCCGGAATTTTTTGCTTCTCTTCTTAAGCAGCTCTATCTCGACCAGCAGCACCTGCCGCACGAGATTCACACTCCGGCGGATTTTGAGGACCGCGCGCTGCTGGAGGAAATTCTCTCAGAAAAGCGTGGCGCGCGCGTGAACATCTTCACACCGCAGGCGGGACCTAAACGGTCAATGCTCGAGCTCGTGGCCAAGAATGCCCGCCATTCTTTCGACCGGCGCTTCCGGATTCTGAAGCCGCAGGCCCGCGAGATGCTTGAAAGTCTTGCCGAAGCCCTGGATCTTGCGAAGCCGCCGCGCCGCATCGAAGCGTTTGATATCTCTCATATTCAAGGCTCGGATATCGTCGCTTCGATGGTGGTCTGGGAGGATGGGGCCATGAAGAAAGCGGACTACCGCAAGTTCATCATCAAGACAGTGCCGCAGAATGATGATTTCGCCAGCATGCGTGAGGTGGTGAGCCGCCGCTACAGCCGGTTGCAGGCGGAGAAGAAAGCGTTTCCGGATTTGATCTTGATCGACGGCGGAATTGGCCAGCTTCATGCCGCGGCGGGCGCCCTCGAAGCCTTGCAGGTAATCAATCAGCCGATGGCCAGTATCGCCAAGAAAGAAGAAATCCTTTACGTCCTGGGCAAGGAAGATGAACCCGTCGTTCTCGATCATCATTCACCGGGGCTTCATCTGGTGCAGCAAATTCGGGACGAGGCGCATCGCTTTGCCGTCACTTTTCATCGCACTCGGCGAACTGGCCGCGAAATCACTACCGAATTGCTCAAAATTCCGGGTATCGGCGGCAGAACAGCGCAAAAACTCTTGCTGCACTTCGGTAGCCTGGAGGCGATCAAGACGCTTTCATCGGAAGAACTGGGGCAGGTTGTCAGCGCGAAACAGGCAAAGCTTATCCAGGAATATCTGGGCCCGGCAGGAAGGGAGCTTGGCTCTGCGTGATGCTGGAACGGGTCTTGGCGCAGGATCTTCAAGTATGCCAGCCGCACACCAATATAATAAACCGGCTGGCCGAATTATTAACCAAGCTTCGTCCTTGCCATGAATTTAATTTGAGTTTAACAGTCTAAGAATGATATTATCTAAGCAAAGAGGGAGAAAGGAAGGGTCATCCCATGGCTAAGCGTTGTTCAGCAGGTTCCCATTTTTTGTATTTCGTTGGCGGCATTGGTATCGGGGCCATTGTGGCGCTGTTGTGGGCTCCGCAGAGCGGCGAGGAAACGCGAGACATGATCAGCAGGAAGACGGAAGAAGGCCGAGACTATGTGACCGCGCGCGGCTTAGAGATGCGCAGGCGCGCCGAAGACATCGCAACCGAAGGCCGCCGGAAATTTGAAGACTTAAAGGACCAAGGAAAGGATCTGGCGTCGCGCGTGGGACTGTCATCGCAATAAGCCGATTGGCTTCTGGCGATATTTCAAGATCGGGCAGGGAGGTCCGCTGATGAGCGAGAACGAAGGTGGAGCTTCGAATTTTGCATTCTTTATAGCGGGTATCGGATTTGGCGCGGTTCTGGCTTTGCTGTTCGCCCCAAAGAGCGGTGAGGAAACGCGGGATATGCTGAGCGCGAAAGCGAACCAAAGCCGGGATTACCTCACAACGCGGAGCAAGGAGGTGCGCCAGCAGGCGGAGCAGTATGTGGAGAAGGCGAAGGACATGGTAGCCCAGCAGAAAGAACAGCTTTCCGCGGCGCTCGAAGCCGGGAAGCAGGCTTACCAAGAAGAAAAAACCAAGTCCCACTAAGCTGTTTTCCGGCTCTCCGGCGCGGGGAAGGGAAACACCATGGATCACGGTACCCTGATTGCTGTTTTCGTGATAATCGCTGCGGTCGCCATCGTCATTCAGATGCTGATCCTGCTGGCGTTTTTCCTGGTGGTCAGAAGGGTGCGGAATGAAGTCACCCGCGTCAGCCGCGAGGCGAAGCAGCGGGTGGATTCCGCCGTACAGGGAGTGCTGGAGATCGTTTCAGAGTCCCGCGAGCCCATCAAAACCATCACCGTCAACGCGGCCGACATCAGCCGCATCGCGCGGAACCGGGCGGGAGCGCTGGATGAGGCGTTGGGCGAGATTACGGAACGAAGCCGCCTCCAGGCCCGGCGCATCGATCAGCTTGTCTCAGAGATTCTCGAAAAGGTCGAAACCACAGCGGACGCGGTGCAGCGGAACGTGCTGAGCCCGCTGCAGGAGGTCTCCGCGATTGTCGCCGGATTGCGCTCGGGACTGGACTTTCTCTTCTCCCGCCGCCCGCACTCGACGGTGCGCGAGGCGACCCAGGACGAAGAAATGTTCATTTAACGTTCGTCTCAAGCCGGTGAGCGCCGGCCAGGACTGGCGTACGTCTGTGGCGCACGCCTCGGAAACACTTTTCAAGACTCCGTGGCTGATCCAGTGATTTCCCCAAAGCGGAGCCTTTTCTCTTGCGTTCTCTTCGTTCCCGCCGTCAAACCACCTCTGATTTATCGGCCTTGGCCATTTTCGCACGCGCGCCGATGGCCGGGCGCTGCAAAACGCGTCTGATACCGCTGCTCGGGCGCGAAGGGGCGGCGGAATTCCAACGCGTCTTGATCGCTGATACCGTCCGCAAAACGCGCCGGTTGGGCGGCAGTGTCAGGCTTTACGTGATGGCCGCTGGCGCAGCCAGATCTTCGAGAGAAACAATATCCTTTCCTTCAGAGGTGGAGTGGCTTTCCCAACGCGGTGCGGACCTGGGCGCCCGGATCGAGCATGCGCTGCGCTTCCTGCTCAAGCTTTACCCGCGCGCCATCATCATAGGCACCGACTCGCCAGAGTTGCCGCCGCGAATTTTTCGCGTCGCTTTCGAAGAACTGCGGTATTGTGACGCGGTTTTAGGCCCGTGCCCGGATGGTGGTTACTATCTTATTGGCATGCAAGCGCGGGGGCGGAGCTGGCTCCCAAGGGGATTGCTGGACGGCGTCCGCTGGGGAAGCCGATGGGCGCTGCGTGACACCACGCAAAGGCTGCTTGCGGCGAAACTTTCATATTCCCTTCTTGAGCCATTTGAGGATGCTGACCGGCCGCGCGACTTGCAGCGGCTGTTTCAGCGTTTCGCTTACAATGCTACATTGAGGCGGCGGGCGCCGGCCACATGGCGATTTCTCTCGAAGGGTATGGGAATAGCTAACGCAGAATTCTGATCGGCTAGCCTCAGCGCAGCGCTCATTGTAGCGGCGGCCTCTGGCCGCCGGTTTTTAAGAAGTAGCGACCGGCGGCCAGAGGCCGCCGCTACAGTTATCTATTGCCGCCAGAGGTTTTTGTCTTACGGAAGCGCTCGAGCAGGCGAAAGAATTTCAGCGAGCGGCGAACGTCATCCTGGATTTGCACCTTGAGAACCGCCGGGTTCTGGAATTTTATCTCATCGCGCAGGCGGTGGAGGTACTCCACCTGCATCTCCGTTTCCCGGACCTCGCCCTCAAAATTCAGCAAGTACGTCTCGATGGTGAGCGGATGATCGCCGAACGTCGGGCTGTAACCCACACTGGTGACGGATTCGAAAATGTCTTGTCCCAGCCTGCTGCGTGTGACGTAAATGCCCACCTGGGGCAACTGCTCTTCAGACGGAGACAAGTTGAGCGTGGGAACGCCATAACGGCGGCCATCGCCTCGCCCAGAAATAATCGTCCCGGAATTTGAAAACGGCCTTCCTAGGAGCCGCCCTGCCCGGTGGACATGGCCTTCAGAGAGTAAAGTCCGGATGCGGGTGCTTGAAACAGCCTGCCCGCGAATTTCAAAGTTGGGCAGGACTTCGAGAGTGAAGCCATTCTTATGGCTTAATTCTTTGAGGACGTTTACGTCCCCCGCCTGGCGATAGCCAAATCGGAAATTGGGCCCGACGGAGATGCATCTCGCTTTCAATTGCCCGGCGAGTATCTGCTGCACAAAATCGGCGGGGGAGAGGTGCGCCAGTTCCCGGGTAAACGGCAAAACCACCAGCAGATCGATTCCCTGGCGTTCGATGAGGCGCGCTTTCTGCGGCAATGGCGTAAGGATTTTGGGCGCGCGGTCGGGCGCTAGCACCCGAATTGGGTGAGGATCAAATGTGACGGCAGCCGGGATAGCCCTCAGAGAACCAGCGATTTTCGCTACGTGATCCAGTAATTGCTGATGGGCGAGATGCACTCCGTCAAAATTCCCTATGGTGATGGCGCTGCCGCGCGGCAGAGGAGGTAGTTCCCGCAAATCACGAATAATCTCCATAGAGAAGCAGCAGCGCGCCCAAACCGCAATCAAAACCCCGGCTGGCCTGCACGGTAGCCACGGCACGCATTATGTGCCGTGGGGCCGGGGGAAACCCACGGCATAAAAAACCATGCCGTGGCTACCCTTCGGCAGTATCCAGCTTGAGCCCGTCATAAGCCAATTGTACGTTCCTGGGCAGCGCGGCGTTTGTCGCTTCGTGGCTCAGTTCGTGCGCAATATGCGTGAAGAAGGCCCTTCCCGGCTTCAACCTTTGGACCAATTCCAGGGAGTGCTCGATGGTTGAATGCGTCGGATGCGGCTGGTGACGTAGTGCGTCGAGTACGAGCACATCAAGTCCGCCCAGCAGTTCCAGAGTGGATTCCGGAATGACACTGAAATCCGTGATGTAGGCGGCCCTGCCGAAGCGGAACCCGAGCACGGGCAGCTCGCCGTGCAGCACAGGGAGCGGCGTCATCCGCAAATCCCACAAATCGAACGGCCCGTCGATGATGTGCGGGTCAAGCCGGGGAATGCCCCCCGCGGCGTAATCGCCCTTGAAGACATAGGTGAAAATGCGGCGGATATCCTCCATCGAGCGAGGATCGGCGTAAAAGGGAATTGCGTATTTCTGGCGCAGGTTGAAAACGCGCACGTCATCCAGACCGAACACATGGTCCGCATGCGTGTGGGTGAAAACGACGGCGTCCAGCCGGTTCAGGCCTTCGCGCAATGCTTGCTGCCGGAAATCAGGAGTTGTGTCAATGACGATGTCGCGCCCATCTGTTTCGAGCAGAATTGACGAACGGGTTCGTTGATCGCGGGGATCGGTGGAAGAGCAAACGGGGCAATGGCAGCCGAGCGTGGGAACGCCGGTTGAGGTGCCAGTGCCCAGAAAAGTCAGTCTCATCGGCGCTTGGGGGTGGCCTGTTTCTGGATTTCCATGAACCGGGTGTGTAGTTCGAAGAGCACGTCGCTGAGGAGTTTGCCCTCGGAGGGAGAAAGATTGCCTTTCGTTTTATCCTGAAGCACGCCCATCAGGTCAATCATGGCGCGGGCGCCCTGAAAATCAACGGGCAAGGCTTCGCCCGTAGGTCCTTCGCCAAGGCCGAGCTGAAGGATCGCGCTGTTGGCGAGGAATTCCACCAACATGGCGAACCCCTCGTCCATCCGGTCTTCTTTAGCGCCTCGATCCTTAGCGTTCGCGGCGCGCGGCTTTTCCGGCTCTGCCGTTGGCCTTTCTTCGCGGGCGGGCGCGTCCTCGCGGCGTACACCCTCTTCTGAAAACAGCCGGCGGTCGACCACCTTGAAACCGGAATTTTCGTTCCTCTCGTCAGCCATGTTTTACCTCGGCGCTTCGTTGTCCGTCGGAAATTGGATGATGCTCCGGAGTCTTCCGATGAACATCGTGATTTTTAGTCTAGCACAATCGTTCAAGACAACAAGCCGCGGGGCCGGCATGAAACCAAGCTGTAGCGGCGGCGTCCTCGCCGCCGGAATTATTTCCATCTTAAGACCGGCGGCGAGGACGCCGCCGCTACAGGATGCGCTGGGATATTTTTATTGCACGCGGCCCGGGTTGGCGGGAGGAGGAGGCGGTGGCGCCATGAGGCCGAGCCCTTGCAGGAGGAAGACGGTGCGCTGGGCGGCGCCGCGCCAGATGAGCTGGCAACCTTCACCCTGGCAGTTCTGGACGTAAACGTCTCCGCCCGAGTATTCCAGGCTGCAACTCTTGAAGACGCAGTTGATGAAGACTCCATCGTCCAGCACCAAGTGCTGGTTTTCAAACGTCTGGCCTTCGAAGCGGTTCATAGGGATGTGGGCTCAAATTGGAATTTTAAAGGCTGGTGAAGCGCCGCGTTGTTCTCCGCGGCATTTACAAGCTTCAGAGTATCATCCCGGAGGAAAGGTTTCAATTTGCTTCGCCGCCTATTTTCGCTTGATCGCGTTGGGTTGACCGCAGCCGGTCCATCTGCTAGGTTAAGATATTTCCTGGCAATCTGGAACGCAACCCTGCATGGAGACGATTCAACTCACCTTTCCCGACGGACGAACCCAAGAGTTCCCACGAGGCGTTACCGCGCTTGAAGTCGCAAAGTCTATCGGCCCCCGGCTCGCCGCCGAGGCTCTGGTGGCCAGCGTCAACGGCCGCCTGGTGGATTTAGCCTCGCCGATCGAAGAAAGCGCCCCCCTCAAGTTCATTACGCCTGCGATGCCCGAGGGACTGGAAGTGTTCCGCCATTCGTCGGCGCATCTGCTCGCGGCCGCTGTTCTGGAGCTCTTCCCGGATGCTCATCCGGGCGTCGGCCCGCCCACCGAGACCGGGTTTTACTACGACTTTTACCGCGAGAAACCTTTTACGGAAGAGGACCTGGCGAAGCTCGAGCAGAAGATGGCCGAGCTGGTGAAAGCGGACCTGCCCTATGAGCGGGTGTACTTTCCGAAAGAAGAAGGACTTGAACTCTTCAAGAAAATGGGAGAGTTCCTGAAATGTGAACTGATCCAGGAAAAGGCGGACTCAGTTTTTTCTGCTTACCGGACGGGTAAGTTTCTGGATTTCTGCCGCGGGCCGCACGTTCCCTCCACGGGCCGCATTAAAGCGTTCAAGCTGCTGAGCGTGGCGGGCGCGCATTGGAAGGGTGATGAGCATTCGCACCCCTTGCAGCGCATCTATGGGACTGCGTTTTTCAGCAAGGCGGATCTCGACCAGTATCTTAAGCAGATCGAAGAAGCCAAGAAGCGCGACCACCGGCGGCTGGGCAAAGAGCTTGATTTGTTCAGCATTGAAGATGACGCCGGGCCGGG
>DASUKV010000436.1:0-11288 GCA_036278555.1 Terriglobia bacterium
CGGGATCCTGGCGTTCGATCCCACAAGCCCTTTTAGCGGCGGCGCCCTTCTGGGCGACCGGATCCGCATGCAAAGCGTCTCCGCTGACGAAGGAGTTTACATCCGCAGCATGGCGACCCGGGGACACCTGGGCGGACTGGCCCTTGCCGCACAGGACGCCGTGACGGTGCTTGAGGCGGCCGGCTACGAGATGATCCTGGTTGAGACGGTCGGCGTCGGGCAAGACGAAGTCGAGGTTGCCGGGCTCGCCGATGTGACGCTCCTTCTTTTAGTCCCCGGCATGGGCGATGCGGTACAAACTTTCAAGGCTGGCGTCATGGAAATCGCAGACGTTTTTGTGATTAACAAAGCAGATCACGGTGGGGCGGACTGCCTGGAACGCGAAATTGCAGCCATGATGGGGCTTGCGCCGCGCACGGATGGCTGGCGGCCACCCATTCTCAAAACCATTGCAACGACGGGTGAGGGCGTAGAGGACGTCCGGCAGGCGCTCGAAAATTTTCGTTCTTACGGGGAGCAGAATTCGTTAGCGCAACGCCGGGAGCGGGAGAAATGGCGAGCGCGGATTCTGGCGATGGTGCGTCAAAGCTTGCTGGACGGTATCGCCGGGCCGCAGCTTCGCGGCCGCAGGATCGAATCGCACGTGGAAGAAATCATGGAGCGGCGGCGCGATCCGCATTCGGTTGTCGAGGAACTTATCCGTGATTTCAAGGCCGGATTGGGATGAAGGTGGCCGCCACGGCACGATTGTGTGCCGTAGAGCTTCAGAAAGCAGAAAGCGGAAGGCACCAATAGCCTCGAGCTCTACGCCCGCAAGGCGATTTCCATCTTTCCTTTTTCGGCTCAAATAAAGTAACTTAAATTGCGAGGTAATTTGGAGGATTTTACATGCCTGACATTGATGTTCCGCTGGAGCACGTCGGCTTTGGCAGCACTTCGCGCTCCGATTTCTGGTGGGTGGCGCCACTCGTGGTGTTTCTGGGGCTGGGGGCGTTCGTGGTTTACGCCACCTGGGCAGGCCTGCAAGGCGACTACTACCGCTATGGCAATTACCTTTCGCCTTTCTATTCGCCGGAGCTTTTTGGAAGCGCGCAGGCGTGGTTCGGACCCAAGCCCGGCTGGTGGCCGGATTGGCTGATCTGGTCTCCGGCGATCCTGGTCTTGTGGGCGCCCGGCGGTTTTCGCGTCACCTGCTATTACTATCGCGGCGCATACTATAAGGCGTTCTGGGCGGACCCTCCCGCTTGCACGGTGGGCGAGCCGCGCAAGCACTATCTCGGCGAACACTCTTTCCCTCTTATCTGGCAGAATATTCACCGCTACTTCCTTTACCTCGGCATTTTTTTCATCGGCGACTTGGCTTATGACGCTTGGAACGGCTTCTGGTTTAACGGCCATTTCGGAGTCGGTGTCGGCTCGCTGGTCCTGCTGCTTAATGTAATCCTGTTGGGCGGGTATACGTTCGGCTGCCACTCGCTGCGCCATCTGACCGGCGGCATCATCGACCGGCTATCCGGCTCGCCGGTGCGCAAGCGAGTTTACGACTGCGTAAGCTGCCTCAACGGGCGGCACATGACCTGGGCGTGGTGCAGCCTTTGCTGGGTGGCCTTTTCGGACGTTTACATTCGTCTCTGCGCCATGGGGATTTGGCACGACTGGAGGATCTTCTGATGGCGGAGTACGAAACCCATGCGTATGACGTGCTGGTGATTGGCGCGGGCGGCGCGGGCTTGCGGGCGGCCATTGAAGCCTCCGCTGCGGGTCTTTCAACCGGCGTGGTCACCAAGTCGCTGCTGGGGAAAGCGCATACGGTTATGGCCGAAGGCGGCATCGCGGCGGCGCTCGCGAATGTGGATGATCGCGACAACTGGAAGGTGCATTTTTCAGACACGATGCGCGGGGGCCAGTACCTGAACAATCCGCGCATGGCGCAGTTGCACGCCCAGGAAGCGCCCGCGCGCGTGCGGGAGCTTGAGGCTTGGGGGGCGCTCTTTGACCGCACGCCAGACGGCCGGATTCTGCAGCGGAATTTCGGGGGGCACAAGTATCCGCGCCTGGCACACGTGGGCGACCGCACGGGACTTGAAATGATTCGCACCCTCCAGGATCATGGCGTCCACCAGGGCATGGAAGTGCACATGGAGTGCACAATCGTCACGCTGCTGAAAGATGGAGATCGCGTGGCCGGAGCGTTCGGGTATGACCGCGAGCGCGGCCGCTTCAAGCTGTTTCAGGCGAAGGCCATCGTGCTTGCGACGGGTGGCATTGGCCGCGCTTATCAGATCACGAGCAACAGTTGGGAGTACACGGGCGATGGTCTCTCGCTCGCTTATCACGCGGGAGCAACGCTGAAGGACATGGAGTTCGTGCAATTCCATCCCACCGGAATGGTGTGGCCTCCCAGCGTGCGCGGTATTCTGGTGACGGAGGGAGTGCGCGGCGAAGGCGGTATCCTGCTGAACAAAGACGGCCGCCGGTTCATGTTTGACGATATCCCGCCGCTTTACAAAAACCAAACGGCCGACAACCCGGAAGAAGGCTGGCGCTATACGCAGGGCGATAAGAGCTCGCGCCGTCCGCCGGAACTGCTCACGCGCGACCACGTGGCGCGCTGCATCGTGCGTGAAATCCGCGAGGGCCGCGGCAGCCCGCACGGTGGTGTGTTCCTGGATATCGCATGGATCAAAGAAAAGCTGCCCAACTCCGCCGAACACATCAAGAGAAAACTGCCCAGCATGTATCACCAGTTCAAGCAACTCGCAGATATTGACATTACCGAGGAGCGCATGGAAATTGGCCCCACCACGCATTACGTGATGGGCGGCGTGCGGGTGGAAGGCGATACGCAAATGTCCGATGTGCCGGGACTCTTCGCGGCCGGCGAATGCGCGGCGGGGCTGCACGGGGCCAATCGCCTGGGCGGGAATTCACTTTCTGACCTGCTGGTTTTCGGGAAGCGCGCCGGCGAACACGCCGCCTGTTTTGCCAAGGAGCACGGGGCGGCCAGCATTGACCACGATGAAGTTGATGCCGCGGCGCGAAAGGCTCTGGAACCCTTCGAGCGCGAACCAGGTGAAGGACCGTTTCTCGTGCAGCGCGATCTGCAAGCCATGATGCAGAACCTGGTGGGAATCGTGCGGCGGGAAGAAGATCTCTTGAAGGCGCTCGACGAGCTTGCTCGACTCCGGGAGCGGGCGGCAAAGGCCTCCGCGGGCGGAAACCGGGAATACAATACCGGCTGGCACGCGGCGCTCGATCTCACGAATCTGCTCACCGTTTCCGAGGCGGTGGCACGCGCCGCCCTCGAACGGAAGGAGAGCCGGGGCGCCCACTTCCGGGATGACTATCCGGCGAAGGACGAAGCGTTCGCCAAAATTAACCTCGTGATCCGCCGGGGCGCGGACGGCGAGATGCGAGTGAGCCGCGAGCCCGC
The DNA here is from genome assembly GCA_036278555.1 of Terriglobia bacterium. Classification (GTDB taxonomy): domain Bacteria; phylum Acidobacteriota; class Terriglobia; order UBA7540; family UBA7540; genus RH2-MAG17b. The sequence goes on from DASUKV010000436.1 coordinate 3,434, forward strand.
CTTGGAGATTCCGGCGGAGCTGCAACAGATTATTGAGGAGATGAAGTAATGGCGACGGCAACGTTCAAAATCTGGCGCGGAGATAAGAATGGAGGGAAGTTCCAGGATTACACCACGGAAATTGCGCCCGGCATGGTGGTGCTCGACGCGGTCCACGAAATCCAGGCGCGGCAGGCGAACGATCTCGCGGTGCGCTGGAATTGCAAGGCGGGCAAGTGCGGCTCGTGCTCGGCGGAGATCAACGGCATGCCGAAGCTCATGTGCATGACGCGCCTGAACCAGTTGCCGCTGGAAAATCCGGTCACGATCGAACCGATGAAAAGCTTTCCGCTAGTGAAGGACCTGGTAACGGACGTTTCCTGGAATTTTCGCGTCAAAAAGGAAATCAAACCCTTCAAGCCCCGGCGCCCCGACGCGGCCGACGGCACGTGGCGCATGTACCAGCGCGACGTGGATCGCGTGCAGGAATTCCGCAAGTGCATCGAGTGCTTCCTCTGCCAGGATGTCTGCCATGTGCTGCGCAACCATCATTTGCACGAGGAATTCATCGGCCCGCGATTCTTCGTTCACGTTGCAGCCTTGGAAATGCATCCGCTCGATACCGAGAATCGGCTCGCGGCCCTCCGTAAGACCCAGGGGATTGGCTTCTGCAACATCACGAAATGCTGCACGAAAGTCTGCCCCGAGAGTATCCACATCACCGACAACGCGATTATTCCCCTCAAGGAGCGTGTGGTCGACCAATTCTTCGACCCGCTCACGAAGTTGTTCCGCGTGTTTCGCTCCTCTGGCAGCTAACTCGCCGCACCCGCCGAGCTCGGTGCGAAACGCCTTTGCGGACTTCCTGCGCAAAGGATAGACTAACCCTATCCGTAAAAGTTCGCCGGATTGCCAAGGTCATGCCATGGCTGCACTCTCCCGCATTGGGCATCGCGTCTCCGCCCTGCTCCTGATACAGAACCGAAGTGTTATGAAAAAAGCCCTTGTATTATTATTCTTTGGGTGTATAAGTATTCAGCTTCCGCTTGCTTTGGCAGCTTCGAAGAATGCGGCCAAGGCTGAACCAACGGTTTCCGGGACGACGAAGGGCAATACGGGTTGCGCAATCCTGGAAAAGCACATGCCGGTGAAAGGGAAACTATTAGCCGTGTGAGTGCTTTATGCACGGACGGAGTATCGGGTACTCCAAACTTTCAACTGCCGATTGCCGCGCAAAACATTTACTGGCCGGGGGCAGATTAACGAGCTGAACCGCGTGGCCGCCAGCGATAAAATCAAACTGGTAATTTTGCCCTCGAAATATTCGCCCGAGCAAATGGATGAAGCTAAAAAACTCTGCGGGCAATAGCTACGCTGCCGCGCCCGGCAGAAAGGGTTGTGGAATGGAGAGACGTGAGTTCATCAAGGAAATCGCCGGAACCGCCGCAATGGTTTCTGCCTATCCGGCGGCCCGGGCGCTTGGGGCGAATGATCGCGTGAATATTGGATGGATTGGCTGCGGCGGGCGCGGGCACTACGATGTGAATCTCCTGCGCCAGCTTCCGAACGTGGAAATCGTCGCGGTTTGCGACGTGTATGAGCCGCACGCGGGCGCGGCACGGCAGCAGGCGGGTTCCCGATGCGCCCTCTATTCTGATTTCAGGAAGCTGCTGGAGCAGAAGAATATTGATGCCGTCTTGATTGCGACTCCCGACCATTGGCACGCGGCCACGGCGGTGCTTGCGTGCCAGGCGGGCAAAGACGTTTATGTGGAAAAGCCCCTGGCCCACACTATTCAAGAGGGCCGCAAAATCGTCGATGCGGCGCGCCGGCATAACCGGATCGTTCAGCTTGGGACGCAGCACCGGTCTGCTCCGCATTTCAAGGAGGCGGCGCACATTGTGCAGAGCGGCGAGCTGGGACCGGTGCATTTCGTGCGCGTGTGGAATTACCTCAATATGTATCCGGATGGGATGGGACGAAAGGCGGATTCCGCACCGCCGCCCGGACTGAACTGGGATTTTTACCTCGGCCCCGCACCCAAGGTTCCGTTCAATCGAAACCGGTTCCTGGTCACTTACCGCTGGTTCTGGGATTACGCGGGCGGCATGGCCACGGACTACGGCACGCATCGTTTTGATAGCGTGCATGAAGTGATGGGCGAAGATTCACCCCGATCTATCAGCGCATCCGGCGGACGCTATGAACTCAAAGACGGCGGGAATACTCCCGACACTCTGCAAATCACCTATGAATATCCCAGTTTCATCCTCAGCTACGAAGCATCCATGACTAACGATCACGGCTGCGGGGGCCGAAGCCCGGGGATGCGGAACTATCTGACACGCACGAAAGACGACCGTCCGCACGGGCTGGCGTTTTATGGGACAAAGGGTACACTCTACGCGGATCGCGTCGGCTTCGAGCTTTATCCCGAACCCAAGGGCGAATCCGGTCCAGGAGCGGCGGATGCCGTGAAGGGTGATTCAGAAGGCTTTCGGATGGAGCGAAAAGAAGTGCACGGCCGGGACTGCACGGACCTGCACATTAAAAATTTCATTGATTGCGTCCGCTCGCGGCAGAGGCCTGTTGCCGACGTCGAAATCGGTCATCACTCGACCATCGTCCCGCACCTCGGCAATATTGCTCTGCGTTCCGGGCATAAGATTCGCTGGGACGGAGCGCGAGAAGAAATTGTTGACGATTCCCAGGCATCCCAATTGCTGTCGCGTGAGGCCCGCAAGCCGTGGGATCTCATTTGACGGAAAGTAGAAGGCAGCCAGCCATGCGCTGTCAGCATTCAGCGCCTCGTCCACTCGAAAGGTAATATTGGCCATTAATTGCTTTAAGTCCGTTTTGCTTTCCCGCTCCCGCTGAAAGTTGTCTGCCTTCTGCCTTCTGCTTTCCACCTTCCGCTTTCTGTCTTTATCACGGAGTGATATACTTCCGCGCATGTCTGCCACACAACGAGTTCTCGGAGCCAACGACCGCATTCAGGTCGGATTCATTGGCTACGGCCTGATCGGTTCGCAGCACGTACACGATTTCAAGAATCAGCCTGACGTAGATATTGTGGGCCTTTCCGATTGCTACGAGCCGCGCCTCCGGCAGGGCGTAGCGGCCTGCGGCCCGCGCGCGAAGGGCTACAGCGATTTCCGCCGACTGCTCGATGATAAGGACGTCCAGGCGGTCGTAATCTCAACGCCCGATCACTGGCACGCGCTACTTACCATCCTGGCTTGCGCCGCTGGCAAGGACGTCTACGTCGAAAAGCCGATGACCCTTTTCGTGCGCGAAGGCCGCTGGATGGTGAAGGCAGCCCAGCGCTACCATCGCGTGGTTCAGGTCGGCACGCAGCAGCGCAGCGGCGCGCACTATGCCCATGCACGCGATCTGATGCATCGCGGCCATATCGGGAAGATTCACACCGTGCGCATGGGCGCCTTCCGCAACATCATGCCCGGATTCGGTTCGCCGCCGGATTCGAATCCGCCGCCAGGCATGGATTACAACATGTGGCTCGGCCCTGCTCCGAAGCGTCCTTACAACCCTCATCGTTCTCTCTACCATTTCCGCTGGTTCTGGGATTACTCCGGCGGCCAGATGACGAACCTCGGCGCCCACGAGCTGGACATCGTTCATTGGACGATGGGAATAACGGGGCCAGGGGCTGCGGCTTCAAGTGGCGGGCGTCTCGCGCTTACCGATGACAACGGCGAGACGCCGGACACGCAGGACGCACTTTTCGAGTTTCCGCACTGCACCGCCTTGTGGTCGCATCGAGAGGCGAGCCGGGGGCGGGGCGCCGGCGAAGGATTGGAATTTTTTGGTACGAAAGGGAGCCTGTTTATCACGCGCGGCGGGTTTGAGGTCTACCCAGACACGAAAGTTCCACCACAGAATCATGTTCCTCAATTCCATGGTATGCCCGTCGGCGGGCCCACTCATGTCGCCGGTGTGAAGCCCGTCCCTTGGACCGAAGCGGTGAAAGAGTCGCGATCAAATGATCTTCTTGCCGCCCATGCACGAAATTTTCTGGATTGCATTAAGTCCCGCCGTCCGACGATCGCGCCTGTTGAGGACGGTCATCGAGTAGCCACCACCTGCCACTTGGCGAATATCTCGCTTCGCCTGGGACGCAAGATCAAATGGGATGTGGAAAAGGAGGAAATCGTGGGCGATGCAGAGGCTTCCTCGTGGCTTGAGCGCCCTTACCGGGCGCCCTGGGACCAGGAGTTCAGGAGCCTGAAGCTATGAACCGCAGGAATTTTCTTGAGAGCGCTGCCGCATTGCTCGCAGTCCCCGCGGCGCTGCCTGCGGAGCAGCCGGAGCCACCGCGCACAACGATGGGAGTCGTGCAATATTCCTTCTCTCACAATCCCCACACCCACTCAACTTACGAATTTCTGGACTTCTGCCACTCTTTCGGAGCGGGGGGCGTGCAGGTGGGATTGGATTCGCTGGATCCGGCTTACGCCGAGAAGGTGCGCCGGCACGCGGCGGAATTGGGAATGTACCTGGAAATCATCGTCGAGCTTCCGAAGAAAGATGGCCGTGGTAACTTCGAGCAAACCGTCGCTGCCGCGAAGCGTGCGGGCGCGGTGGCCATGCGCGCGGCTTGCCTAGGCGGCCGGCGATACGAGGTGTTCTCAAGCCTGGATCAGTGGAAGCAGTTTGTGGCGGATTCCCATGCGCGCATCGAACACGCGATCCCGGTGCTCGAAAAATACAGGCTGGCGCTGGGACTTGAAAATCATAAAGATTGGACCGCGGATGAACTGGCGAGCCTGCTGAAACATTACAGTAGCGAGTATCTGGGCGCCTGTGTCGACACCGGCAACAACGCCGCTCTGCTCGACAGCCCGATAAATCTGGTCGAAACATTGGCGCCCTTTGCCATCACAACGCACTTCAAGGACATCGCTTTCGAGGAGTACCCGGAAGGCTTTATGGTTTCTGAAGTTCCGCTTGGCGAAGGCGTTTTGGATTTACGCCGCATGGTTGCGCTCATCCGGCGCGCGCGGCCGCGAGCCCATTTCAGCCTTGAAATGATCACCCGCGATCCCTTAAAAATCCCCTGCCTGACAGACAAATACTGGGCAACTTTTCCGCAGCGCAACGGCCGGTATCTGGCCGATGCGCTCACGCGAGTGCGAGACCACGAGCGCTCGCAGCCTTTGCCCGTGATCTCAAGCCTGTCTCGCCCGGAACAACTGAAAGCCGAAGAAGATAACGTCAGGAAATGTCTCGCTTTCGCGCAAAGCAGCCTGGGCCTTGTTTGAGCGTAGCACGACGATTTAAGTTTTCACTCCGCCGCCATCACTCTCAATGTGACAATCTGATGCGGCTTCACAGAAACCTCGACCGAGTTTCCTTGCACCGGCAATTTCGTCTTATTTTCCTCGACGGCGTTCGTTTCCCATACCTGCTGAATGTGAAAGAGCGGAAACGTCAGGCGCGCTGTGGCGCTCTGGCCTCCCGTCTCGAGAAGGCGCACGATGGCGCCATTTCCGTCTTCCGCAGCTTTCCAGTTCTCGACGATGACATTCGGCGCATCCACGGTCAGGAAGCTCTGTGGCGCGGCAGAAAGCGGCCGATTGGGATTTCCGTTCTTATCGTTCGAAATCACCTGGCGCAGTTCCAGGGGCGTCATGGAGGCGCGGCCCAGGCGGGCCAATGGTCCGGGCGCAAGCGTCGCTCCGCTGGTCAGTACGTACCGGAAGATGTACTTGCCGCTCTGCACCCGGAAGTAGTTCGTATGCCAGTAATTGTTCATAACGTAGGAAAAGATGCTGGCGCTCTTGGGCGCGAATTTCTGCGGCCACGTTCCGCGATTGATGTCTCCCAGGCTGACGAGCGGCGCATTCACCGGGACAAGTCCCACAGAAAATTCTGGGCCGCTCACGCGCACCCAATGCCGTACCGTGAACCAATCGAGGCTCCCGCCTTTCAGCATATCGCGCGCGGGGTCCACCCAGCCGTTTTGAATTTCGTAGCTGAAATCCGGCTTCGAAATGGCGAATGGGAACGCGAAGTAGACCGCTTCCTTGCGCGTGACCGGCTCTTTATCCACGTGATCGACGAATTCGATCTTCTTCTGCTGATCAAAGAGGATCACGTCCGTGGTGATGTGCGGGGCATGCAGGCCGCTGGTCTCGTAAGTCATGATCGTGCCGTATGCAGTCTTGCGAATGCTCGTGACACGCCCTTGGTAAGATGGCGTGACCGCAAGTTTCGCCAGAGGCATTGACTTGTCCAGCCAGACGATTTGCGTATGCTCACCGCCCGAAACGTAAAGATACTGGTTCAGATGGTAAGGGCCTGACTGATTCACCAACTCCTTGCCAAGTTGCTTGTCGTAGATGCTTTTGATCGCGCCCGCGGCAGAGTCAAACTCGATTCGATAATAGGCGTTTTCTATCGTGTTGCTGACCGGCTCGGAAGTTTCACCCGGCGGGTTGGGGGACTGAGAAGCGACTTCGGCCATACGGTAGCATTTGTAGCCCAGGGCGGGCACATCACTGGCCATAAAACGAACGTGATTGTATCCCGACCCATGCCGCAGGATCTCATAGGGAACCGGCTTCATGTTTGGATATTCCTGGATTTCCATATGGTCGTCCAGGTCCGTCTCAACCAATCCGCTCCGTTTCCAACTCAGTGGATTGAAAACAACGATGGCTGGCGCCGGCATGTGAATCTGATCCGCAATCTGGCTCATCGACTGATCCACAATAGAGTTGATTTCCTGATGGGCATTCACCACAAACTGGTCCTTCGTGAACTGCTGGCGGCGCGTTTCCTCGCTCTTGGGGCGCTCATACCCTCCCCAGGAAGTGAAGGTGTGCTCTGCGTACAGGATGAGGTTTTGCCACATTTTCCGGATCTGTCCTTGCTCCCCAGCAACATCTTTTTGAACGTAAGCGCCCAAAGTTGAGAGTTTTTCAGCGGAGAGCGCCCGCTGTTGATTGATGCGGTCGATCCCGGCGTAGCGCGCATCCGTGCCGATGCCGTCCTCCCAATAAGGCCCGCCATCGCCTTTCACGGTGGGGAGTTCGCTGCCAAAGTGCGAATCGATGTAGTGAAAATAACCGGGAAAGGTTGAGATGACGAACTTCGGGTACGCGTACTTCTCATTCCACGCCTTCACGAACTCCGCCTCGCCGGGCGTCAGGTCCGTATTCTCTACCTGCGTGCCGTAGATCAATGCCGCGTCCGGTTTATACGACGGCCGGTCATAAGCTTGCAGGAACGTCGGCAAAGATTCGCGGCAGGCGGGGACCGTTGCCGGCAGTTGGCACATAAAGCTCAGTTGGAAGTATTGCCGTGAGTAGGACATCAGCACTTTGCTTCCGTCCGGCCCTTGCCACCAGAAAGGCGATTTCGTGTTCCAGCGGCCCCAGAGAAGAATCGGAGCGCGATCGTTGTTGCTGGCCGCGGCGAAATAGCGAATGCCGAGCGCGTGTAAGATGGATGGATAAGACCAGGTGTAGCTGGGGACGTCGGTGATATTGACGTAATCAAACGGGATCTTCTTCTGCTCATGCAGCCGGTGGCCGTAGAAGGTCGAACGAATCATCTCCTCCAAGCTCGCAAATCCCGTAAGAATATTGGCGTACTGCGCAGGCACTCCGATTCTGCCTTGCCGCACGAGGTCAAAAAAAGCCTGCTGCGCAGCGGGTTTGCGCGAAGCCAGGTAATGTTGAACGATCCACGTGCCATCCAGACTCCAGCGCATTTCCGGATGGGCCTTCAGAATTTGGAGTAACGTATCGACGTTCCGGTCGTGAACCTCCGCCACCTTCCCCCGATAATCCGTAAATCCCACGTCCAGGTGTTCGTGAGGAACAAGATAAAGCGTCCACTTCCGCTCGGG
>DASUKV010000437.1:0-7037 GCA_036278555.1 Terriglobia bacterium
GTTGAAGTATACGGCGAGCGTCGAAACCGGCGGAGGCGCTTTCCTGAACGATTCCTTGCCGGAGGAAAAGGCTGCGGAATTGCGGGCCGCCGCTCCGGCGAGCGCGCCGGAGTGAAGACGATGATCCAATGAGCGCTGTGGCGGCGGCCTCTGGCCGCCGGTTTTTAAGAAGTAGAGACCGGCGGCCAGAGGCCGCCGCTACAACAGCAGTTGTCATACAGAACATTTAACAGCCATGCTCAAAACTCCTTCATCCCACCGCGACGAAGCAAAATCCATCAAGGAAAGCTTTCGTCAGGTTTTCGGCCAAAAACCTGAGATGGTGGTCCGCGCTCCGGGACGGGTGAACCTGATCGGAGAACACACCGACTATAACCAAGGTTTTGTGCTGCCCGCGGCAATCGACCGCTATGTCTGGTACGCAGGCCGCAAGCGCCCGGACCGCACCGTGCGCGTCTACTCCGTCGATTTCGAAGATCAGACCGACTTCGATCTCGATAATTTTCAGAAAGATGAGCAGCACGCCTGGAGCAATTACCTGCGTGGCGTCTCCGGGCTTCTGGAATCGGGCGGGGCGCAGCTTCCGGGAGTTGATCTTGTGCTGGGCGGGAACGTGCCGCCCGGCGCCGGGTTGAGTTCTTCGGCGGCCGTTGAAATTGGCGCGGCGGTTTTCTGGACGAAGCTCCTCAACCGGGCCACCGATCCGCTGGCCATTATCAAGCTCGCGCAAAAAGCGGAAAATGATTTCGTCGGCGTGCCTTCCGGCATCATGGATCAATTCGCTTCGGCGCTCGGCAAGGCGGACCACGCGCTATTCCTCGACTGCCGGGACCTAACCTGCCAGTACGTTCCCCTTGATCCCAAGGCCAAAATCGTTGTGTGCAATTCCGGAGTAAAACGCGCTCTCGCCCAGTCCGAATACGAAGTTCGCGTGAGGCAGTGCCAGGAAGCGGTGGCCGGACTGCGATCGGCTGGACTCAAGGCCAGTTCGTTGCGCGATGTCGAACCTGCGCAGCTTGAAGCCGCTCGGGGCGGGCTGACAGAGATCCAGTTCAGGCGCGCCCGCCACGTGGTCACTGAGAACCAGCGCGTGCTAAAAGCCATTGAGGCGCTTGAGGCGGGCAACCTCGACGAATTCGGCAAGCTCATGAACCAGTCCCACGAAAGCCTGCGCGATGATTACGAAGTGAGCAGCCGTGAATTGGACGCGCTCGCCGAGCTTGCCTGGAAGCAGCCCGGAGTTTACGGCGCACGCATGACGGGCGCAGGGTTTGGGGGATGCACCGTAAACTTGGTCAGGCAGGAATCAGCCGCCGCGTTCGTCGAAGCCGTCTGCAAAGGATACGAAAAGGTAATGGGAGCGAAACCGGAAATTTATGTTTTTCGCGCTTCTGACGGCGCTTTGGCGGCACGTGAAGATTTGGCGGGAGAGAGTTAAACTAACTTATTCAGCCTGTCATTCTGAGGAGTTGACATGCCGCTTTGCGGCACCCGCAAAGCATGAAAAGATGCCCTCACCCGCCCTCGTTCCTCGGGCACCCTCTTCCAAAGGGAGAGGGCTAAGTCACGGTTTTTTCTGCCCTCTCCCTCCGGGAGAGGGTGGCGAGCGGAGCGAGCCGGGTGAGGGCATGCCAGTCGAACTTTTCGGAGCAGCTGAAGGCGGTCCCTTCGCGGTGCTCAGGGCAGGCTCTGAGCGTAGCGAAGGAAGAATCCCAGCAGTTGCCCGACGACCAAATGCAGGGATGCTTCGCGAAGTTTACCCTGAGCTCCTTCGCTGCGCTCAGGACCGTTCGAAGCGGAGCGAACGGGCTCAGCATGACACGCCCAGAGCATTTTTCAACCAATCGTTAGATTGGTAAAACTTTGCAAGGAGGTTACAGCTTATGGCAGAAATTCAATGGATTCACGATCTCGATCAGGGATTGCAGAACGCGAAGACCCAGGGAAAACTGGCGATGCTCGACTTCAGCGCCGCTCCGATGTGAGGGGGATGCGCTCGGCTGGATGCCGAGGTTTACCCCCAGGAAAAGGTCAAAGATTTCATCAGCCGCAACTTCGTACCCATCCGAATTCACATCAAGGAAAGACCCAAAGATTTTGAAAGGTTCAAGGCAGAGTGGACTCCCACGGTGATACTTGCTGAGCCCGATGGCACCGAGCGATATCGCTTTTCCGGGTTTCTACCGGAAGACGATTTCCTGGCCGAACTTCAGCTTGGCTTGGGAAGAGCCGCTTTCAGCCGGGGGCAGTTCAAAGAGGCGGAAACGGACTTTAACGCCGTGGTCAACGAGCACGCGCAAAGCGTTGCCGCCCCGGAAGCAATCTACTGGCGGGGAGTGAGCGCTTACAAAGAGACACATAATCCCGAGCCTTTGAAGCGCGCCGGGGAAACGCTGCGAGAGAAGTACCCAGAAAGTGAGTGGGCAAAGAAGGCGTCAGTCTGGCTCGGTTAGGCGCTCTCGCTGCGGCATCCCTTCACTCCGTTCAGGGCAGGCTCTCGCCGCCGGCCTGGCTGTGCGGCGGCTGTCAGGGCTCTGAGTTACAATAACGTCCTCGGCGCCCTGACAGGAGATTTCGTGGTTCTGCCCCTCACCCCCGTCCGCTTCAAGCAACATGCGGCCCGGATTTTCGGAAACAAGGATGGCGTTGCTTGCGGCGATCTTCGCATCACCTACGGCGAGTTCAACGAGCGCTGCGACCGTTTTTCGAGCGCTCTCGCCGAAATCGGGGTGAAAGCTCATGACCGCGTCGCCTTTCTGGGTTTTAATTGTCACCGGCTGCTCGAAGCCTACTACGCCGTACCACAAATCCATGCCATTCTGCTGCCTCTCAATATCCGGTTGAACGCTGAAGAGCTGGCCCAAATCCTCCAGGACTGCGAACCCCGTTTTCTTTTTTTCGATCCGGAATTCACACCCACCGTCGAAACCTTACGCGCTGGCGCTCCCTGCCTTCGCCAGTGCATTTGTTTGAACGAGCCAAGGCCCGAATGGGCTTATCCCCAAACCCACGAAGAGCTGCTGGCGCAGGCGAAGCCGCGAGAGTTTGATTTCCGGTCGATCGATGAGAATTCTGTCGCGGAACTTTTTTATACCAGCGGGACGACAGCACACCCCAAGGGCGTGATGCTGACCCATCGCAGCCTCTACCTTCACGCGCTTTATGTGGCCAGCGCCCTTCGGCTGGGGGATGATGACACCGGCATCTACACCGTGCCGCTTTTCCACGTGAATTCGTGGGGCTCGCCCCACACGCTCACCCTGGCCGGCGCCCGGCACGTTATTCTGCGGAAATTCGATCCGCAAACGCTCATTGATCTGATTGACCGCGAGCGCGTGACGCGGCTGCAAATGGTCCCGTCGATGGCCATCGCCCTCATCAACAATCCTGATTTTTCAAAGCACGATCTTTCATGCGTTAAGGAAGTGATGATCGGGGGTGCGCCCTCGAACGTCACGCTCATCAGGCAGGTGGAAGAAAAATTCCCCGGCGCCCGGATCGCGGGTGGTTATGGCCTGACAGAAACATCGCCCGTTGTGTCCATCGCCTATATCAAAGATCACCGGAAGAACGATGAATCTGTGATCCAGCAACGCCGCAAGGCCACGGCGGGCTACTCCATCGCTGGCGTTGAGGCTCGCGTGGTCGATGCGGATGGCCGCGATGTGCCGGCCAATGGCCAGGAGACGGGGGAAGTGATCATCCGTAGCGATACAGTGATGGAAGGTTACTGGAATGACCCGGAAGAAAGCGCCCGCGCGCTGCGTGATGGATGGCTCCATACCGGCGACCTGGCAACCATTGATGAAGAGGGTTACATTCTGGTGGTCGACCGGATCAAAGACATGGTCTTGAGCGGGGGCGAAAATATTGCAACCGCGGAGATCGAGCGCGTGATTTATCAGCACCCTGCTGTGCTCGAATGCGCCGTGATTGCCGTTCCGGATGAACAATGGGGAGAGGCGGCCAAAGCGCTGGTCACGCTGCGGCCAGGCCGGGAAGCCACCGAGGAGGAAATCCTCGCCCATTGCCGCCGCCACCTGGCGGGCTTCAAGACGCCGAAGACCGTGGAGTTCCGCGACTCTCTCCCGAAAGGCGGCACAGGCAAAATCCTGAAGCGCGTTCTGCGTGAACCCTACTGGCAGGGGCACGAACGAAGGGTGCATTGAAAAGCAATCAGCGTTCAGCGGTCAGCCTTCGGCGTCTGCTGTAGCGCCGGTGTCCTCACCGGCGATGTTTCGGCGCTGAGAGCCTGCCCTCAGCCAAGGGAAGGGACAGCGCCGCTACAAGGATTTAAAGCTGACTGCTGACTGCTGCCCGCTGAAAACTGACAGGCTATCACCGTGAAAATCCGCGAAAACGAATCCCTCAAACCCTACACCACGTTCAAGATTGGCGGTCCTGCGCGGTTTTTTGCAGCCATCGAATCACGGCAAGATCTCCTGCAGGCGTTGCAATTCGCTCGATCGGAAGAACGTGCAATCTTCGTGCTGGGAGGCGGAAGCAATATTCTTACCAGCGACAATGGCATCGACGCGCTCGTGCTCCATCCCATGGGCGGAGGCATCGCGCTCCTGGACGAGGATGAAGAGCAGGTTCAGATCCGCGTGGAAGCCGCAGAACCCTGGGATCGCTTGGTGGCCTATGCCGTCGAGCATCACTGGGGGGGCATTGAAAATCTCTCGCACATTCCTGGGCAAGCCGGAGCGGCGCTGGTTCAGAACGTGGGAGCTTACGGGCAACAAATCAGCGATGTTTTCGAAACCGCCGAAGTTGCGGAGCTTCGAACGAGAAAGATTGAAACTCTCAGGCGCGAAGATTGCGGGCTGGGTTACCGCAAAAGCATCTTTAATACTTTTCGGAAGGGTCAGTTCCTGATCTTGGCGTTAACGCTTCGCCTCACGAAACGCCTCCATCCCAACCTGACTTACCCAGACGTAAAAGCCTGGTTCCAAAAATTAGACATTCAAGAGCCTTCGCTCGAACAAATCCGGCAGGCCATTATCGCCATCCGCGACCGGAAATTTCCTTATCCGCGCGAGGAAAAGGGCGGCAATGCCGGCTCTTTTTTTAAGAACTTAACTTTAAGTGCCCAGGAATATGAGAACCTGGAGCGCCGCTTCGAAACCAGCTTCCGTGCGCGCGACCTCGACCGCTTGGCCGAAATTCACCGCCGGTTCCCGGCCGCTGAGGGGATTAAGATTCCCACCGCATTCTTAATCGAAGCCTGCGGGCTGAAAAGCTGCCGCATGGGAAACGTGCGAGTGAACGAAAGCCAGCCGCTGGTTCTGCTCAATCAAGGCGGAGCCACTGCCAAGGATGTTTTGACTCTGGCCAGGCATATCCGGCAAACCATCTACGCGCGCACAGGCGTAAAGATCAGCATTGAACCCGAACTCGTGGGATTCACCCCGCAAGAACTTGCTGAATTCATGGGTTTTGAGTAGCTCCACCGTCCCAGCGGCAGTTGCCAATCTGGCGCGATCCTCGGGCGCTTGCGATTGCTGCCCCTCACCCGCCCTCCTTCGTCGGGCACCCTCTCCCTTAGGGAGAGGGCTGTAATCCATACGCTTATCTCGGCCCTCTCCCAAGGGGAGAGGGTGTCCGAATAGCCAGTGTAATTACCACCGATTAGAACAACCTAATCTTCGCTGCGTTTTTGCTCTCTAAGACGCCCGCCTCAAGTTATAGTCTTACCAACCGATAATCTCCTTGGAAGTTAACAGTACAGACGCCCGAAGCGCCCTGAACCCGGAGACTTACTTGGAGTCTTTTTCAAGCCCACCCCTGCTCGAAGCGGCGGCGAAACCTGCCAGTCTGCAACTGCCCACGCTTATTGAAGCTCTCCGGCCCAGCCAGTGGGTTAAGAACGGATTTGTATTCGCAGCATTGATCTTTGCCGAGAAGCTTACCGATCAGCACGCCGTCGTCATTGACTGTCTTGCGGCGCTGATTTTCTGCGCTATTTCGAGCGCCGTCTATCTCGTGAATGACACGCTCGATGCCGAGGAAGATCGGCTGCATCCTGTGAAGCGCCTGCGGCCCATCGCTTCCGGGCGGGTTGCACCTTCCGTCGCGGCCTCTTGCGGCATCATGCTCGCCGCCGCCGCGTTTGCCGGAAGCTGGATGATCGGGCATGAACTTTTCGCGGTGGTCGCGATTTATGCGGCGCTCAACGTCGCCTACTCCACAGGGCTGAAACGCGTTCTGCTGCTGGATGTTTTTATCATCGCCGCGGGATTCGTCCTCCGGGTTCTCGCCGGTGGAGCCGCCATTCACGTCCCGACCTCTTCCTGGCTAATTATCTGCACCACTCTTCTCGCCCTCTTCATGGCCCTCAGCAAGCGCCGGCATGAACTGGTGTTGCTGGGCGAAAATGGCTCGCGCCACCGCGCGAGCCTGGAGCATTACACGCCTTATTTTCTTGACCAGTTGATCGCCATCATCACAGCCTCTACCGTCATGTCCTACACCCTTTACACCTTCTCGGCGGACGTCCGCAGCCGCTTTCCCGGCAAACACCTGGCCCTCACCATTCCGTTTGTGCTTTTCGGCATTTTCCGCTATTTATTTCTTATGCACCGGCGCGAAGAAGGCGGAAATCCCACGCGCATGCTCTTGACGGATCCCGTTCTGCTTTCGACCGTCTTGCTGTGGGCCGCCTCGGTGGTTTTCATCATTTATTTCTAACGAGAAACTGTCCTCTTGATGGCTGGCGTGGCCCCTCACCCGGCCTTCGGCCACCCTCTCCCAAAGGGAGAGGGCTGGAAAACAAATGATAACTGCCCTCTCCCTACGGGAGAGGGGGGACCGCACGGCGGTGGGTGAGGGTTTAACTGCACGATCCTTCCTCATCTGCCTGCGAAGATGGGTAGCAATAACGGCCTTTTCGCCAAAAAATCTCATGCGCTCTCCAGGCTTTGAAACCCGTAAGCTTTCAGGCTGGGGCCGGTATCCCCAGGAAAGCTGCCACGTTTACCGGCCCGAGAAAAATTCCGGCGTGACGGACATTCTGAAATCCGGCAGCGACCATTCCT
>DASUKV010000438.1:0-3118 GCA_036278555.1 Terriglobia bacterium
CGCCATCGCCAGAGAGCGTCACTTCGCAATTGAGCCCATTTCCACCCAAATACATAAGCCGCCCGCCAGCCTCAAAAATCCAGTTCTTCACTCGGCGAAACATCTTCCGGGTCCAGTATTCAGGATGTACAGAGAGAATCAGTACCTTATATTTTTCCAAAGGTAGCTCGCCGCCATGGAGGTGCGCTTCGGCGTAGAGGTCATAATTGAATCCTTCGCGCTCAAGCCAGCCCAGCAGACGCCATTCACCCGGAGCTGAGACGCAATGAAGGCGGCCCGCAATCGGATCGGTAAACTGTGCTTCCTCGGGCACATCACCGGAAGGGTCCGGGCGGTCAAAAGAGAGCGGCGGATACTGCGAATCCAGGGGCTTCCAGACCCCGTAGGGCTCCGGGTTTCGATAACGCGCAAGATCGAGGCGGGCATTGACTACCGGGATTTCAGGAAGCCCATCCGGATTAATGTAATTGCTGCGGCCGCCAAAATTATTGTAAGCGTTCCAGGTGTTGGTTGAGGCCAGCACCGCAATGGGCGACGCGACTTCAGCCGGCGCGATAATCCAGGGAAAGGCGAAGAACTGGCCGGAAATTGTCTTGGCGTGGAGATAGTAAAGGCCTGACCGCTCAGGAGCTGCCAGCATCTGCGCGTGTTGGACGCTCCCATAACCCACTCGATTCCATTGCACCCCCGTCTGGGTGTAGTCCCCATCGGGAGTAATCTGCATGTTGGCTCGCGGCCCGTGCTCGTCGTACCAGCCGATCATGCGGATGAACTCTTTTTTCCATCCGTACCGCCAGAGCGATAGCTGATATTCCTCAACCGCATGAACCCGGAATTCTGCGGTCTGGCCGCTCTTCGACCACTTCGGCCACATATAACCCAGCAGGCCATCTCTGAGCAGGCGGAACTGATGAGGCGCGGATTGACCGATCGCGGCGGCAACGCTCTTTGACCCAAAGCCCTCTTTTGTGAGCGTCACCTCGTAGATGCCAGGTTCGAGATTCGCATAAATCTCACCGCGCGGGGTTGAGCGCGCAATAACAGGCTCGTTGAGCCTGGAGCTTTGGAACTCGACAAGAACACCGGGCAAGGCTACGTAACGCTCGTCACTCACAAATCCAATCAACACGGCCTTTCAACTCCCTCACACCCCTGGCTCCGCGCCTGAGAGCGGAAGGGAAATCCGTGGCTTGGCTCCCCTCCTTCGTTCCGAGATTTAGCTCCCCTCCTTGATAAGGAGGGGCAGGGGTGGTCGTTGTGAAGCATCGCGGGAAGGCTCCACTACTCCGGTTTTTTATTGGAGGCGGCAGACTCCTGGTAGCGCCAAGTGCGGAATTCATCAATGAATGTGCGCACGGCATCAACCGCAGCTTTCAAAAACTGCTCCCCCTTTTCCCGAGTCGCATACTCGGGCATCCCAATCGCACCCGTGCGGGAGATTTCGTCAAACTCATTCACCAAATGGTAAGGCTGCGGCTCAAGCATATCCGCCACACGATAAGGCCCTTCCTGGTAAGGACCGTCGGCCGCTGCTTTCTCGATTCGGACCCATTCTGGATGGATTGCCTGCATGATCGAAGTTTCCATTTCACCCGCATGCCCCATGCCGCCCCGGGGCGATGTCCGAATCGCGCCGAACTCGCGAGCGGCAAGACTCCAATAGGTCGCATAGGCGATGTAAATGTCCGGCCTGCTTTCGAACTCCGACTTCAGTTCGCGCAGCGCCGCTTTGCACGGAACGTCATTGCCCCCGTGGCCGTTCAGCAGCAGGATCTTCCTGGCTCCCAGCGCCACCAATGACCTGCAGACGCCGCAGATCATCTCAACGTAAGGCCGCAGGTCAAGACTGACGCAGGCAAAACGCCGGTGATGCGGCGAGTGCCCCAGCCAGAGGGCGGGCAGCAGCACGATCCCTTCAGGATCGCTCTTTTCCACTCGGCGGCTGATTTCGCTAACGATCGCGGTGTCCGTAACCAAGGGCAAGTGCAATCCATGCTGCTCTAAAGAACCCAAGGGTACAAGGAATACGCAGCCATCAAGTCGCCGGGCGTCTTCCCAACCAAGATGTGCTATCTGCATAGGAAACCAGCCAAAATGATAAAAAGAAAGCCAAGAATTGTAGCGGCGGTCGAAGCCTGCCCTGGAAGGGGCCGCCGGTCCCGATTTCTTAAAAACCGGCGGCGAGAGCCTGCCCTGAACAGAGTGAAGGGACGCCGCCGCTACAGAACACATTTCAGACCCCGGGATCGAAGGGCTCAATCCGGTGGATGGCGCTCATCCCGCCGTCGACCACCACGACGCTGCCGTTCATGAACTTCGCCCGCCTCGAGGCCAGATAGAGTGCGCACTCCGCGATATCGGCGGGTTCCCCGAAAGCTCCGCCAGGATAAAGCGCCAGCAAGCCCGCTTTCCCTTCCGGGTGATCCTCGCAATACCGGCGCGTGCTTTCCGTCATGATCGTCCCCGGACAAATCGCATTCACGCGGATTCCATAAGGCCCGTATTCAAGGGCCATCAGCCTGGTCAGCGAGAGGATAGCCCCTTTAGCGGCAGTATAGGCCGCGAAATGAACTCCCGTAAGGGCATTCACGGAGCTGAGATTCACAATCGCGCCCGCGCGTTGCGCCATCATTCCCTCGATCGCTACCCGGCTGCACAAGTAAACGCTTTTCAAACAGATGGCGAGAACCCTGTCCCACGCTTCTTCGGAAATTTCATGAAGCCGTCCGTCGCCGGCGATGGCCGCAGCGTTATTCACGAGCACATCAACGCGCCCGGCAAGCTGAAAAGCCCGCTTCACATCTTGGGCTCGGGAGACGTCGCCCTCCACGGCCTCACACGAACCTCCACTTTCGCGGATCATCCGCGCCGTCTCCGCGTTAGCCGCAGCATCGATATCCACCGAGATGACGCGAGCCCCTTCCAGCGCAAACAGATGAGCGATTGCGCGTCCGATTCCACTCCCTCCTCCGGTTATTACCGCCGTTTTGCCCGCCAAATCCGTATTATGCCTGCCGTTCACCCATTGCTCCATAGAGTTCTTTTGGCCTCTTGCGGAGGGTATATTGCACGAAAAAATATCCCGCCACAGCCGCCAGACAAGCCGTTACTCCCGCTT
>DASUKV010000439.1:0-4822 GCA_036278555.1 Terriglobia bacterium
CCGACAATCTGCCCCGCAGGGTTCATCAGAACGGCGGTGTTGAATAATTTCCCGCCCCGGTTCTCGTCCATCCCGAAGATAATCCAGATGCCGAGGTCCTGCGCCAGGGCCGAAAAGCGGCTGGTGGCAGGACCCGGAATCGGCTCCGCCGCCGCCAGAATTCTCTTCCGCCCAGTGGCAAGCCTTGGGTCGTCGTCGGATTCTCCCGGTTGCAGCGCTACCCTCGCATAGCCCTGGACGGCAGCTTCAGGTGTCAGAACGATCTTCGCACCCTCGGCCGCGGCCTGACGGATCAATTCTTCCGCCTGGGCCAGGTTGTAGTCTTTGTCAAGCACGCGCGCATTCATCTGCACGATGCCCACCCGGATGAGCTGATCATTCCCGGGCTGCTCAGTCACCTGGTACGCCGTTGCGCCCCGCATCTCACCTGTGAAGGCGCCCGCCAGTACGATCGCGGCCGCGAGCGCGGCGATCAGGGAAACGATCTGTCGCTTCTTCAATTTCATGATTCACACGATGTCAGTTCGCCCCGACTCTTTGCTTGCCCTTCATGCCCCGAACTGTCTCAGGTGATGGTCGGCATGCAGATAACCCAGGCGCATCCAATCCGACAGCGACATGCGCCCAAAGAAGGGGTGGGCCGGCCATTCAAAACCTCTAGGCGGTTTGCTGTAGCGATCGATCAGCTTCTTCAGTTCCCTCTTGTCTTCCTCAAATTCCCTCGGCTGACTGCCTCCGGCTTCGGGATCCCATTCAGCCGGCCCCTGCACGCCATGCGGCCACGGCATCGGGAGCCACAGCGCGGCCCAACGAAACGGAGTCCTCGGAATCCACCGGCTGGCCGGGCGAACTTCGCGCTCACCCAGGCATGACCGGAAGGCGTCGCTCAGGTGGCAGATCATCTGGTGCGGCGTCATTTCTCCCCACTGCCGCCGGCTGGTGGTCCGCACGGCCCTCAGCCGTTTCAGGATTTCAATCCTGTCATTTGGATTCGCGAGTGTTTTCATTCCCCCTATTTTAATCCCATCCCAGCGGCATCAGAGAACCGCGCTGCCCGCCCTACGCCGGGGCCTTCAGCTCCTTCGCCATCGCAATGTAGCCGCCTTCGGTCGAATCGAGACGGATCTGCCTCACCGGGCCGTACGCCGGATCGTTATACCAGTTGCGGGCCGCTTCCGCTGAAGGGAACTTTAGCACCACGGTCACCTTAGGCGCCGGCCCTTCCAGCGCCTCGCTTTCGAAGTCGGCCGCCAGCACCTCCGCCCCGTGCTTCTGAAGCAGCGGCATCACGCCGGGCCCGTAGTCCTCAAAGCGCTTGGGATCGGTAATGTCGTAACCGGCTATCACGTAAACAGCCATCGTTGCTCTCCAATCGCAAAGTCAATGCGGCTCGGTGCAGAGCGGACATTCGTCCACTTCCGCCGGCAGGCCTCGGCCGCTCGATTCCGAAAATGCGGGAAACCGATTGTAAACACGCTCCGCCCTACGAATGCAAGGGGAAGATGGTGATGATGAGCGGAATTGGCGAGGCAGGCGGCGCTGGAGCCACCTTCGAGCAGTAGGCAGAAGGCAGTAGGCAGTAGGCAGTAAGCAGATAGAACAAGCCATTGCCGCTACCTTTTCACCTGACTGCGAAGCCGTGCCATAATGGCATCTGCAACCGCGAGAAGCGCTTCGCGACGCGACTTAGCGCAACCTGTTGGCGGTCTGGCAGCTCTGCGGATTGATCGCCTTTTTAGGAGGGCATGGCTTCAGCCGTGCCAGGAAGCCGTTCGCGATTGAAAGCGGCTTCAGCCGCTGAGGTTCCGTCGGGTGGCATCCTGTAACGCGGGATTGCGGTTTTTCGCAATGTGTGTAATCGCGCTCATGAAAGGAAGAGACTTTTGAAAGCAGCATCGACATTGTCACCACCTCAACCCGTGCGGCATGACTGGACGCGGCCCGAAGTGCATTCCATCTACCATCAGCCGCTGCTGGAGTTGGTGTTTCAGGCGCAGCAGGTTCATCGGCAGCACCACAATCCGCAGGAAGTACAGTTCTGCCGGCTGCTTTCCATCAAGACCGGCGGCTGCCCGGAGGATTGCGGCTACTGCCCGCAGAGCGCTCATTACGAAACCGGCGTGGAACGCGCCGCGCTGATGGCTGTGGACGACGTTCTGGCCCGCGCGCGCGAGGCCAGAAGCGAAGGATCCACGCGCTTCTGCATGGGCGCGGCGTGGCGCGAGGTGCGCGACGGCAACGATTTTGACGCGGTGCTCGAAATGGTGCGCGGCGTGGCGGCGCTCGACATGGAAGTCTGCTGCACGCTCGGCATGCTGACCGATGTTCAGGCGCGGCGCCTGGCCGAAGCCGGCCTTACAGCCTACAACCACAACCTGGACACCTCGCCGGAGTTTTACGGCAACATCATCACCACGCGAAGCTACAATGATCGCCTGCGCACGCTCGATCACGTCCGCAAGGCGGGCATTACCGTCTGCTGCGGAGGCATTATCGGCATGGGCGAGAGCAATGATGATCGCATTGGCCTGCTGCACCAGCTTGCCTCGCTCGATCCGCATCCTGAAAGCGTGCCCATCAACATGCTGGTGGCCGTGGAGGGCACGCCGCTCGCCAACGCCCGGCCCGCCGATCCGCTGGCGCTGGTGCGATGCATTGCAACGGCGCGCCTGCTGATGCCCGTCTCGATGGTGCGCCTTAGCGCCGGCCGACGCTCCCTTTCGCGCGAGGCCGCCGCCATGTGCTTCCTGGCGGGCGCCAATTCCATTTTTACCGGAGAGAAGCTGCTGACCACGCCCAATCCCGAGTTCGATGAGGACCAGCAGTTGTTCCGCGATCTCGGACTGCGGCCCATGGCTTATGAGTAAGCCCTACACAGATTCCACAATCGACAGCCTGCGCGCGGAACTCGATGCGCTTGAAGCGCGTCAGGAGCTTCGACAGCTCGGCCGGATGGAGGGTGTCAATCTTTGCTCGAATGATTATCTCGGCCTTTCGCGGGACCCCAGGCTCGCCAGTGCGGTCGCGGCTGCGCTTGAATCCGGCAGCCCCGCAGCCTCCACCGGATCGAGACTGCTCAGCGGCAACGCGGCGGCCTGGGAGGAACTGGAAGCCGAGTTCGCGCGCTTTATTGGAACCGAGGCCACGCTCTTTTTCAGTTCCGGCTACGCCGCCAATGTGGGGCTTTTGACCGCCATCCTGCGCCCAGGCGACACGGTCTTTTCAGATGAATCAAACCACGCCAGCCTGATTGACGGCATGCGCCTGTCGCGCGCCCGCAAAGTGATCTTCCCTCACCTCGATCTCAATTTCCTCGAAGATGCGCTGCGCCGCTGCGATTCCAACGGCCGCAAATTCATCGTGGTGGAGAGCCTCTTCAGCATGGAGGGCGACCGCGCGCCCCTGCCGGAATTGCTCTCGCTGGCCGATCGTTTTGGGGCGGACCTGGTGGTGGACGAAGCACACGCGACGGGCGTTTTCGGTCCCCGAGGACGGGGCCTGGTGGCTGCCGCCCGCGCCAACACGCAGGTGCTTGCTACCGTCCATCCGTGCGGCAAGGCCCTGGCTTCCGCCGGAGCATTTGTGTGCGGCACGGAAACGCTGAAACAGTTTCTTGTGAACCGTGCGCGGACTTTTGTCTACAGCACCGCCCTGCCGCCCTACTTCGCCGCGCAACTCGGGAAAGCGGTCGAGATCGTCGCCGAAGCCGACTCCGGGCGCCGCCGGCTTGAAAGCCTGTCCGGGTTTCTCCGTGTACGTTTGCAGGAAGCCGGATTCAATACCGGCACGAGCGATTCGCAAATCGTGCCCGTGCTGCTGGGCGAGACTGACGCCGCCCTACATTACGCCCGCGAACTCTCGCGGCACGGCTTCGCCGTCCGCCCCATCCGCCCGCCCACCGTCCCCCAAGGCACATCACGCCTGCGGCTCTCCGTGACCACAAACCTCTCAGAACAAGTCCTCGACCGGCTGGTGAAAATGCTGATTGCCGCTCGGGATGTGCTTCCGCGATAGCGGCAGGCACGACCCCACCTTTGTTGTGGAGTGCGTGCTACGATCCTTACCATTATTGCCTTGCCGTTTCGCCCGGGAGGTTCGTTTATTTGCTCAATCGCCGCCGGCAACGAGGCGACGCCTTAGCAGAGTCTCGCGGCGGAAATGAAGACAGGCGTCTGAAGGCGGCTGCAGCGCGCCTAAAGAGGATTGCATAATAGGGTGACGGACTTCGATAGCCCCGGCATCTTGCCGACCCTGAAAAATGCCGCCGGGACGGTGGCGCTACAGGCAAGCTTGTCACCATAGCCCGCGCTGCTAGCCTGCTGTTTTCTGTCGGACCTGAAGGTCCGACCCCTTTTGGGTCTTGTCAGGCATGATCATCGCCATTCCCTCAGGAGGTCGGAGCTTCAGCTCCGACACTTGCCAGGCCGCCCGCCCAAGCGGCTTCAGCCGCTGAAGCGGCCATCTGCCGATTTCCGCCGCAATTGCGGAGGCTCGGAGGGCGCCTGTTTGCGAAAAGTGAAAGTGCAAACAGGCAAGCCGAACAGCCACGCAAAAGAGGTGCGCGGTTTCAATCCCCGCACCCATCGCGGACATTGCGGTTACACCTGCCAACGGTAATTTTCGGCCGAATTCGGCCGATTTTTCTTGACTTCTGTGGGCTACCATGGTAGCCTCATGATACCCCGTTCGAAGGACCGCTTTCGCTGCGCGACAGCAAAGCTGCCAAGGGTACTGATTGCCAATGCGGGAAACCAGCAGCAAGCGATGGGGATTTGATTTCAAGTTCAAGGCCTGTTCTATGGTCGTGGCGATTTGAGCTTCA
>DASUKV010000440.1:0-3351 GCA_036278555.1 Terriglobia bacterium
CCCGGCGCGAGTATCTCCGGCGCGCCGTAGCCGAGCGGCATCACCACAATCATCGGCTTTGCTTTCCCTTGCGCGATCAGATTGTCAAGAATGATATTCGCGCGCCCCACGGCCGTCCAAGCGCTGGCATCGTCGCTGTAACCATGCAGCAGGTACAGAACGGGATAACGCGTACTGCTGGCCGGATCGTAGCCCGGGGGCGTGTAAACGTAAAAATCCCGATCATCGTTCACTACCGACGAGTGGTAGAAGTGATGGTGAATGACACCGTGCGGGACCGGATTGATTTCCCACGGGGTCGACGGCGGACCGGGCACGTGTACCATGCTCTGCGGATGAAGAAGGTTCGGCTTGATGAGGTGATTCGAAGGATCGATCAGGCTCACACCGTCGGCAACGAACGAGTAGCCGTAAATGTCTGGCGGAAGGGGTTCGGTGGTAATGGTCCAAACACCTTGAGCGTTTTTTTGCATCGGCACGGGCCGGGCGCCCTCCAGGACGAACATTACCTTCTGGGCGTTTGGATCGCGGAACCGGAACGTGACGGCGCCACCGGGCCGCACTTGGGGTGAGATGAGTGGTTTCGGATGGATGGGCGGAATGGGAGACGTCCGCCGCGATGGAGAGGCTGGAGGTTTCTGCGGGGTCTGAGCCAGGCACGGGCCGGTTGAGATCGCGAAGAAAAGCAGGAGAAACAACAGTCGTTTGAACGTCATCGCTCGGCCAAGCCTCCCGACTTGAGTTTTTCAGAGCACCGGAGTATATCACAGGCGGGGCGGGCATTCGCGGCCACGGGTAGCGGCGGCACGATTCGTGTGTCGTCGGCATCTCCTTTGCTGTAGCGCCGGTGTCCCCACGGCCGGATTCGGCGATGAGGACATCGCCGTTACAGCGTACGTTTTCTATTAATCGTGGCGTCGTTGCATCCGTTCACATGGCGATCATTTGGCTGTAGCGCCGGTGTCCCCACGGCCGGATTTCGGACATCGTCGCCTACAGCTTACATGTTTTATTAATCGTAGTGATAGCGCGTGCGGGATTTTTCCTGGTGGCGTTCGAGCGCCAATTCAATAAGGCGGTCGATGAGCCGGGGGTAGGGAAGACCGGAGGCTTCCCAGAGTTTGGGATACATGCTGATGGAAGTGAATCCGGGAATAGTGTTAATCTCGTTTACCCAGAGCTTGCCGGTTTTACGATCAAGAAGAAAATCGACGCGTCCCATGCCCGCGCCGTCGATGGCCTTGAAAGCGCGGATCGCGAGCGCGCGCACTTCGCGCGTCTTCCGGGCGCCAAGCTTCGCGGGGATGATCAGCTCCGATCCTTCGCTCACGTACTTCGCGTCGTAATCGTAAAATTCATTCACCGGCACCACCTCGCCCGGCACAGACGCTTCGGGCTGATCGTTGCCCAGCACCGCGCACTCAATTTCGCGCGCATCGATTGCTTTTTCTACCAGAACCTTGCGATCGTACCGCGCCGCAAGCGCGAGCGCCGCGCCCAGGTCTGCCCTTCGGCGGACCTTGCTGATTCCCACTGAAGAGCCGAGATTCGCCGGCTTCACGAAGGCGGGATAACCTATCTCCCGTTCAATCCTTCTTCGCAGCGCGGCGGAATGATTTTCCCATTCCGTCCGCAGTGCGAGAATCCATTTCACGACAGGAAGATCCGCGTCGCGGAAAAGCCGCTTCATCACGTCTTTGTCCATGCCGGCGGCGGAGGCGAGCACACCCGCGCCCACGTAAGGGACGCCGGCCAGTTCGAGCAGCCCCTGCACCGTTCCATCTTCCCCGAACGTGCCGTGCAAGATGGGAAAGACCACGTCAAGCTGAGGGATGGAATTAGATTTGCCGGGCAGCGCGCGGCTGAGCGGGATCAGCTTCGGCGCGGAGGGATCCGCAGAAGCGGCGACAGGTTTCCCGTGGCCAATCACAGCAGCCAAGTCCGGCGTCTTGCCCTCAATCACCGTGGGCCCCAGAGTCCAGCGGCCCCCCTTCGTGATGCCGACGGGGGTGACGTCATATTTTGAACGGTCGAGAGCTCCCATGACCGAGGCTGCCGATTCGAGCGAGACTTCGTGCTCACCGGAGCGGCCTCCGAACAAAATCCCCAAGCGGATTTTCCTGCCCATAAAAATTCCCTTGACCCTTTGGGGGCCAGCTTCGGACCGGGGTGAAGAATCAACTTACTACGAATTGGTTCTCCCGGAGAATACTATCTTTCAACGGAGTTTTGAGGTGGGATGGCAAAGATGGACTGGGCGAATCTCCTGAGTTGCAAGATTCGCTACATAGTCCTGAAGCTAAAAACAAAGCAGATTCCTCGGACCGATCCAAAACATCGGTCCTCGGAATGACAGCAAGTCAGGCGGAGCGAACGGCCCCGGTATGACCCCCATGTGCCTCATGGAGCCACATGGCTGGAGACCTGCGTATTCGGACGAAGCTCCTCCGAGGCGTGCAGCGCGACCTCCTCGCCGGCCTGGAGATCGCCGAACACCTCAACCAGGTTTCCCGAGCTTGCGCCCGGCTTCACGTTCACCCACTCGGCTTTTTCGTCGCGCACCCGGACCACAAAGTTGGCTTCCATGGTACGCGCCACGGCCGACTGCGGAACAAAGAGCGAAGGATGGGGACGGCGCACCGGCCAGGAGACTTCCGGAAACATTCCGGAGTGGAGCTCCCAGGACGGGTTCCAGACATCCATTTCCACGGGCATCGTGCGGGTGGTTACGTCCATCGATTCGGCAAGACGGGCCACCGTCCCGGTAAACGTGCGGCCGGGAAACGCCGGAACCGTAAAGCTGACCTTAGCGCCTTTTTCGACGCCCGCGACGTAAGCTTCGGGCACCGCGACGACCAGCCTCAAATGCGACACCTGTTCAATACGCACCATCGAGGATTGCGCCCCGCCTCCTCCGGCTGGGCCCACCAGCGCGCCGGGATGGACGTTGCGCTTGGTAATCACGCCGTCGAAGGGAGCTGTGATGCGGAGGTAGCTTTCGATTTCTTCCACGGATTTCAGCGTAGCGCGCGCGGCGTCCCGTGTATTGCGAAGCGCCACCACGCGGGCGCGGTCGGCATCGGCGGTTTTCTGCGCCACCTCGAGCTCCTGATCGGAGATCACTCCGGGTGTGGCCGCGGCCACTTTCAGCCGCTGATAAGTGCTCTCATCGGACGATAGCTTGGCCTCTGCTTCAATTCGGCGGTTCTCCGCGCTTTCCAGCTTCGCCTGCGCTTCGGCTTTCTGGGCGGCGAGTTCCGGCGCCACCAGCACCGCCAGAATCTGACCCTTTTTAACACGCGAGCCGCGATCAACGCCGATCCACTGGACAAAACCCGTGACCTTCGGAAA
>DASUKV010000441.1:0-6358 GCA_036278555.1 Terriglobia bacterium
AGTCGCTGTTTATTCTCCGCTACATTGACGATCCGGTGTTGAGGCAGGCCATCGAGAAGCAGATGGATCGAATCGAGCACGTGCGCCGCTTCACCCGCGCCGTCTCAGTGGGCAGCCCGCGCGAATTCCTTCAGGCGGAGAAAGAAGACCAGGAGATGGAGGAAGCCTGCAAGAGGCTCATCAAAAACTGCATCATCTGCTGGAATTATCTCTACCTGTCCCAGAAGCTGGAGGAGATCAAAGATCCTGCCACCCGGGAAGCAGTGCTCGATGCGGTGGCTCACAGCTCGGCGGCCGCCTGGCTGCACCTTAACCTGCTCGGCGAATATGATTTCACAGAAGAAAAGCTCCGGGATAGTGTCGGAATCCGATTCCCAAAATTGACCCCCTAAAAGGAGCCCAAAATTGGGGGCTGTCGAACCGCCCGATGTCTCTGAATCAATGTGCCTTGCCGAAAATCTTGTGGGACTTTACGTACTTTTGCGCAAATTCAACCAATCCACACAATGATTGGGGGCAATGTCTGAAGAATTGACACTAGCATCTTCAATTTATGTGTATACATTGTGAGGGATAATGTCTCCGCCGACAAAGGAGCGGCAGAGATGCAATCCTATTCGCAAGACTTGCGGGATCGGGTGTTATGGGCGCTGGATCGCGGAGAACGTCCGACGGCGATTGCTCGCCGGCTGGAAGTCAGTCGAGTGTGGATTTACCGGGTACGGGAGCGGCGGCAGAAGACGGGCCAACGCAGCAGTTTGCAGATCGGCGGTCATCGTCGTTCGCGGGTGGCGGAGATGGAGTCCGTACTGCGTGCTTGGATCGAACAGGAGCCGGGGCTGAGCTTGGCGGAGTTGTGCGAACGCCTGGCAGGACAGGGCGTATCGATCAAGATCGGGGCCTTGTGGCATCAGTTGAATAAATGGAAGCTGACATTCAAAAAAAACGCTGCACGCCAGCGAGGAGACCATTCCAAAGCGGGGGCTACCTGTCAGGAATTCAGGAAAATCCCTTCCGATCTTCATAAACAAGAACTTTGTGCTTTGGCCGGCTGCCGTTTCCTGATACCCTCGCGGTATTGTGGAAGATGAGAGCGGCGTCGAGGTCTACCAAGCCCACGTCTGGATTCGCCGCATCAGCCCGATGATCTGGCGACGGCTTCTGGTCCGCAGTGACAGCACCATCGCCGACCTCCATTACGCCCTGCAGATTGTCATTGACTGGAGTGACCTGCACCTCCACCGGTTCCACATCCACGGCCAAGACTATGGGATCAGCCGAATTGGCGGCCCCGGCTTCTCCTCAGATCCCCGCAAGGTTCACCTCGGCGACTTCAAATTCCGGATCAACAAGCGATTCCTGTATGAATACGACTTCGGCGACCGGTGGGAGCACGAGGTGCGGATTGAGCGGCGCCTGCCGGTGGAGGCCAAGAAAATCTACCCGGTTTGCGTGGGAGGGCGGCGCGCCGGGCCGGAGGAAGACTGTGGTGGTCCGTGGGCGTACATGGAACGGGTAGACCAGCATTGGCGCCGTCTACCATTTGAGGACCTCTCAGTGATGGCCAAAGCCGTCAGCCAGCTTCTCGACGCCCAGGACGATGAGACCATTCGCGACGCCATCGGCGACTGGGATGAGCTGCGGGAAGCAGCAGACTGCGTGGAAACCTACCAGCGTTTCCAACCGGATCGCTTCGATCGCCGAAATGTCAATCGCCGCCTGAAGCAATATGCAACAGGTGACGAAGAATGGAGGTGGGGATAAAGGAGAGTCTGTCCATGAAGATGAAGATTCAGGTCGTTATCGAATCCGAGAATGAGAATCCGGAGGCGGTGGAAGAGGTCGCCGTCCTGGAACGCGATGCGCTGCAGGTTGAAGATCTCGGCCTCACGCTGGCGGAAGCCAAAGACCTGCTGCGCGGCCTACAGCAGACGATGGTGACGCACCAGGTCAACCAGCATCTGGCGGAACACTCGCGGTGCTCAGTTTGTGGCCAACCGCTCGGACGCAAAGGAAAGCATCCGATCCTTTTTCGCACGCTGTTCGGCAAGCTGACGCTTGAGAGTCCGCGTTACTACGAATGCGCCTGCCAGAAAAAGCCAGAGAAACTGAGCAGCAGTCCGTTGGCTGAGCTTTTGAAAGAACGCACCGCACCGGAACTTGCATATCTGGAAGCGAAGTTCGTTTCTCTGATTCCTTACGGCATGACCGCGGAGTTGTTGGCGGAGATTTTGCCGATCGGGAATGCGATCTCCATTGCCTCGCTGCATCGCAACCTGGAGAAAGTCGCGGAACGGCTGGAGAGTGAACTCGGTGAGGAGAAGGGTCAATTCATCGACGGTTGCCCACGGGATTGGGCACAACTGCCGCCGCCGAATCTGCCCTTGACGGTCGGATTGGACGGGGGCTACGTGCACGCCAAAGATCAGAAATTGCGCACGGAGGGCTGGTTTGAGGTCATTGCCGGCAAGAGCGTGCCTGCTGAAGGGTGCCGCCGCCGAGATCCCATCGACGCGCGGCCACAATGAAGAGGATGAAACTCCGGACGGCGAAGACATCCAGGAGGTCGAGAAGAGCCTGGACAGTCTGAAATGGAACCTGTGGCACGGGAATGTGTATCGGGCGCTTCAGCTCATTGCGGATTTAGAGCTTGAGCTGGAGACAATCGCGGAATATTCCGAGAGCGCCAAGAAGCTGCTCAAGGCGGTCTATGAATTCGACCAGTACATCAAAGCCAACGAAGTCTTCATTCCGAACTTCGGTGAT
The DNA here is from genome assembly GCA_036278555.1 of Terriglobia bacterium. GTDB lineage: Bacteria > Acidobacteriota > Terriglobia > UBA7540 > UBA7540 > RH2-MAG17b. The sequence continues at coordinate 2,767 of DASUKV010000441.1, forward strand.
CGCTATCGGCATGGGGACGCGATCTCGACAGCATTCGTCGAATCCACGATCAATCAGATGGTAAGCAAAAGAATGGTGAAGCGCCAGCAGACGCGATGGAGCCAACGCGGAGCGCATTTGCTTTTACAGGTGCGAACCCGGGCGCTGGACGGCGTGCTCCGAGACGAGTTCGTTCGTTGGTATCCTGCAATGAAGGCGGCGGACAATGCCAAAGCCGACCAGCACCGGAACGCCGCTTAGCCCCTGGTTTGGAATGGTCTCCAACTGGGCTCCGCCATGACTCCCGGTACGCGGCTTTGCAAAAAGCCACGAGTGATTTACCAATCGTGCCCGCGATCCCGCGCTACGGCTGCACCGCACAAACGCCGCCGGCCTCGGCGCACTTTCGACGTGTGCGTGATTGGCGGCCGGTGCCGCGTCAAAGACACATTTCGAGCCGCGCTCGCGGCGCGGCGGCTTCCTCGGTCGTCGCGCGTGCGCATCATCCTCCATCTTGGCCCGGCGCGCGCACACCAAAATGAAGCTCAACCCGCATTAACGTTGGTTCGGCGAACGGCCTCCGCGGCGTGTGCAGCGAATCCTCCAGCAAAGCGCGCTGTGCGTGCTCTCTTCGCGCATGGAAGGGGGAGCCAGCGTTATTTCCGAGGCCGTCGTCTCAGGCGTTCCGCTGCTCGCTTCGCAGATTCCCGGCTCGGGACTGTTGGGGGAAAATTATCCCGGCTACTTTCGCGCGGGTGATTCTGCGGGTCTCGCTGAGCTGCCTCAACAACGCGCCGAAACGGATCGGGTGTTTCTGAATAGGCTCACGCTGCAAAAAGCTTGCTCGGCTCTTCGATTCCTGTTGTGAAACGATGGCTATTTGGCGCCGCTTGCTGCGGGAATTGTAGGGCAGGGCCTCTTTTCTGAGTTCCAGGCCTTTGGTGAACGGGCACGGCACGCCCGCAGACGCGCCACGGGCAAAAGCCCCGGCTGGAGCGTTTTGCGCTATCAACTCTTCAAAGCCTTGTGGATTGCTGCCGTCGCATCAAATCTCGGTGCCTGGATGCATGAGGTTGGAGCGGCCTGGCTGATGACGTCCCTTTCGCGCGTCGCAGCCCCTACGCCTGAGGCGGAGGCGGTGCTGGTGTCAGGCCGTGGCGGCGCATGACCTCTACCATTTTCGCGCGGTCCGGCGGACCGCCTCCTGCCGCGCCGACCACGTCCGCCGCTTCGCGGAAAAACTGCGGACCGATCGCAGCCGGAGTGATCACGCAGAGCGCCTTCACGTCCTGACTGCCGTTGTTGTCGAACCGGTGCACGGCACCGCGCGGAATACAGAGCGCCTGCCCCGGCCCCACGTCAATCAGCTTGCCGTCCACGGTCCACGTCAACACGCCTTCGATGCCGTAGATCGTCTCCTCGTAGTGGTCATGGCTGTGCGCCGGCCCCATCAGGCGCCGTCCAGCGGGAACAACGACCTCAAAGGCCGTAACTGTGCCGGACGAGTTCTCGCCGGTGACGAGGAAGCGCACCGCGAGCGGCCCTATGCGGATCGTTTCGTCGGCAGGATTGACACATGGACCGATAGATTGCAATGGCATGGAGAGATCCTTTTCTTATGTCGCTTCGTTCCCAGATCATCTCATGGATCCCGATATAACCCCGTTATGCCGGAGGAAGAAGCTCCATTCCGTACCGGGGGCCCGCCGCGAGCGCCCGGCCGATCAATTCCTGGTTGTGAAACGGAGGCGGCACGGATTGGTCCGTAGCGGGCTCGAACACCTCCGCAAAAAAACCCTCAAGGCCCGCCGGCGTGGCCAGAACCAGGGCCTTCGCAATCGCATCGCCGGTGTTCTTGAACGAGTGAGCGATTCCACGGGGAAGATACGTAAAATCCCCGGCCGACGCAACGATTGTATCTCCGCCCACCTGAATCGTGAGTGTGCCTTCAAGCAGGTGGAACGATTCGTCCTCGCGGTGGTGGATGTGGGGCGGAGCGCCCCCGCCCGGCGCGACAGAAATCTCCGACAAAAAGTACGCACCCTGGGTCTCCTCACCGGTGATCAGATACGTCATCAGTTCACCGGGACCCCAGTAAGCTGCGCCGGTTCCAGCGGGCACGGACTTCACCTCGTTTCGTTGCGGCTTGGCGGCGGTTCCCTCTGCGCCACTCGCGGATTGCTTCGCGGAATGGCCGGATAAGTTGATCGTTAGAGGTGTCATTTGTCTCTCCTTTTGGTAAACTATATTTACTTAAAGAATGGTAAACAAAGTTTACATGGATTGTCAATGAATTTTTGGCAGGAAAATTCACCAGTCAAAACCAGGGATATGCTCATTGGCGCCCTGCTGCGCGTTCCTGCCGAGGCCATTCACCGGCGTATCATCCACGAACTGAATGCGGCGGGCTTTCAGGGCCTCAGTCTGCCGCACATGGCGCTCTTCCGATTTCCTGGCCCCGATGGGTTTCGCCCCGGCGTTCTCGCCGAGCGCGCAGGGATGAGCAAGCAGGCCATGAACCGCTTGCTTGGGAGCCTCGAAGATATCGGATATTTGGTCAGGTCGGACGCGCCGGATGAGGGCCGCGCGCGAATTGTGCGCTTTACGAAGCGCGGACACGCCGCCTACGCAAAGGCTCTGGAAGTGCTCCGCGAGATCGAGCGCGAATGGCGCGACGAGCTTGGCCCCAGGGATTTCGCGCAACTCAAGGAATTGCTTTTTCGCGTCTGGGAGAGTCCGTTGGTCCGTTAGCCATCCGCCTTCACGGCCAAACAATATGTGGACAAATCCTGGATGACGGACAAACGTTTTCCGCAATGAAGCGAAACCGTTGCGGTTTCGGATGCCGGCTTCTATTCCCGAACCGCTTCAATACTCAGGTTGATTTTAATTTCGTTTCCGACCACCGGGCCGCCGTTCGCGAGGAACGCGTTATAAGTCAACCCGAACTTCCTTCGGTCGAGCTTTAAATCGCCCTTAAAACCGATCCTCTCTTTGCCTTCGAGATCCTTCTGCCGGCCCGTAATTTCAAAACAAATGGCGGTTTCTTCTGTCACTCCATGCAAAGTCAGGTCGCCGACACAAACGTATCCGTCGCATAATTGATCAATACGCTTGCTGTGAAAAACGACCTGCGGAAACCTCGCGGAATCAAAAAACTTCGCGCTGCGCAAATCGTTATCCCGATCGGAGTTGTCCGTATTCACGGTGGTAGCGTCAATGGTCAGACTCACGGAGGAGCGAACAGCATCCCGCCGGCTGTACAAAATGATTCCCGAGAACCGGGTGAAGCGCCCGCGAATATCGTTGATCACCATATGGCGCACTGAAAATACAATGGAAGAATGACCCGGATCAATGATCAGTTTCTCGATCTCGGTGGCTGCAGGCGAGATTGCCTCCTCAGCTGCTTTTAGGCTTCCCATAGATGCCTCCGAACCGCATCCTCTGTTGGACACCGGAGCCATGCAATCTCCGGCCCACGTAATTACAAACGCTGCTCACGCCTCACAGCCGGATCCGCCGCCGCTTTGGGCATTACAACTTCCAGCGTTCCCGCTTGAAGCGTTGCGGTGGTCCTTGATGGGTCGATTTCGACAGGTAGCTCATGATC
>DASUKV010000442.1:0-7172 GCA_036278555.1 Terriglobia bacterium
CCCGGGTGTATGGTCCGTGGCCTCGGTTTTCATCAGCCGCTGGGACAAGGCGGTGATGGACAAAGTTCCCAGCGAGTTGCGGGACAAACTTGGAATCGCAGTCGCCAAGCGAACCTATAGAGCTTACCGTGAACTGCTCGATTCGGAGCGCTGGCTGCGTCTGGCCAACGCCGGAGCGCAGCGCCTGCTCTGGGCGAGCACAGGCACTAAAGACCCTGATGCTTCCGACATTCTTTATATCAAGGCGCTTGCCGCCCCCTTCACCATTAATACCATCCCTGAAAAGACACTGCTCGATTTCGCCGGCCACGGCGCGATCGGCAAGCTTCTGCCCGTCAGCGGTGGCGACGCTGAGAAGGTGATTGGTAAGTTCGCGCAGGTTGGCGTCAACTACGATCAACTCGCCGAGGACCTCCAGCGTGAAGGCGCCGAATCGTTTGTAAAGTCCTGGAAAGAGCTGCTCGCCTGCATCGCGTCGAAGTGTGCGCTCAAAGCAACCGGCTGAGATCAAAATCAACAAAGTTGAAACAGATGGGCAGCACTTGAGAAAGCATTCTCCTTCTCATCCTGATCTTAAGAAGGAAAAGAAAAATAGCCACCAACTCCCAACCGCAGCCCACCATCACCCCGTTCCGCAAGCGCCCGGCGTGGAAGGCGCTCGAAATACATTACGCGAACATCCAGAAGGCACATCTCCGCCAGCTTTTCGCTGAGGATCCGCAGCGCGCCGGGCGCTTCACGCTGGAGGCTGCAGGTCTTTACTTCGATTACTCGAAGAATCGCATTACCGATGAGACGATCCGGCTGCTCATCGAGCTTGCGGAGCAGTCCGGCCTGCGTGAGCGCATCGGCGCCATGTTCCGGGGCGAGAAGATCAATGTCACCGAACGGCGAGCTGTTCTCCATGTCGCGCTCCGTGTTCCCAAGGGCGAGCATATTTTAGTAAAGGCAGGGCGGTTATAGGAAATCCATGGAGGTCAGCGGACGGGCGCAGCGAGGTTCTTTTCGTCTGTCGGGTAGCCCGCCGCCTCCCATTCTTCAAATCCCCCAAGCAGTGCATGCGCATCCGTCCAGCCGTAGTACATCAATTTGACCGCCGCACGGGCGCTCGCTGATTCGTGTGGTCAAGTGCAATAGGTGACGATGGGCCTACCTTTCGGAATCGAACCGATGTGCTGATCGATCTCGTTGAGGGGCATTCGAATCGCCCCTTTGATCTTATGCCCCGACCGCTCCCAAGGACCCGGGTTTCGGACATCCAGGAATACGATCCCTTCCCCGGAATCCATCCGCCGCCTTACTTCTTCCTTGCTGATTCGAATCGAATCTGTCATGGAATTCCTCCTGTTGCATCGCCCACAACGCCTTCTGCGAGGTTGATCACCATCTAATCATCACGTCGTGTTCAAACGTCTCGCAGCATCGCTGCCTCAGCAGCCTCACCGCTTTCTTCAAAATCATCGAAAATGGCTGTTGAGCCGCGCTATGCTGTGCCACCAAAAAATATGAACTCTAACTCCTCTTTTCTGAAACGACTGCTTCTTCCGTAGCATGCCGTCCCGGCCATGCGACGATCACAATAAAAGTGCTGTCATCCAGGGCGGCAATATGATGTGGAACCTCGCGGTCAATCGCTACGACGCGTCCAACCGGTAAGTCAAATTCTTTGCCGAGAGCCTCAACGCGAAGGTGGCCGCTAAGCGTCTGGACGTAAATGCGGCCAGGGTTCCGATGGTCCGTCAGCCTCTGTCCAGCGCGGATGGCAGTGAGCACTACACGGAGATCGGGGAACTTGATGAGAGTCTTGGCGTTTCTGCCGTGCTCCCATGCAGGTTCCTGCCGCAGGCGCTCTGCCTCTGCTGTGAGACTGAATTCAATCACCGTCCCACGCATGATTTCTGGCATTCGCTGGGGCCCGCCTCGCTCGTGGGCGGCCACTGGTGGAGTAGTGAGTGGGGTAAGCTTCGCGACAGCTGATTCCAGCTCTTCGACCCGCCTAATCATCTCCTGGTGCGCATTCGGACCATGGGCTGCATCTGCCCGGTCGAGCCTCTGCTTCAAAACAGCCTGCTCATCGGCATTCAGCAGCTTATTCGTCATCGGAAACAGAAGGAAATTTTCGATCCAGAGATGCTGCGGATAGGTCTCTATTAGAGTCGTGAGGCTTTCGACCACGCGTTCTTTCCCCAAGTTTGACGCCTGATAGGCAGCCACAGCAGCAGTGAGTTCAGCCAGGACGGCTCGGATCTTCTGGTGCTCATTTTGAAGAGGGGCTAGAGGGCATCCGTGCTCCGGAACTCCTTTCTGTTCCAGCAGCTCAAACAAAACCAAATCTTCCTTCGCCTGGTGATAATCCTTAACGCATCCCTGCATGAACCCCACAATTTCAGGAAGAAGCTCGGCGGGAAGAGGCTCGTCGGCACTGAGGCTCTGAGCCGCGGCTGCAACAACCTGCATCGCTCGCTCAATCAGCGCATGTTCATTTTCAAGAACGTCTGTAGGAGCCATAGCTTGCATTCTCCTGTAATGACGATAGCTCGAATTTCCCTGTTCTGAAGCTCCGCCTCACCTGGCTGAGGTTTTCTTCTTCAGATATTCTGCTAACGCGACCGCATTATTATATTGAGCGTCATGAGAGCTATAAATGAGAGTCACAGTGCCGCCCTCGCTTGCCGCCAGAATTGGCCGCCAGACAGAGGGCCTTTTGTCGAGCTCCCGGGAGTAACGTTGTCGAAATCCATCCCACTTGGCGGGGTCATGATTAAACCATTTGCGAAGTTCCGTGCTCGGTCCTGCCTCTTTGACCCAGCCCTCAATTTTCAGATCAGTCTTCTTGATCCCACGCGGCCAAAGACGCTCAATTAAGAAGCGCCTTCCATCGCCGGCCGCTGCAGGATCATAAACCCGCTTAATTTGAATCATTGTCTTGCCCCTTTCGCAAAAGAGAACACTTCCTCGTTCGAGCAATCGTGCTGCCAGCGAAACGGTCTTGGCGCGCGAGGTTAAATGATTGACATATAATGAGTTAATGATTGCCTGTATCCGGCCAGCGAAAGAGACGGGGTGTGTCGCGACGTCAGAGACATCATTGCGTCACTTTAGACACGAAGATGTCGATTTAACTCTCCTCAATCACTTATGCCCGGCAGCCTCTACGGTCAGGGTAGGATCAACTCCCTTCCAAATGACATCTGCCGTGGGGCCATAAGTCGATGGGACCGCCCGATCGAGCAAACGAAGATAAACGGCCAATTGCGTACGGTGGTGAGCCGTATGAAGCACGCGACGCCAAAAAATCCAGATTCGTTCGCGCACGACATCGAAAAAGGGCACACGCTCCAGCCACCACTTTTCGTTCTGTACCGCAAAGAATGCCAAGCGCGGGCACGCCAACCGATACATTCGGTTGGTATATTCTTGCGGAGAGTGACCCGGGGAAGAATCTCGGGGGGCGGATGGATTTCAAAATAGCTGCTTCTGGGCGACAACATTCAGAACCATCTTTCTAGGAACAACTAAGTTGATAACTCAATTCCGCGACGAGACACAATCCGGTTGGGTAGGGAGCGTCCCGTAGGGGAGTTCTTCAGCGCCTTATCTCGCCCTATGTTCCTTGCGGTAGCCGGTGAGGGATCTGAGCGATAGGAAAAGGGCTGAACCCCAATTGATCGCCTTCGAGCGACACTCGACAGGCGAGCGGAAGATGCCTGGATCATCACCTGAGGATTTTGCCACGAACTCTATCCCCCAGCGTGACTTCGACCGGCGCAATTCTAAGCGCTTGCGCCCCATAAAGGCCGTCAAATCCACTCCCCAGAATGACAACTTTGCGTTTTTCGCCCATGCCCCCGCCTCACTCGTCTAGAAGGCATAACGTGAACCGAATCGTGCCTTGCCACACTTCAACAGCTTTGCCTTCGAAGAGCTGTGAAAGTCCGAGCTCAAGCAATTTCGCACCCTTCTTTGTCTCCCCAACCATGGGCATCACAAGTCGATAATGAGGTCGCTTAGTGGCTGCGAGCAACAAATCAAGAGATTGCCATCCGCGGGCGGCTCGAGCGGCTTCGGGTCATAACTGACTGAGCCGGCAATCAGGCCACTTTCACAGCTATGGCAGACCCCGGTGCGGCACGACCATTTTACCGGGACGTCGCAAGCTTCAGCGAGTTCAAGCAGGCTATGGAAAGCCGGGCTCCAGCGGGTCGTCAGCCCGCTACGGGCAAAAGAAACGCGAGGTCCAGTGCCGGGTACAGGCGCGAGTTGGTGCGGCGGGCGGTGAGGAGCATTGACCACACCGGGAGTACTCGATTTGCCTGGGCCGAACAATTCAGTGTGGATGTGGCCGACGGGGACACCCCAGGATGCAAGGTCGGACACAAGATCTTCGAGGAACCCGGTGGGTCCGCACAAATAGAAATCGGCGTCGCGCGGCACCCCAAGCTTCTTAAGTGCCGTTACGTCGAACCGCCCAGGGGAGTTATAGTCTGAGCCGAGGCGATCATCAACATCGGGACGGCTGTACTGGATGTGGCTGCGGCTGTGCGGTAAAGTTTCTAAAAGGACCCGCGATTCTTGAGCGAAGGAGTGATCTCTCTTGTTACGCGTCCCAAACAACCACCAGACTTCCCGTTGGGAGTGCTCGCTAGCCAGCGCGTGCAGCATCGCCATCACCGGCGTTGCCCCGATGCCCGCGCTGAGCAGCACCACTGTCCCAGAGTCTGGCCGCAAGGTGAAGCTCCCTCTGGGGGCGCTTGCCTCCAACACATCACCAACCATCGTTTTAGTATTGAGGTAAGCGCTTCCAATCCCGTTTGGCTCCAGCTTGACGCTTATCCGATAGCAGTCAGAGCTGGGAGAGCCCGACAGCGAATAGCAACGCAGTAGCGGAGCGCCCTGGCGTGGTTGCAGGCGCAGAATGATGAACTGGCCTGGCAGCGGGACGGCGAGGGAACGACCGTCAACTGGTTCTGACTCGAACGAAACGACAGAGCTGCTTTCGCTCTTTCTTTGCGCTACCCGCAGTGGACGAAATCCCGTCCACGCGGGCGGAGGACTGCCCGGCGGCGCGAGGCCCGGATTGCCGGTCATTGGATTGCCGCTCTGCTCCGCCTGTAGCAGCGCCAGAAAAGAAGCTCGCCAACCAGGGCTAAGGGCAGGAATACGTAACGCTCGCTTCAGTTCCCCGGCGGAGTGTCCAGGCAGGTATAAGAGAGCATTCACCGTCGCGACGCTCATGTGCTCAGGGCCGTCGGCTACCTTAATGATTTCGTCGCCGGCTCCAACGACTCCCTCTTCCAAAACACGAACATAAAAGCCGGGCTTACCGCTCGAAGTGAGCAAAGCGGCCATCTGGGGCTCGTCCATCCGAATCCCGACGCGGTAGCAGGTGACGCGAGGCTGCGTCACTTCGAACAAGGCTCCCCCGATCCGGTAACGGTCACCAATGCACACTTCATCATCCGAGAGACCTTCGATAGTGAAATTCTCTCCGAACTGCCCGTAGGTGAAGTTGTTGCGGCGCAGCCGAGCTTCCCAGTAATGGTAAGACTCAATCTGGTAAACGAAGACTGCGCGCTGCTCGCCCCCGTGGCCGATCAAGTCTCCTTGTCCATCGCCATCAATGTTGAGCCGTCTCACCATCCGCCGGTCTTGCACGGACGTTTTCCAAACCGCCGAATGGACAGTCCTGCCGCGCCACGTGATATTTTGCGGAAGACCGACGTTAACGGAAAGTAATTGCATTATTCCTGCTGTTTCGGCCGTAAGATTTCACAGGCTCTTTTGCCCGCGGCCGGAACGTCCGCCGACAGAGAGGGTCAAGCACCGCAGCAGTGATTCACGCTACCAGGCCTGCGTCTGAGCCGGCTGGATTGGCGATGAGATCCACGCCTAACTCTGAGGACGTGCGTTCGGAATCAGCGCTGCATAGAGCGCCATCTAACGTCCAGCGAATCACAAGGCGCGCTCCCGGCCGCTACCGACTCACCAACTAGCACCACCAAGTTGGTTTCCGAGAATCTCTGTTGCCTTCTTCGTCTCGACAGGGTCGGCAATCAGCGTGCCGAATCCCAACGCGGGGATTTCGCCGGACCATGAATTGAGGGGTATCTTCGTGTCTCGAAGGTTGCCCTCTGTCACCATAGACTATTATCCTCATCCTGCGCAATCAGGATACGCTTCCTGAGGCCCCATCACGTTGCCATCATCCGTTCGGACTGCCGCTCTGCGACTGAGTAAAGGCCGACCGAGATCGCTGAGCCGAAAGAAACTCCACGTTTTCAGTCCGGGTTCAGAATCGTTCGCGTATTAGTTAGTGTCTGAGCGAGCCCGGTGTCTCACATCCGAGGCGCCGGTGTGGCTTCAGCCTTTGTAGTGCTCTACGATTTCCGCGGGCCGCACATGTGCTTCTTTCGGGTCCCTTCCGAATTCGCGTAGGGCTTGGCGCTGACGTAATAGATCCCAGCACTGATCGAGTTCCACCTTGACCTTTGCCAAGCGGGCGCGATCTACATCTGCGGAGATGGTCGCGTTGTACAGACGATGCTCCTCGGCAACAAGATTCTCAATGTGTCTAAACACAGGTTGGTCATTATTCTCGTTCGCTCTCTCGTCCATGATTGCATCCTCCGTTTTGATAATTTTACCGTTGCCTGAACCTACGCTGAACGATTAGGAGATGTTTGCCTACTTCGGCGGTCGCAACGCGATTCCTCCATCAGGGCAGAATAACGACGCACAGTTTTCACCCGCGATGCTCAGGCCGTCCCTAAAGCTCGTTACCAGTGTTTCCGGCATTTTCTCGATGCGATAATTACGACACACCACTTTCGCCCATTTCAGGCACTCTTCTGGGCCACAGGGATTTTCCGAGGCGGCGCTGCTTTCGGAAGAACCAGATCAAGAATGCCGTCTTTTAGCATGGCGGTTGTCTTCGAAGAGTCGACGCCGGCTGGCAAGCCGATCGCTCGGAAGGTCTGGTCGGAGCACCGATCTGTGTAAGCGTTCTTCGGGAACTTTCATGCGTTCACCGGCACGTTTGAGGATCTTCATGGCCTCACTCAACTGCCCGGCATTGCGGTGCAAAGACTGATGGCGGATGGCTATGGGTTTGGGGCGGAAGGCGATTGGAAAACAGCCGCATTGGTCAGAGCGCTGAAGGTGATGAGCGCAGG
>DASUKV010000443.1:0-8041 GCA_036278555.1 Terriglobia bacterium
CGCTCCGCTCCGTATTGCTGGTAGTCCGGATCAATCTTCATCGCCGTTTGGAGTTCATCCCGGATCGAGTCTGTCATGCTCAATCCGCGAAAGAAGCCGCTATCTTCCGCCAGCAGTCCTTCGTTGGCGGCCGTCCAGTAACGTCCTTCCGGGCGGTGGGATTCAAGCGATTCGGCTTTCTGGCCCGCGGCCACGCCCTTTTCGAGCACGGCCTTGCTCTCATCTTCTGAGACGTGCCGCGCAAGATAGCAATCGTATTCGGAAATTCGCCACCAGGCTTCGTAGTCCTTGGGATTGTGGGAGACGTCCGCCTGTAGAATCTGTAGCGCTTTTCGCACGTTCGCCAAGTCGCGGCGGCCCTGGTAATAGTTGTCGGCCTGGTAGGTGGCGCTGGACAGGCCCGATTCGGCATTCGATGCGCTGGCTATCGCCGCGGCTACGAGAAGACACCCAAGGATCACGACCAGGGGTGTGATAAGCCCCGCTCCGGGCAGGGTGCTGACTTTGCTTTCGTTCACGCCGATTGTGTCTCCGTATTGAAAGGACTCCCACCGGATGGCTGCGGTCAAACCGTGCGATCATACGGTACGAGTTTCGAAGGTGTCAAATGGCTGACCCAGCATCACTTGAGTCTCTCTTCGACCTTTGAAATTTCTACCCGCTTTCGCTGCTTCGTAACGCAAGGTTATGATGCAGGGAGAGGCTCGCGAGATGGAAGAACCGCCAGTTAAATCTTCTTTGCAACCTGCTTCGGGTTCGGGCCCCGCCGGACTTGCTCGCGCCCCGGTTGGCGCTGAGCTTCAAACGAAAGGCTGGCATCAGGAAGCGGCTCTTCGCATGCTGATGAACAGCCTGGACCCTGCTGTTGCCGGCGAAGAGAGCCCTCGCGCGCAAGACGCCGCGCAACCCCGGCGATCCTTTGATGCTCTCGTCGAATCCCTACGCAGCTTGAATAATGATGAAACTCAGCTCGTGCGGGCCGGAAAACCGGCGGGAGTTTTCCACACCGGCCCGATTGCGCCGCGCGTCCTCATTACCAATGTGAGCCCTCCGGATGAAGTGCTACCAGAGGGCGGAGCAATCGAGCGGCTGGGCTCGGTGCTGTTTGGGCAAACGAGCGCGACGAGTTGGACTTCCATTGGCGCGCAAGCTGCGCTCTCCGCCACTTACATGACCTTTGCGGCGGCGGCCGAAAAGCATTTTGGCGGAGACTTGGCAGGCAAACTGATCGTTTCCGACGGCATGGGAAAATTGGGCAAAGCGCAGCCGCTTGCCGCCACGATGAACGGCGCGGCTTTTCTCGGCATCGAGGCGAACGAGGAAAAAATCACTCGCAGCATCCGCGCGGGCTATTGCGATTACTGCGTGAACAGTCTGGACGAGGCTCTGAGGATCCTGAAAGTAGCCGTCCGCAAGAAGCAGGCTGTTTCAGTGGGACTGGCTGGAAATTGCGCGGAGGTGCTTCCGGAGCTTGCGCGGCGAGGCGTTCTGCCGGATTTACTCACCGACGAGATCAGAGCTAATACCTATATTCCAGAAGAACTTACGCCAGCGGAATCGATCCGCCTACAGCAGGAAAATTCCGCGGATTATCTTGCGCGAGCGCACGCCTCGATAGCGCGCCATGTGACAGCCATGCTCGAACTTCAAAGAATGGGGGCCGTCGCGTTTGATTTTGGAGGGAGCCTCCTCCCGGCGGCCTTGGAGCATGGCCGTGTGAAAAGCGCGTTGCAGATTCCCCATTTCATCGCAGCTTACGTCTTACCTCTGCTTCAAGCGGATCGCGCTCCTCTGCGCTGGGCGGCGCTTTCCGGAGATGGCTCGGACATTCGCAAAATCGACGCAGAATTGATAAGTCTTTTTGCCCATGATCCAATCCTCCAGCGCTGGATCGAACAGGCAGGCAAGCACGTTAAATTTCAGGGGCTTCCGGCGCGCGCGGCGTGGTTGGGCAGAGAGCAAAGGATCGCTCTGGGTGATCGTATCAACCAAATGGTTGCTGAGAAGGAAATTAAGGCCCCCGTCGTGATCGCAGGGGATTTCTCGGATTCGAACGCTATCGCCCGGCGCCCGCCATTAAGCGGCTTAGTTTCAGCAGCTTCCGGCGCTAGCTGGGTGGCGATCCAGGACGAAAACAAGGACAAAACCAGAACTGTAACCTATGCTGCCGTGGCCGATGGGACGCCCGAAGCCGCCGGGCGGATTGGCGAAGCGCTGGCAAACGGCTTCGCGACCTGCACGCTGCTGGAAAACACTTCCTGAGGCTGCGTGGCAACGATTTTGGGCGCGCCCCATCGGTCACTCCTTGGCAAGCTTCGCGGCGAGCGCAAGAAGCAACCGGCGATCATCGCTCGGCATTCCTTGATACATTTTAATCAGCCTTTTCAGTGACTTAGTCATATTGGCCTGGTTCGGAATGAGCGCCGGCCGGGGCGCTTGTCCGTGGTTTTCAAAGAGTAGCTGATACGCCTCCACGCCCAGCGCTTTGGCGAATTTGTCTAAGGTCACGAGAGAGGGCGCGGTATATCCGCCTTCAACGCGGGAAACATACGACCTGAGCAAACCGGAACCCCTTTCAATATCGCCTTGAGAGAGGCCTTTCGCCTCGCGTAGCATCTTCAGACGTTTGCCAATATGCATATTCCAGTATTTAAGCAGCTTTGTATTATTTTATCAATAATATCGTTATGGTAAACACACGGTCCTGCTCCTTAATGTGGGACAGGCCACAAGATCATGATGCCTCGGCTAGCACGTGCCGTGAGCGCTTTCAAGCAGCAGCCAGTGCACGACGGCCTGCGTCAGCACGGCACTGGGAATAACATGGAGGGGCGGCAGCAAGAGAGAAATCTCGCAGCAACTTGTTAAAGCGACGTCATTGGCATCAGTAACCGAAATTAAGTTTTGGGGCTGTTGCTTCATTCGCATGGCAAGCTCATGAATGGCTTTTTTCGCTTTACATTGGGAACCAGAAAGAAACAGAGTAAGGTGTTTGTCTCGAACGAGACTTTTCCCCACAGCGGGATTAAATTCCAGGGGATGCCGCGCGTCTGCGTTGCGGCCCGTCATTTCCCGCGCGAGCATCGCCGCCTGGACGGCGATGGGATGGTAAAAGCCCGCGCCGATCATCGTAATCTGGGCAGCCTCCCGGATTCGGGCGGCCAGCGAGCGAACACCATCCGAAAAATTCGTTTGCAGCCATTCGACTCGACCCGGCAGGCTTTCGAACTCCTCTGTAATGTCCGCAAGGCGCGGAGCGTGCGGATTGAAAATCTTCGCTGTGAGGAGAGTAATCCAGGCCAGCTCTGTCTGGAGCACCAGAAGCGTACGGAGGAATGGCGCTTCCTCGGGGCCGCCCGGCAGACGAAAAACGCCCTGAGCTGCGCGCGCAAGGGCGCTTTCCGCGTTCGCCGTGATCGCCAGCACCCTGGCGCCGCGGCGCGCTGCCGATTGCGCCGCTTCCAGAGCCTCTTCTTCCTCGCCGGATGGAGAAATCACCAGCGCGATGGAACGGGGATGCGTCGCCTGCGCGGAATAAGCATTGTACTCGGCGGCGGCGCGCACGATCATGGGCCAGCCCAGAAGCGATTCAAACGCATAGGCCGCGCCCATCCCGGCGGAAATGAACGGATGGCTGGCAATCAGCGTGACAACTCCTTGGCCCCAACGACTCTGCCGGATTAATTGTTCAGTCAAAGTTTTTTCCTTCAGCAACGCGTGCAACGCTGGAGGGATTTCACTGAGTTTTGCGCGGACTGCCATGCGATTGATCTTAGCAGCCATCCGCGCATCTTGCGATACTGGAAAAATGCTGAAACCTGAAGAACCGTTGCAGCGTCAGGGGTTAGGACGCCGTAAATTCGGTGACAGGTAGAGCCGCGTAAGGGGCGGGACCCGAAGCCGGTTCTTATGTGATGTGTTTTGGCCCCCTGTTTACCCTGACCCGAGAAATTCCCTTTATTGAGTTGAAATTTGGTGATATTTTGGAACCTTGATTTTTCTCAGAATCCGAACTATTCCCATGCTCTACCGGTGATACACGCTTCGTTCTTTCAACTCTAAGGAGCACTTATGAAAAAAGAGAAGCTGCGCAGCCGCAAGAAAGAAGAGGGAAATGAGGGCTTCAACCGGCGCGACTTTCTGAAGGGCGCCGGTGTCGCTGTTTCGGGTGGCATTCTGGCGGGTGAAACGCAGGCTGTCGCGCAGGCAGCCGAAGAAACGTCCGGAGTGCAAGGCCCGGGTGAAACCCCCGTCACCTTGCGGGTGAATGGAGAAACCAAGCACTTGAATATTGAGCCTCGCGTCACGCTGCTGGATGCTTTGCGCGACCGGCTGGACACCACGGGCGCGAAACGCGTCTGTGACCGCGCGACCTGCGGGGCCTGCACCATGCTGGTGGATGACCGGCCGGTTTACGGCTGCACGGTGCTGGCCATTGAGGCTCAGGGCCATGAAGTGACTACCATCGAACACTTCTCCCAAGGCGGCAAGCTACACCCCATGATGCAGGCCTTTGTCGACCACGATGCCCAGCAGTGCGGCTTCTGCACGCCCGGTTTTGTAATGGCGTGCATTGCGTTTCTGAAGACGCATCATAACCCCACCCTGGAGGATGTCGAAAAAGGACTCGGGGGCAATCTCTGCCGCTGCGGGACTTATGAGGGGATCCGGCATGCCGTGCTTCAGGCGGCGAAAACGATGACAGCGGAAAAGGAAGGAGGCTTGGCCAATGGCTGAAACGAACTGCAAATACGAATGGCCGGCAGCCGGGGATCGGCATTTGATCGGCACACGAATTTCCCGCATTGATGGGCCGGCAAAAGCGAGCGGGCGGGCCAAGTACACACTGGATGTGAACCTGCCCGGAATGCTTTTCGGAAAGTGCCTGCGTTCGCCTTACGCGCACGTCAAAATTACCGCCGTCGATACTTCGGCCGCGGAGAAGATGCCGGGCGTGAAAGCGGTGCGCGTGATCCAGGGACCGGGCAAGGAAATCCAGTGGGCAGGCGATGAAATTGTGGAAGTGGCAGCGGCCTCGGAGGAAGCGGCCGAAGACGCCGTTCGCGCCGTGAAAGTGGAATATCAACAGCTTCCCTTCCTGGTGAACGAGGCGGATTTTGACAAGGACAAATCGGCTGGCCGCACGAAGCCGGCCGCAGAGTTGAAAGTAGGCGACGCGGACAAAGCGTTTGCAGACCCGGAAGTTGTGAGCTACGAGGGAGAGTACGGCATCCCGGTGATGGTCCACTGCTGCCTTGAGCCGCACGGGCACGTGGTCGAATGGGTCGGACCCCAAAGTATTCGAACCTTTTCGTCCACCCAGGGCGTTTCAGCCGTACCGGGGCAGTTTGCCGAGGCCTTGAGCATTCCGGCAAACAATGTTGAGACAATCTGCCGGTACATTGGCGGCGGCTTCGGAAGCAAGTTCCAGATGGACCGCTGGGGCCTCTCAACCGCCCAACTCGCCAAAGACGCCAAGAAGCCGGTGAAGTATCTGCTTGACCGGGATGCTGAGCTGGAAGTGGCCGGCTGCCGGCCGTCCGGTTTCGTGAAGGTCAAGGTGGGCGCGAAGAAGGATGGCACGCTGGTGGCGTGGCAATCCGACTGCTGGGGGACGGGTGGACCCAGCCCCAGCGGTGTTTTGCCTATTCCGTATGTTCTCGATATTCCTAACCGCACGCGGCGGCACACCTTCATCCTCACCAACATCGGCCCGGCGCGCGCCTGGCGGGCGCCCAACCATCCGCAAGCCGCCGCGCTGACGATGACCGCGGTTGACGATCTGGCGGCGAAGCTGAACATGGATCCGCTGCAGATGCTGATGAAAAATGCCGATCTCGCTTCCGAAAATCGCGGCAAGGTTTACAAGGAGGAGCTGCAGAAAGCGGCGGAACTGTCGGAGTGGTCGAAGTACTGGCATCCGCGCGGCGACAAAGCTTCCGGCCATATCAAGCGCGGGTTGGGCGTGAGTATGCACACCTGGGGCGGGCGTGGCCACAACAGCAACTGCCAGATTACAATCCAGCCGGACGGCTCAGTAACGGCTGAGCTGGGAAGCCAGGACTTAGGTACCGGAACGCGCACGGTGATCGCCATCGTCGCTGCCGAAACGCTGGGATTACCCGTGGAGGCGGTAACGGTGAAAATCGGCGACAGCCATTACCCTTACGATGGTCCCTCGGGCGGCAGCACAACGGTGGGAGGCGTTTCCGCCTCCACGCGGCGGGCGTCCGTGGACGCTTTGCAGCAAGTCCTTGCCGCCGTCGCTCCCGGCCTTGGCGTTCCGGCCGATCAGTTGGTGGCGGTGGGCGGCAAGATTCAGGCTAAGGGCGACGCTTCGAAGAGCATCTCCTGGAAGCAGGCCTGCCGCAAGCTTGGGGTGAAATCGGTTCAGACGCACGGGAAAAATCCCGGGCAGTGCAGCCTGGGTTCAAGCGGCGTGGGCGGCGTGGGTGTGGCCGATGTTTCCGTAGACACCGAGACGGGACAGGTGAAAATCAACCGCATGGTCGCCGTGCAGGACTGCGGGTTGATTATTGACCTGAAGACGGCGGAGAGCCAGTGTTACGGCGCGCTCATCATGGGCGTTTCCTACGGCCTGTTTGAAGAAAAGCTCATGGATAATGCGACGGGCCGCATGCTGAATCCCAATATGGAGTTTTACAAAATCGCGGGCATCGGCGATGTCGGCGAACTGAAGGTGCACATGATGACCGGGCCGGGTTACGACGAGCGCGGAGTGATCGGACTAGGTGAGCCGCCGGTGATTTCGCCGGGCGCGGCGATTTCAAACGCCGTGGCCAATGCCATCGGCGTGCGGGTTCCGAACCTGCCGTTCACGCCCGACAAGGTGCTCGCGGCCCTCGCGAAAGGAGGCATGGCCTGATGGAACGCTTTGAATATGCAAGCCCTGGAAGCCGCAAGGAAGCCGTCAGTCTGCTGGCCGGTGAGTGGGGCCAGACGGAAGTGCTCGCGGGTGGCACGGACCTTGTGAGTTCGATGAAAGACCGCGCCGTGACGCCCAAGCGCGTCGTCAGTCTGAAGAAAGTTTCAGACCTGGGCGGGATCAGGAACTCTGGTAAAGAGTTGCGGATCGGCGCGATGACCACCCTCCGCGAGCTGATCGAGAACCAGCACGTGAAGCGGAATCACCCTGCGTTGCTCGAGTCCGCGGATTACATCCGCAGCGAGCAACTGCGGAATATGGGCACGATCGGCGGGGAACTGCTGCAAAGGCCGCGTTGCTGGTATTTTCGCCTGGGCTATGGGTTGCTGGCGCAAGATAACGGCAAACCGCTGGTCCCGGATGGTGATAACCGCTACCACGCGATTCTGGGCAATTCCGGCCCCGCGTATTTCGTCAGCCCCTCGATGATGGCGCCCATCTTAATCGCCCTCGGCGCGCGGGTGGAGCTTTACAGCGCGGGTGGAACGCGCGAGATCGCTCTTGAGAAACTCTATCAGACGCCCACGCTGGCGAATGAGAGGGAACACACGCTGCACCCGAACGAGATCCTCACGGAAATTATCGTGCCGCATCCCGCGAAGGGCTCGCACAGCGCCGTTTACGAAGTACGGCAGAAAGAGGCGATGGATTGGCCGCTTTCCGCCGCCGCCGTGGTCCTGGAGATGAACGGCGGCAGCGTCAGCAAGGCCCATGTGGTGCTGGGCCACGTGGCGCCCGTACCCTGGCCTTCGCCCGAAGCGGAGCAGGCACTTGAGGGTAAAGCGATCAGCGAAGAGACGGCGGATGCAGCGGGCAAGGCAGCCGTCAGCAAAGCTACCCCGTTAAGCATGAACGGCTACAAGGTCCAGCTTACCCGCGTCGCGGTAAAGCGCGCGCTCTTGCAGGCCGCCCAAGGAGGTGCATGATGGCGGACGAAATGAATTTTTCCGGGGACAAACAGGAATACTGCCAGCGCCTGCGCTGCAAGGAGATGTTTATAGATACGGGCGAACCTTTTGACCTGAAGGATTCGGGCAGCGGCATCTATTGGTGCGCCCACACGCAGAATTGCATTGGACCGGACGGTGAAATCGT
>DASUKV010000444.1:0-7213 GCA_036278555.1 Terriglobia bacterium
CACTCGCCTCTTGTCTCTCGTCTCTATATATTCAAATCGCTCAGCGTCTTCTGGTCTTCCTCGGTGATCGGATTCTGCTCCAGGTGCTCGTCAAAGCGCTGCGGGTTCCAGACGTCGAGGTATTCGAGATAACCGAGCACCGCAACCTCTCCGCGCATCAGGGCGGATTCGCGCAATTGCGAGGGGATCAGGATTCTGCCTTGGCCGTCCATTCGCGCCGTCTGGCCCCAGTAGTTGGTGCGATCCAGGAACTTCTTTTTGGCCTTGTTCATCGAAGGCAGCGCCGCCAGTTTTTCTTCGATTTTCCGCCATTCCGGAAAGGGATAGATTCGGACCGACAGCCCATCAAGACTGGTGATGTAAAAATCGGGGCCATATTTTTCTTCCAGAAGTGCCTTGAAGGCGGCAGGCATCTTCAGACGCCCCTTCGGATCTACTGTGGCCCCGTGCCTGCCTCGCAACATCCCGGTTCCTCAAATCCTGCTTTTCGTACTTACTTAGGCCACTTTTAAGCAGTTTTAGTCCGCTCCAGACCACCAATTTAGCGTGCGCTCTGGGGTGTGTCAAGAAGTTTCTCGATTAAATTTTACTAATGCTGAAGGGTTTGGTAGCCGCGAAAATCGGGCGTGAAACAGCAACTGGCCGCTATCAGCGTAGCTGGAATCAGAGGATGCCCTGCGCGGTCTTTCCGGGTAAATTCTAGCGTAAGAAAGTTTGGACGGCGGGAGGTTCTGAGTGAGCGAAGCACATGCGTAAATCCGAGCGGAGCCTCTCAGGATCGAGCGGCTTTTCGATGAAATCCACCGCGCCAAGGCAAACAGCCTGGACGGCGTTTTCGGGGCTTCCCGCGGCAGTCAGAATGATACAACTTACATTCGGAACTGCCACGCGCAGAGCCTGAAGCAGTTCGATGCCTCCCATGCGAGGCATGAGGAGGTCAGAGATGACTACAACGGGAGGGCAAGCCCTGATCTTATCGAGCGCCTCAAGACCGTCCGAGGCGGTCTCCGCCTCGTATCCCCAGATTTGAAGCAATTCGGCCAGCGCCCGCCTCAAAACTGCATCATCCTCCACAACCATGACGGTGGCTTTCTGAGCCATGGCCAAGTGGGTCCTTTCCTGGAACTAGAGGCTCGCCGGGAGCTTCTGTCCGATCTCTACCTTAGACATCGCAAGATTGTTACCATTTATAAAACCGCCGTTCATTCCCTCGTAACTACTTGAAAATAGGCCGTTATGAAATTGAGCGGAAAGACCGAAAGTAACAATTTGACCAAGCTGCGCGTAAATCTTTCATATTGAAACTTTCGGAACGCCTTGGGGATATACAAGAGAAGATATGTAGGTAGGGGTAATCTGGACGGCAAGCGCGTGATACGTCACGGCAATCGCGATGAGTGTTACGGAGCGAGGAAAATGATGATCGCCGGGGTGCCAACCGGGGTGTACCGGCCAGTAAAGGTGAGGCCGCCGGTTTTTTTGTCGACGCGGAATGAGGTGATGGCGTCGCTCCTCTGGTTGCAGGAATAAAGAAAATTCCCACTGGGATCGATGCTGAAGCTTCGCGGATAATCACCGCGCGTCCAGGCTTCGTCAATCCAGGATACCGAACCTGTCTCGCCGATGGAAAATATGGCGATGCTATCGTGCAGACGGTTCGCGGCGTAGAGGAATCTGCCGTCGTCCGAAATCCTGACCTCAGACGTATAGCTTGTGCCGGCGAAGCCCTGTGGCAGTGTGGAGACGGTTTGCTTCGCCGTGAGCCGCCCCCGCGCGGCGTCGTAATCGAAAACGACGAGCGTTGAGCTTTCTTCCCCGAGCAGGTACATCCACTTGCCGTTCGGATGGAAGGCAAAATGGCGCGGGCCGTCCCCCGAAGGCACAGACACGAAGGCAGGGTCATTCGGCGAGAGCTTACCGTGTTCGGCGTCGAATTTCCAGACGTAAACTCGATCGAGGCCAAGATCGGTTGAAATTACGAACTTGCCCGCCGGATCGGACCGGATCATGTGAGCGTGAGGCGCTTCGTGCCCGCTGATGGCAAAGCTCCCGGGAGGCCCGCTCGTCGCGTGCGCGGCACCGGGCGTGCCGTGATCGTGTTGCACATCGGTGGCGGGTTCGAACTCACCCGTCGGGCGGATGGGCAGCACGGCCACGGTCCCACCATGATAATTGGCTACCAAGACATATTTGCCGGAAGGGTGGACGCTCAACTGGGCGGGGCCAGCCCCTCCTGAGCTGACCGTATTGAGCAATGCTAAGTCGCCGTTTACGCGGTTGATCGAGTACGCGCTGACCGAGCCGGAGGGCTTGCCCTCAAAGGTTTGTGTCTCATCTGCGACATACAGATGGGTTCGGGAGGGATCGAAAGCCAGCCAGGAGGGATTCGAATGATTTCGGAAGACCTGCCGTTGGGCCAACACGCCGGTAGAGGGATCCATTTGAAACAAGTAAATGCCCTCGCCGCGCCCTTGACTGCCCTCCGGGCCCTCGGGCGAGCTATAAGTTCCGACATAAGCCAAGATGGGCGTGTCCGCTGCCATTGCTGTGTTCCAGGCCTTTCCCGCCGCCGGCCCCGCCAGGGCTAGAACCGTAGCGCCCCTCAGAAAGCCGCGGCGTGAAAATCCGCGGCCGCGCTCCGTTGCTTCCTCATCCACGGATCGAGAAATCCCTTTTGCTGTTCTGGAATACAAGTTCGTTAGATGGTTTCGCTCAGCGCACGGTTTTTTCGCAGGCGGCCCAAGCCCTCACCCACCGCGATGCGGTTCCCCCTCTCCCGAAGGGAGAGGGCTGAACTCCTGGGATGGGTGAAGCTGGTAGCCACGGCATGCTTTTTATGCCGTGGGTTTTCCAAAATTTTCGGCGCAAGGCCCACGGCACACAAACCGTGCCGTGGCTACCCACTACGCGCCGGCTTTTTGGCGTTGGTCGCGGAGCACCGCCTTGCGGCTGAGGCGGATTTTATTGCCGTCAATCGAGATGACTTTCACTAAAAGCTGGTCGCCTTCCTTGAGTTCCTTGCGGATATCTTGGATGCGATGCTCGGCAAGCTCGCTGATGTGGAGCAAGCCGTCCGTTCCCGGAAAGATTTCGACGAAAGCGCCAAAATCCGCCAGGCGAACCACTTTGCCGAGGTAAGTCTTCCCAATCTCGGCCTCAGCCATCAGGTCTTTAACCCTCTTAATGGCCTTTTCGGCGGAGGTCTGGTCCGTGGCGGCGATGTTCACCCGGCCATCATCCTCCACGTCAATCTTTGCTCCGGTTTCTTCGACGATGCTGCGGATCATTTTGCCGCCGGGCCCGATCAGCTCGCCGATTTTCGACGGGTTGATGCGCAGCGTGTAGATGTGCGGGGCGTAATCGGAGATCGCGGTCCGCGGTTCCGGCAGTACTTCAAGCATTTTGCCGAGAACGTGCAGTCGGCCCGCCTTTGCCTGCTCAAGAGCTTCCGTCATGATCGCGGGAGTGACGCCGGTGATCTTGATATCCATCTGCAGCGCCGTGATGCCGTCCTTGGTGCCCGCCACTTTGAAATCCATATCGCCGTAATGATCCTCGGCGCCCGCGATATCGGTAAGGATGGCGTATTTTTCGCCCTCCTTCACAAGACCCATCGCAATGCCCGCAACCGGCGCCGCGACCGGCGCGCCAGCGTCCATCAGCGCGAGGCATCCGCCGCAGACGGTGGCCATCGAGGAGGAGCCATTGGATTCCAGGATGTCTGAAACGACGCGGATGGTGTAAGGAAACTTATCTTCGCCGGGAACGACGGCCAAAAGCGCGCGCTCGGCCAAATTGCCGTGGCCGATCTCGCGCCGCCCCGGCCCGCGCAGGAATGCGACTTCGCCGACGCTAAAGGGCGGAAAGTTATAGTGCAGCATGAAGCGCTTGAAGGCTTCGCCCTCGAGCACGTCCAGCCGCTGCATATCTTCGGCGGTGCCCAGCGTGGCCGTTACCAGCGCCTGGGTTTCTCCGCGCGTAAAAAGCGCTGAGCCGTGCGTGCGCGGCAGCAAGCCGACCTCGCAACTGATGGGGCGGACCTGATCGAAAGCGCGTTGGTCCGGACGGCGGTGCTTGTCAAGCACGTCATCCCGGAAGAGTCTTTCGTAAAGGGACTCAAAGGCGTGGCCGGCTTCGCGCCGTTTTTCCTGTTCGTCTTCGGCGGAAAACTTCTCCAGCAACTGCGCGCGCAACTCGGCGATTTTGTGTTCGCTCTGCTGCTTCGAATATTTCGAGGTGTCCATCGCCTCGTGGAGCGGCTCCTTAAAGCGCTTCGCAACGTCCTTGGAAACGCCCTCGTCGTGCTGCGGGGGCTTAACGGCCCGCTTCTTGAGCCCCAGCTTGGCAAAAAGCTCTTTTTCCGCTTCGACAATTTTGCGGATTTCCCCATGCGCGTGCTGAATCGCGTCGAGAATTGCGGCCTCTGACACCTCCTTCGCCGCTGCTTCCACCATGACGATGCCGTCCTCCGATCCCGCCACGATCAGGTTCAGAATGCTCGTCTTCGTCTGCTCGTAGGTGGGATTGGTAATGAAGCGTCCTTCGAGCAAACCCACGCGCACCGCGCCAATGGGCGTTGCGAAGGGAATCTCCGAAAGGTACAGCGCCGCGGCCCCAGCCGTGACGCCGATAATATCCGGGCTATGCTCGGAGTCCGCCGACAACACCATGGCGATCACCTGCGTCTCATCTTTGAAGCCGTCGGGAAACAGCGGACGCACTGGACGATCAATCATGCGGCTGGTAAGGATTTCCCTTTCCGTAGGCCGTCCCTCGCGCTTGAAAAACCCGCCGGGGATTTTACCCGCGGCGTAGTTATACTCGCGGTAATCCACCGTGAGCGGGAAAAAATCAATTCCTTCGCGCGGGTCGGCCGTGCACGCGGTTGCCAGAACCACGGTATCTCCGTACCGGACTAATGCGGACCCATGCGCCTGTTTGGCGAGCTTGCCTTGCTCAATCGTGAGCGTATTGGCGCCTAACGGTATACTAATCTGCTGCTGCATCTTTTATCCTCCATATGATTCGGCGGCAAAAATGTGAGCTCCAGCTTCACCGGAGCTGAACCGGCGTTTGGCAGGTTATAGCCGCCATGACTGCCCCGTGCCGGGTATCTATTCCGCTTTCCGAAATGGTGAAGACTCCAATTGAGGCGGGTGTCCGGGTCCGTTCGATCAGGATGAGAAGTTGAAAAAAGCCAGGAATCTCGTGGCGTTAACGGCAGGCTAAAAGCTTGGCAGTCGTAAAATCCAAAAATTCCAGATCTCAACCCGGCTATTTGCGGATGCCCAGGCGCTCAATCACCTGCTGATAGCTCTCCGGGTTGCTGCGTCTCAGGTACTCGAGCAGCCGCTTCCGTTTTCCTACCATCACCATCAGCCCGCGCCGCGAAGCGTGGTCCTTGTTATTGGCGCGAAAATGCTCGTTCAGATAGGTAATGCGCTCGGTCAAGAGCGCCACTTGCACTTCCGGCGAGCCTGTATCCTTTGGGTGAATTCGAAAACCTTCGATGAGCGTGGACTTCTTTTCTACGGTCAGCGGCATCCGCCTCTTCCCTCACTTAAACGATAGGATTATCTTTACCATCAATAGATTAGCACGGCCCAGCTTATTTGGCAAAACTTTGAAGTATCCGGTTCCAGCCCTCTCCCTTCGGGAGAGGGTGGCCGAAGGCCGGGTGAGGGGCACGCTGTAGATACAAGCGGCGGCGTCTCGCCGCCGGTTTGTTGTGCCGGCCGAACACAAAACCCACGGCACACAAATCGTGCCGTGGCTACCCTGACGTGTTGCTATCAGGAGAGGCGTGATGTGATGTTTACCGGCCCTCTCTCTTCGGGAGAGGGTGGCCGAAGGCCAGGTGAGGGCCGGAATCCCTCAAAGACGAGCCATTGCGTGATCACAATCGTCAAACTCGCACAGCTCCCTGGCTGGACGTGGCGGCATTTCTCCCTGATTTCCCACCCCCTTTATGCTAAATTTCCCTAGTGCCTTCCACCCCGGACGCCCAGCGCCGCCTCCGCGAAATTTGCCGAATTGCCGCCCGGGTCTTCTATGAAAAGGGCTATTCCGGCGCTTCCATGCAGGATATTGCCGAAGCCGTGGGCCTGACTAAGGCCGGACTTTATCATCACATAGGCAGCAAAGACCGCCTGCTTTTTGAGATCATGAATTACGGCATGGACATCCTGAAGGAGACGGTGCTTGATAAAGTCGCGCTCATACAGGATCCGCGGGAGAAACTGCGGCAGACCATTGCCGGCCACATCCACCTGATCGTGCGCGCGAGAGACCTCGAAACGACCGTCATCCTGCACGAGAATCGCTCGCTCCCGGACCCGCTGCGTACAAAGATCAACACGCGCAAAAAGGAATATATTCATTTTCTGGAGAGCCTGATTTCGGAAGTCCAGGAGCGCTCGGGCCGCGAGTCCCTGCTTTCTCCGCAGCTTGCGGCGTTCGCCTTGCTCGGGATGATCAACTGGCTTTATCAGTGGTACCGCATTGAGGGCCCCATTCCTGAGGCGCAACTCGCGGACGCTTATTCGGACTTTTTCTTCCGCGGGCTGTTGGGGGCGTAGAGCGGAGAAGCCACAGCGGACGGGAGTATCGGAAGCCCTCACCCGGCCTTCGGCCACCCTCTCCCGAAGGGAGAGGGCTGAAAACGGAACCTGTAGCAACTCCTTTTCGGGAGGGTCGCCGAAAAAATAAGGATCGCAGCCCTCGCCCTTCGGGAGAGGGTGGCCGAAGGCCGGGTGAGGGCTTTTACCTGGCCCAACTCCGGCGAAAGGAAACACACACCCATGCTACAAACCACGGTTGCGATTCAAGGCGAGCGGGGATCATTCAGCGAGGAGGCGGCGCGAGCCCTTTTGGGGCGTAGCGTCCAGGTGCTGCCGAAAGAGACTTTCGCCGCGATTTTCCGCAGTGTTGCTGGTGGGGAGGGTCGCTATTGCCTGGCGCCGATTGAGAATACGCTTGCGGGCTCGGTCTACGAAAATTACGACCTGCTGCTTGAGAACGATCTCCATATCACCGCCGAGGTGAATCTGCGGATCGTGCATAATCTTATCGCCTTTGCCGGTACGACAATGGAAAACCTGCGCCAGGTTTACTCTCACCCGGTGGCGCTCGCGCAATGCGGCAAATTCTTTAAGCGCCATTCGAAGGTGGAAAAGATTCCCTTCTACGATACGGCGGGCAGCGTCAAAATGCT
>DASUKV010000445.1:0-3352 GCA_036278555.1 Terriglobia bacterium
TGATTTGCGGCGCGGGACCCGCGGGCCTGCTCTTTCTCGAGTACCTGCGTAACGTGAAGGGCTTCGAAGGGCTGATCCTGGTCAGCGACCTCCGGGAGAAGAATCTGGAGCTTGCCCGGCGGTTCGGGGGGACGCCCATTAACGTGAGCCGCCAGAATCTGGTTGAGGCGGTCCAGGAACTGACGGCGGGCGAACGAATTCACTACTTGATTGAATCTTGCGGTAATCCTATCATTTTCGAGCAGATTCCGGCTTTGCTCAGAAAGCAAGGAACGGTTTTGCTTTACGGGCACGGGCACAAGGGGCGCGACATCGGGCTGATGGGCAATGTTTTATTCTTGGAACCGGTCCTCGTCGCCGCGGTGGGCGCCTCAGGCGGGTTCGACCCCGGCGGTCGGCCGGAGATTTACCGGCGCGCCCGCGACTTGACGGCCTCCGGCAAAATTCAAGCGCTGCCCTTCGTGACCCATCGTTATAACGCTCTGGAGGAGATTCACAACGCTTTTGAGCGGGACTTCCAGCGCGAGGACTACATCAAGGGTCTTTTGAATATGCCGGGCCGCTAAAAAGATGTTCACGAGCGCAGCGCGGTGGTGCCGCAACCCAAATCAAGCTGTCATTCTGAGCATAGCGAAGAATCCCTGTATTTGAAAAAGAGCAAAATGCGGGGATTCTTCGCGAAGTTTACCCTGAGCTCCTTCGCTACGCTCAGGACCGTTCGAAGCGGAGCGAACGGGCTCAGAATGACAAGGCTGCAAATTCTTGCTAAAAAACAAGAATTTACGGCCTTGCAGTGTAGTTCTCTTACGCGGCCTCCGGCCACGCCCCCCGCAGGGAGAGGGCTGAAATCAGAAGTGAGTAGCAGCTTCAGATTCGTGTCACGACGTACCAGAGAGGGAGTCTAAGGCGATGGGCGAATCAATCGGTTTCCTTTTGATCGTGATCGGCGGGTTCATGCAGGGTACGTATTTCCTGGGGTTGAAATGGACGAGCCCCTGGAAATGGGAAAACATCTGGCTGATCTATGCGCTGTTCTCGCTGGTAATCTTTCCAATCGCGCTGGCCGCCGCGACAGTTCCCGAGATTGAGCATTTGCTTTCGACAGCCCCGGGAAAGAACCTCGAACTGGTCTTCCTCTATGGGGCAGGTTGGGGAATCGGATCGGTGCTGTCCGGCCTGGGTGTTGACCGGATGGGGCTGGCTATGGGCGTCGCGGTGCTTATCGGCGTCACTGGGGCCTTGGGCTCTTTGATTCCGCTGGTGGTCAACACACCTCAGCTCGTCTTCAAGGAGAAGGGCCTGCTGGTGATCTTGTCCGTCATCGTCCTCCTGATCGGAGTGACGCTGGTCGGCGTGGCCGGAAAAAAGCGGGACACCTCGAAGGCGGCGCAGAATGAGTCAGGCCAGAAGGGTAGCTTTGTGGCCGGTTTGCTCATCTGCATCTTCAGCGGTATTTTTTCCTGCATGCTGAACCTGGCTTTCAGCTTCAGCGGGCCTATCGCGCACTCCGCGATTCTCGAAGGCGCCACGAACGGCGGCGCGCAGAATTTTGTCTGGATGGTGGCGCTGGTGGCCGGGTTTATCGCAAATGGGATCTATACAATTATTCTTCTCAGCCGCAACCGGACCTGGAGGAACTTTACGTTTCCAAAGTCCGGGCGCGTCTTCCTCATCGGCATCGTCATGGCCGTGCTTTGGTACGGCGGCGTGCTTCTCTATGGACGGGGGGCGGGAATCATGGGCGAACTGGGAACCATCGCGGGATGGCCCATTTTCATGGCTTCGATGATTATCTTTTCCGGGATCTGGGGATTTGTGACCGGCGAATGGAAAGGATCCAGCTCCCAGGCCAAGCGATATATGCTCATCGGTTTGGTAGTGCTGGTGATTGCTTCCGGAATCTCAGGGCTGGCAAATAAGGTATAAGGAAGCGACGGCCGGCAAAAACGCCGCCTCGAATGAAGGCGGAAAGCCGAAGGCAAAAGGCGGAGAGCGGGAAAACACGCGGCCAGCCTCAGCCATCTCCCTCCGGGAGATGGGGGACCGCCCCCGCGGTGGGTGAGGGATGTAACTACACTCCGGTTTGGCCCCTCACCCGGCTTTCGGCCACCCTCTCCCGAAGGGAGAGGGCAGTCTCCGGTAGTGACGGCAGGCGGAAATGATGCGATCCGCGGGTTCGTTCCGACAAATGGCTACGGCGTTGGGGCTTCATCAGGAATAAGGCCCGATTTCCGCATGTCAGCCCAGAAGTCACCGGGAATCGGGTGGCTGATGAGGCGGAAATTTTCCTCGATTTCCTCGACGGAACGCGCGCCAGGAATCACCGCCACCACCGCCGGATGCGCCAATGGAAATTGAAGCGCCGCCGCCTTCATCGGGACATTGTTCCGCTGGCAAACTTCTTCCACTTTGCGGACCTTTTGTAAAATTTCTTCCGGCGCGTCGGCGTAATTGAACTTCGCGCCCGGCTTGGCTCCGGAGGCGAGCACGCCGCTGTTATAGGGGCCGCCGATGATAATACTGATGTTCTTCTGAACGCACAGCGGAAGCAATTCCTTAAGGCCGGTGTGGTCGATCAGCGTATAACGGCCGGCAAGAAGAAAACAGTCAAACTCGCCTTCACGAGCGAACCGCGCCAGCATCTCCGCCTGATTCATCCCGGCCCCGACCGCGCGAATCGCGCCCTGGCTACGCAGCTTGGCGAGCGCCGGGTAGGCGCCCTTGATGGCCTGCTCGTAGTAATCATCAGGGTCATGAATATGGAGGATATCAATGCGGTCGAGGTTGAGCCGCTTGAGACTCTCTTCGTAAGACCGCATCACGGCGTCGTAGCTGAAATCGAAAACAGGCTTAAACGGAAGTGGATTGTCAAATTCGCGCTTTTCAAGCTGGCTGGGGTCAGTAGGCACCAGCAGGCGACCGACTTTAGTCGCGAGCACGTACGAAGAGCGTTGGACGTCTGAGAGCGCCTTCCCGAGGTAAGTTTCGCTTTTCCCGTGGCCGTAAAGGGGAGCAGTATCAAAGAAATTAATGCCGAGATCGAGCGCGCGTTTTACGGTTGCCGTCGCCCGGCTTTCCGGTACATCCTGGAAGAGGCCGCCTAACGGCGCCGATCCCATGCCCATTCGCGGAACCTGGAGTCCGGTTTTGCCGATAGGCGCTTTTTCATGAGGATTCATGAATTTATTCTCCGAGTGAATGGTTTATGAAGAACACGCAATCTATCATGGTTTTGAGCGTTACGGCAAGCCGGGCGTGTGTGCGATGAAGAGATAGGGACCGAATCCGGCCCAAGAAGGTGACGAATGGAAATCAGAAATCTGGAAGATGTTGCGATCGTAATCCGTCCTGA
>DASUKV010000446.1:0-2137 GCA_036278555.1 Terriglobia bacterium
GAGAGAAGCGGTCTGCGTCTCGTTTTCCACCATCTGAGTATCGGAAAACGGCATCGGCTGCGTCTGGGAAAGCGGCATATGCGAATTGCTGCTTTCGAAGATGCCCAGTTGCTGGAACGCCACCTGGATGGCCTGCGCGAGCTTGCCGACCTTGCGGTGATCAACCTGCGAAGACGCAAACAGCACCACGAAAAGCGCGAAGAGCAGGGTTACGAAATCGCCATAAGAAATCAGCCAGCGCTCGTGGTTCGCATGGCCTTCCGCCTTTTTCCGCCGGCTCATCGAGCGTGCTCCAGCTCTTCCGCCTTCTCTTTGGCTTTTTCCTTTTCTTTGCTTTCGGCCAGGAATCCGCGAAGCTTTGTTTCAACCATGCGCGGGTTGAGGCCTTCTAAAATTGAAATGACGCCCTCAAGAATCATTTCGCGGATCATATCCTCCCGGCGGTTCCGGATTTTCAGCTTACCGGCGACAGGAAGAAAGAAGATGTTGGCCGAAGCCACCCCATAGATCGTCGCGACGAAAGCTACGGCGATGCCGCGTCCGACTTCCGCAATGTCATTCAAGTGCTGCATCACCTGGATCAATCCCAGAACGGCGCCGATAATCCCAATGGTCGGAGCAAAACCGCCGGCCGCCTCGTAAACTTGCGGCACCCTTTCTTCCTGCTCCGACTGATTATCCATTTCGAGTTCCATCATCTTGCGGAGTTCCTGAGGCTCAGTGCCGTCGATGGCCAACATGAGAGATTTCTTAAGGAACGGATTCTGAATATTTTCTAATTCGTTATCCAGGGCGACGATTCCTTCCTTGCGAGCTTTTTGCGCGTAGCCGAGCATTTCCTTAATAAGTCCTTCCGGATCAATTCCGGTTTCAAACAACACCTGCCGAAGGCGCTTGAAACTGTCCATGACGACGGGCAGCGGATAAGCGATCATCACCGCGCCGAGCGTCCCTCCAAAAACAATCATCGCGGCGGTCGGCTGAAGGATTTGGGCGAGCTTTCCGCCTTCAATGGTCATTCCACCGATGATGCCCAGCAACGCAACGACAATCCCGCCGAGAGTAGCTTTGTCCAAGACCTCTGCACCTCATTCAGATTCGCTGGATTTTTGTTCTCTGATCGACAGCGCCATGGTGGGCGGCAGCGTCGCAAAGGACGTGGGAAGCAGACGGCGCCGGAACGCAATAATGCGCTCAAGAATCTCTTCGGTCGCCTCCAACACCACCACCTTCTCGCCGGTAATCAGCGTGATGACGGTGTCAGGCGCATTCTCGATGAACTCAATTAAATCGGAATTCACCACCAAAGGCTTTTTATTCAATCGCGTCAGTTGAATCATGCACCTCTCTCCTCGAGTCCGTCCTGGATACGCACACGATTCCTAGCAGGGCAAGTTCCATCCCTTAGGCCATATCGGCAATTTGGAGCCGCAGATTCACCATGTAGGCTCCCGAACATGAAAAAGAGCTTGGCACTCGAAATGCTTAAAGCATGAGCGCGGCGCGCGTAATGAGAATGGTGCGGTCGTTGGTTAGAACCCCTCACCCGCCACGACGTAGCGCTGCCGTCCCGGCGGCACGAACTGGAGCGCCTCCGGCCAAGAACTCTAACGAGGCTCCGTTTCAGACGGGCGAGTCGTGCCCCCCTCACCCGGCTCGCTCCGCTCGCCACCCTCTCCCCGCAAGCGGGTAGAGGGGCTGGAGGTGAGGGGCGAATATCGGTGCTACGCGCTGGAACAGGAGGGCCAAACTTGAAAATCCTTGTATGTGGCAGCGAAGGCCGCCTGATGTCCTCCGTCATCCCGCACCTTCTGGCGGCGGGCGATGAAGTTGTTGGCGTGGACACCTGCGAAAAGTGGGGATACCGCACCGCCCGGCGCGAGTATCGCTTTGTTGCCGGCGATTGTTCGAACCCTGAAATCATCCGGCCGCTCTTAAAGGGCGTTGGGGGCGTGATCCAAGCCACCGCCACCCTGGCCGGTGTTATCGGATTCCACCGCCGGGCGGCGGATATTCTAACCAACGATCTCGCCGCACAAGGCAATGTGCTCCGCCTGAGCGCCGCCGCCGGGGTCAGCCGCGTGGTTTACATCTCTTCGTCCATGGTCTACGAGCAATGCACGCTGCAGCCCCTCGC
>DASUKV010000447.1:0-14053 GCA_036278555.1 Terriglobia bacterium
GGGCCAGGTCACGCGCCGACTTTATCTCGAAAGTTGGCATCGTGGTCGAAGAGGCAGACGAGACCGCATTCTGGTTGGAACTGCTGAGTGATGCAGGAATTGTGAGAAAAGACAGACTGGAAAGTCTATTGGCAGAGGCAAACGAGTTGGTTCGAATCTTCGCGGCATCTCGGGAAACTGCGAAGACGCGCCGGGCAATCACAAATCAAAAATCACCAATCACCAATTATGTCCGTTCTTGTTGACGAAAACACGCGCCTTCTGGTTCAGGGAATTACCGGACGCGAAGGAACATTTCATACGCGGCAGGCTGTCGAATACGGCACTAAAGTTGTCGCGGGAGTAACGCCGGGCAAGGGCGGCGCGTCGGTTGATGGTATTCCCGTATTCAATACTGTTGCCGAAGCCAAAGAAAAAACCGGCGCGAACGCGTCAGTGATTTTTGTTCCACCGCCGTTTGCCGCGGACGCCATCATGGAAGCTGCGGATTCGGCTCTGCCGCTCGTGATCTGCATCACCGAGGGCATTCCGGTGATGGATATGATCCGCGTCAAGCAGTTCCTGAGCGGCAAGGCTACACGACTCATCGGTCCCAACTGCCCCGGAGTAATTTCACCTGGCAAGTGCAAGATCGGGATCATGCCCGGCAGGATTCACAAACCCGGCCATGTGGGCGTGATTTCCCGCAGCGGCACGCTCACTTATGAGGCGGTTGGGCAATTGACCGCGCTGGGTGTTGGGCAATCCATCTGCGTAGGCATTGGCGGCGATCCTATCGTTGGAACCAACTTTATTGATGTGCTGCGGCTGATGGCGGATGATTCCGAGACGCACGGAATCATCCTGATCGGCGAGATCGGCGGAACGGCAGAAGAGGAAGCCGCCGCGTTCATTCAGGCGCATGTGCGAAAGCCGGTCATTAGTTTTATTGCGGGCCGCACCGCGCCACCCGGACGGCGCATGGGCCATGCAGGCGCCATTATTTCTGGCGGCAAAGGAACGGCGGCGGATAAAATCGCGGCGCTTGAGGCTGCGGGGATTCGCGTCGCGCCCAGCCCTGCGCTGATCGGCGAAACGATGGCGCGTGCGTTAGGAAAGAGCGCCGCAGGTTCGTAGCGCCGACGTTCTTAGCTCCCCTCCTCGGTTGAGGAGGGGGTTAGGGGGTGGTGGGTTTTCGAGAAGGCGCCATACCAACCACCCCTGCCCCTCCTTATCAAGGGGGGGAATAACCCAGAACCGTTTTCCCATTGTACCTGCGCGAGTATCCAATCCCTGCCGCCGGGACGGCGGCGCTACCTCGGAGAACTATGGCAATCGAACGAACGTTAACCATCATCAAGCCGGACGCGGTAAGCGCCGGCCATGCAGGCGATATCATAAGGACCTTCGAATCCACATTGTTCAGGATTGTGGCGTGCCGCATGGTGAATCTGACCAAAAAAGAAGCGGAAGGTTTTTACGCGGTTCATCGGGGCAGGGGATTTTTTGAGAGCTTAACCGCCTTCATGAGTTCAGGGCCCGCCATCGTGATGGTCCTACAAGGAGAAAACGCGATTTTGCGACTGCGGGAACTTATGGGCGCGACGGATCCGGCGCAAGCCGCCGAGGGAACCCTCCGCAAACTCTACGCCGAGAGCATCGAGCGCAACGCGATCCACGGCTCCGATGCGCCGCAGACAGCAGTTTTTGAAATTTCCTATTTTTTCCCGGGGATTGAGCTGCGATGATCTGGCAGGAGCCAATTAAACCGGTTGCTGAAAAGCAATAATGCTGTCATTCCGAGGAGTTTGAGACGACGAGGAATCCTCTTGATCTCATCCCGCCAGCGGTGGGCCGCCGCTGGTAAAATTCGAAAAGTCCTCGTTTCTCACCCACCCGGTCACTTCCGCCAGTTGGCCGTCCTGATTTTCTCTCAAGAACTGAACTGATACCTCAACAATCTCCGCGTCATCTGCTAAATCCTCCCGGAAGTAGTTCAGATAGCGATTGAAATGCAGCTGAAAAACCCCGAGGGAATCATCATCCGGATTAGTTCGTAAATTAGGTTTCCGCATCACTGCCATAGCTTCCATATTTCAACACCTCGCAATCGTGAACATTAGAGTGTGAGCGGGAGAAAGCAACAGAAAGAGCAATTCAATTTCCTAAAGACTAACTCCGTGATAGTAAACGAGAAATAAACACCATTCGCGCGGTAACCACTTGAAAAAACTCCAGACCGTTAGAAATATTTGCACAGCACAAGGTCTTTATTACCGCGCAGTAAACACCAGATTAACCGGAGTTGCCTTGCCGCTCACCGCGCACCTCTTCTTGTGTGGTCGTCGAGAATTCACAAGTGTATGATGATTCCTGGGTAGGTTCGGCGTCACTTATGGATGAAGATAGAATCCGCGAAAGGAACGATTTTTTCTGGCCTGCTCTGCCGTTCAAGGAATGGGAGAGCACGTGCGACACTCTCCATCTGTGGACGCAGGTTGTGGGAAAAATCCGGATGGCTCTTGCGCCGAGATGGAACCACTGGTGGGAGGTTCCGCTCTATGTTTACTCGCGCGGACTGACCACTTCTCCGGTCCCTTACTCTGGCGGCGTTTTTGAAATCCTGTTTGACTTTATCGAGCACCGCCTGGTGATTCAAACCA
Organism: Terriglobia bacterium; assembly: GCA_036278555.1. GTDB lineage: Bacteria > Acidobacteriota > Terriglobia > UBA7540 > UBA7540 > RH2-MAG17b. The sequence continues at coordinate 2,643 of DASUKV010000447.1, forward strand.
GCGCTGGGGATGTGAAGACGCTTCGTCTGGCGCCGCAGTCCGTCGCCGATTTTTATTTCGAGTTGATGGCGGCGTTGCGCTCGATGGGTATCGACCTCAAGATCTGGACGATGCCCGTCGAAGTCCCCAATCCCATTCCGTTCGATCAGGACCGGGTCCACCATTCCTATGACCCGGAATACGCCAACCGCTTCTGGCGGGTTCTTGTCTCCTGCGATAAAGTGTTCAAACAATTCCGGGCGGGATTCACCGGCAAAAGCAGCCCCGTGCATTTCTTTTGGGGTAGCTTCGATATGGCCGTGACCCGCTTCAGCGGGCGGCGCGCGCCGGAGCGGCCGGGCGCGGACGCAATCACCCGGGAAGCCTATTCTCACGAAGTCATCAGCGCGGGTTTCTGGCCGGGCAGCGGAGAAATTGACGCGGCATTTTACTCCTATACTTCACCCGCGCCGGAGGGACTCGTGAAGGCCGCCGTGCGCCCCGCCGCGGCGTTTTACAGTTCCCAGTTGTCGGAATTTTTGCTGCCTTACGAAGCGGTGCGGCAAAGCCCTTCACCCGAGGCTGCCCTGACGGAATTCCTGGAGAGCACCTACGAAGCAGGCGCGACGCTCGCGCATTGGGATCGGAACGCGCTCGAAAAAAGGCTCGCTTCTTAATGATGTTTTTATGATTACGGCGATGTATCATGCGCTCACTCGCCAAACTCCCCTCACCCGCCCTCGTACCTCGGGCACCCTCTCCCGAAGGGCGACGGTAAAAAAGCGGGCAAAAAATTAGAGATAATTACCCTCTCCCGGTGGGAGAGGCTGACCGAGGCCGGGTAGGGTAAAAAACTAAAGGCAATTGCCCTCTCCCTCCGGGAGAGGGTGGCCGAAGGCCGGGTGAGGGGCCGCAGGGCGTCCTCCGTTATTCCACAGCGCGCACTCCAACCTCATCCAGGTGGCGCATCAGGTCGCTGGGGTCTTCGTAAACCCGGTAAGCGCCTGCGCGCTCAAGCTCGTCCTGGCCGTAACCGCCGGAGAGCAGCCCTACGCCCAGCGCTCTTGCCCTGCGCGCGGCGAGCATATCCCACACGCTGTCACCCACGACGACGGATTTTTCGATTGGAGCGCCCAGGCGTTCCGCCGCAGCCAGAAACAGGTCAGGATCGGGTTTTGCGTATTCCACCTGATCGCGCGTGATGATCGGGACTCCTTCGGGAATGCCAAGAGTCTCAAGCGGCCGCCGGGCCGTCTCAAGCCTGCCGCTGGTTGCAATGGCGTAAGCGACGCGCAGGCGTGCTAAAAGCGCCAGAAGCTCGCGCGCGCCCGGCAAGGGGCGCACATCATCCACGCGCCGCTGGTAAGCTTCTGCATGGAGGGCTTGAAGCCGCGAAGCCTCCTCCGCATTAATGGGGCGGCCGGTCTCGCGCAAAAGGGCGTTCACAAACAATCCCCCGCTCATTCCAATGCGGCGGTGAATCCTCCACACGGCCAGCTCAATTCCACTTCGCTCCAAAGCCTCGCGCCAGGCCAGGACGTGCTGGTAGACGCTATCCACCAGCGTGCCGTCGAGGTCAAACAAAAACGCGGGACCAGGAATTCGGCTCTCTCTTTGCATTCTTCACCTCTTCGCGATGCGCAATATCTTGATTCTGCACCACGTTAGCTGTTTATGCCCCAGAAAAGAAGCGCTTGACGAGTTGACGGGAGCCCAGATAACTCCCGGCCGGCGGGAGTAGCCAGCTCGGCAGTTTCACGGCTTTGAGGCCATCATCTGCTATAATATTCTGTATTATGTCTATGCAGACGATAAGTTTTCGGATGAATCGAAAGCAGGTCAAGGCGCTCGATAAACTGGCCCAGCGGCAAGATCGGGACCGCACTCATTTATTGAATGAGGCGGTCAGCGTCTACCTGGAAATTCAGGAATGGCAGATTGAGCAGATTCGTAAAGGAATCCGTGAGGCTGATGCCGGCCAAGCCGTCCCCCATGAAGAGGTTGTTGCCTACTGGGATCGCAAGTTCAAAGAACGATGACGATTCGCTGGACGGCCGAGGCACAGCACGCGCTTGAGTCGATCTTCGCCTTCGTCAGCGAGCGCAACGAGGCTGCGGCTTGGAGTCTGATCCGCGGCATTCTCGCCAGCGTCGAACGGCTCACCGATTATCCCCAGGCCGGCCGTACCGGAAGAGTCTCAGGAACACGCGAACTCGTGCTGGCGACCACACCCTACATCGTTGTTTACCGCATTCAGCGGGACGAAATCCAAGTGCTCGCCGTGCTCCACGCCTCACGGCGGTGGCCGGCGAGCCTTTGAAAACGCGGGCAATCCCTGTGCGGTCATCCCAGCAGGCCATCGACTGCAGGCCCCGCGCGATGGTAAATGGATGCCGGCGCTACAAGCTCTTTTCTGATGAATCGCATTGACTCTGCGGCGCAGAGGGTGCACAATTCGGATTTAAGGGAAACCTCTCTCCCGAAAGCGAAAAAAATGGAAAAGCAGTCGAAGCGCTGGAAGTTCGGCGTCGGCATCGCCGTTATTCTGACGGTGGCGCTGTGGGAAGCGTTTTCAGGGTTCCAGCAGAGCAAGACTTACTATGTGACCGTTAGCGAGCTAGTGAGCGGCAAGGCGGCGCGGCAGCACGTTCGCGTGGGCGGTATGGTTGAGCAAGGGTCGATTACGCGGCACGGCACGGAGTTGTCATTCCGTCTCTCCCAAGATGCCGAATCGATTCCCGTGGTCTACGTGGGCACGAATACGCTTCCGGACACGTTTAAGGATGGAGCCAAGGCGATTGTCGAGGGCAGCTATATGAGCGACGGCACCTTTCAAGCCCAGCAGATTCAAGCGAAGTGCGCGTCAAAGTACCAGGCGGCGCCGCCTGGGCCGAAGCCGAAAAATATGGCAACCGTGAACGAGATGGGGAAGGCGCTCGCAGCCCGTCGGTAACGGGCGAGAGAGCGTCTCGGGAGAATTTTCAGGATCATTTTCAGGCGCAGGGCCTCGCTTTGTGCCTCTCCGCAGCAGTAAAACCTAACGGGACACAGGAAAAATCATGAATCAGTTCGGGAGTGTGGGGCTTATCGCGGCGATGGCCTTTGCGGTCTACGCCGTGGTTGCGGGCGTGGTGGGCGGCAAGTTGCGCAGTCTGAAGATCACCCGCAGCGCCGAACGCGCCACCCTGGGCTTCTTCGTGATGATCACGCTCGCCGTGATCGCGCTTGAGTTCCTGATCTTCACCAACAATTTCCACAACGCCTACGTCGCCACCCACTCGAACCGCGACCTTCCCCTTCACTACAAATTTGCCGTGCTCTGGGGAGGCCAGGAAGGATCGCTCCTTTTCTGGACCTGGCTGCTCTCCATTTACACGGGTCTGGTCGTCCTCCTGAACCGGAAGAAAAACCGCCAGTTGATGCCTTACGTGATCGCCTTCGCAATGGGCGTGGGCGTTTTCTTTTCGTCGATCACGTTCTTCGTTGCGAACCCTTTCCAGGGACTTTCGCTTGCGTCAGGGGGCAGTCTGATTGCCTTCGCCCCGCCTGACGGCAACGGCTTGAATCCCGCTCTGCAATATCCCTCGATGCTGATTCACCCCATCATGCTTTATTTGGGGTACGTCGGCATGGCCATTCCATTCGCCTTTGGCATGGCGGCGCTGGTGACGAAGCAACTGGGCGATAACTGGATTCGCGTGACGCGGCGTTGGACGATGGTTCCGTGGTTGTTCCTGGGCGCCGGCATCATCCTTGGAGGCCACTGGGCGTACAACGTGCTCGGTTGGGGCGGCTATTGGGGGTGGGACCCGGTTGAAAACGCGTCCTTGCTTCCCTGGCTGGCGGGTACGGCTTTCCTGCATTCGGTGATGGTCCAGGAAAAACGAGGCATGCTGAAGATCTGGAACGTGGTCTTAGTGATCGTCACCTTCTGGCTCAGCATCTTCGGAACTTTTCTGACCCGCAGCGGGATTATTCAATCGGTTCATGCGTTCGCCCAGTCGGATATCGGCCCTTATTTCATCGTGTTTTTGGGTCTCATTGTGGCCGTTTCCGTCACTCTGCTTTTCCTGCGCCTCGACTTCTTGAAGAGCGAGAACAAGCTGGATTCCGTGGTTTCACGCGAGAGCGGGTTCCTGTTCAACAACTGGATTTTGCTGGCGCTAGTTTTCGCGGTGCTTTGGGGAACCATCTTCCCGATCATTTCTAAGACTGTCGAAGGACGAACGGTGACCGTAGGGCCACCGTTCTTTGATAAAGTGGCGATCCCGATGGGCCTGATGCTCCTCTTCCTGACCGGAGCCGGCCCGCTGCTCGCCTGGCGGAAGACTTCGTTTGAGAGCCTGAAGCGCAATTTCACCGTTCCGGTCGTTATCGCAGCCGCCTTGGGCGTGATCCTGTTCCTCGTTGGAGTGCGGAATCTTTATTCCTGGATGAGCCTCTTCCTGGGCGCTTTTGTCGCCGCCTCAGTGCTGGGCGAGTTTTATAAGGGCGCGAGAACCCGGCAGAAGAGCACGCATGAAACGTTCTTCGTGGCGCTTTATAATCTGTCGGCCCGCAACACGCGCCGCTACGGCGGGTACATCGTTCATCTTGGCATCGTCCTGATTTTTGTGGGCTTGGCAGGTCTGGCCTTTAAGACGCACGCCAAGACTCTGATGCAGGATGGCGATGTGATGCGTGCGGGTAACTATCTGCTGCGTGTTGACAGCTTGAATGCGGGCGATACCCCCAACTATACGTACCAGGACGCCGTGTTGACAGTGCTGAAAGATGGCAAGGCTTATGCGACGGTGCGGCCGCAGCGCCGGTTTTACAAAGCCAGCCAACAACCGATCAGCCATGTTGCCATCAAGAGAACGTTCGCGCAGGATCTTTACGTCGTTCTCGCCGGCCAGGATCAAGGGACCGGCAAGGCCGTGATCGAAGTTTTTGTGAATCCGCTAGTGGTATGGGTGTGGATTGGCGGCATCATCATGGTTCTGGGCACGCTGATCGCGCTGATACCAAGCCGGGTGGAGCGCGAAATGGCCCAGATTCGGCAAGCGCAGGTGGAGGCGCTGGAAGAGCGGAATGCGTTCTAAATTCTGCTTCAGCATTCTGGTCTTGAGCTTCCTTGCGATGGCGGCCACAAGCCTTCTGGCGCAGGCGAAGGCGAAACCCACGCTCGAGCAGGTTAGCAGCCAGGTTTATTGTCTGTGCGGATGCGTTACGACTCTTAGTCGCTGTCCTCATCTTCCCTCCGAATGCGCAAACCGTGCCCAGGTTGAGGCCCTGATCGTAAAGGACATCCAACAGGGGAAAAGCGATCCAGCGATCCTCCAGGACCTCTCCCAGCGTTATGGCGTGAAGATTTTGGCCTCGCCGCCTGCAAAAGGTTTTGACCTCACGGTTTGGGTTCTCCCAGGAGTGGGACTGATCGTTGGGCTGATCCTGGTGATCTTTATTGTTCGCCGCTTCCGGCGAAAGCCTCTCGACTCTTCGCAGGCCGCGTCGGCGCCGGTCGATCCAAAAATCATGGCGGCTGTGGAAGAAGAAATGCACAAGATTGATACATTGAGTCATTGACTCATTTGCTGCCGTCAAAATAGCTGTAGCGGCGGCGTCCTCGCCGCCGCTACAGCACGTATTTCCATTTGATGATCTCCTTCAATTAACGCTTATGCTTCTTGCTTCCATTTTCGTTGTTGCGATTGGCTTGGCCATCTTCATGATCTATCCGATGCTTTCTCCGGAGGATGAGGAGAAGGCGACTTTGCCGGTAGACGTGACCCCGGCGTCGGACCTGAAACGGCGGCGAATCGTGGTTTATGAAAACCTTCAGGACCTCGAATTCGAGTACCAGGCCAACAAGATCGCGCAAAAGGACTACGAATCTCTCCGCGACAGTTACAAAGCCGAAGCGGCAAGGTTGATGGTGGCATCCCAGGATCTCGACCGGGGAACTGCCGAAGATCGCTTTATTGAGAAAGAAGTCGCGGCGCGGCGGGCAAGGTTCAAAAGCCAGATCGTGGAAACTTACGAATGCAAAACGTGCGGGTTTAACAATCCCATTCCGGTAAAATTCTGCGGCAATTGCGGATCGCCCATCTCGAAGGCGCCGGCCGGCGAGAGGTGACGGCGCATGGCGCGCAGCGATGTTTCAGGACTGAAGTTGAGAGCCTCATTCTTTAAAGCAAAACGCCTGGCGGAGATCATGGCGCTGGCGGCCTTGACATTGACTCTGCCGCTCGCGGCCAGAGGGCAGATCGAAGGCCGCATTATGAACGGCACCACCAACCGCCCGGCTGCTGGCCAGGCGGTGCAACTTCTGACGCCCGGCAAAGGGGGCATTCATCAGGTCGCGACGATGCACGCGGACGCAGCGGGCCGCTTTGCGTTTTCGGGAGACGAGATCAAGCCCAACTCGTTCTATCTGCTGCAGGCGGTACACGGCGATGTGAACTATCATCATCCTGTGCGCCTGGGGGCGAAGGCGTCTGCCAGAGCGGATTTCAAGATTTATGACTCGACCACTGCGGCTCCTCCAGTCCACGTCTCGCAGGCGCGCTTTCTGATCCGGGCCAAGGGCGATAAGGTCCGGGTGGAGGAATTGTTTGCGCTGCGAAACACCACCCATCCTGCCGTTTCTTATGTGAATCCCAACGGGACCTTTCACTTTAATCTCGCTCAAGGTGTGGGGCAGCCCTCGGTGGCGGTCGCGGGCGAGTTGAACATGCCCTTGCCGCAAGACGCGCAGCCGGGAGCGAAGCCTGGCCAGTACTTTATTCAATACCCCCTCAAGCCGGGCCTTACGGTGGTGATGGTGGAATACCAGGCTGACTATACCTCCACGGGGTTCACGTTTGCGGATAGCGTTCCCTACCCCATCGATCAACTTGAACTTTACGTGGTCCCCGCGAGCCTGGCCGTCAAATCTCCCGTCTTCCAGCCCGCGGGAACCGATTCGAGCACCGGCGGAGAGAAACTCACGGCTGAGAATTTGAAGCCTGGAACCACACTCCAGGCGAGCCTTGAGGGTGAGATTCCGGGCGGGACGGAATCCGCAAGCAACGAGGACCAGCAGGTTAAGGAGCTTCCGAATTCGATGACGCGCCTCGGAATTCCCTTGATGGGATGCTTCCTTCTGGTGCTGCTCTGGGCGATGGGTGTTCGCGTCTCAAAAGAATGGTCGCGAAAGGGCGCCATCCGGCCGGGCAGCGCTGCGCAGAAAGAAATGGAAGCGAAGCTCGAAACACTTCTGGATTCCCTGACCAATCTTGATGAACTTTTCGAGGCCGGGAAGGTTCCGGAGAAGAAGTACTGGCGGGAGCGTCTGGACCTGAAGGCGAAACTCGTGGTGATGCTTAAGAAAAGTCCGCCAGCGTTCCTCGATTCCTATGCCACCCGACACAACCCCCGCTCGGTCTGACCTCGAAGTCCGCGGCGTATCAAAATATTTCGGAGACTTTCCGGCTCTCAAAGAAGTAACGCTTCGCATTACCCAGGGCGAGTCCATCCTGATCTACGGCCCCAACGGTGCGGGTAAGACGACTCTGCTGAGGATTCTGGCCTCGCTGGCGCGGCCGAGTGAGGGCGAAGTCCTGCTGGGGGGATTGCGAGTGGACCGCCATCCCGCGGCGTGCAAGGCGAGGATCGGCTTTGTTTCCCACGCCACGTTCCTCTATAACGACCTCACTGTCCGCGAGAATCTTGCCCTGGCCGGGAAGCTCTTCGGGCTGGGCGAGCTTGAAAGAAAAATCGGCGCGGCTCTCGAATTGTTTGCCCTCAGCGGACGCGCCGGGCAGTTGGTGCGCAATCTTTCGCGCGGCTTGCAGCAGCGAGTGACGCTCGCGCGCGCCTTGCTACACGACCCCGACTTTCTGCTTCTGGATGAGCCGTTTACGGGCCTGGATGCGGAATCGACGGCGGGACTGGAAACTCTCCTCCGGCAGTTGCCCGAGCAGGGCAAGGCCATTTTCTTTTCCACCCACAGTTTCGCGCAGGGAGCGGCCCTGGCGCACAGGCTGGTGACGCTCGAGCGAGGCCGCGTGCGGTATGATGGCGCCGTCGCCGGCGCGCCTCCCGCCGTGCAGCCGGTAGCGCCGTTGGCTGCTCCCGAAGAACTCATGCGACCTTGAAAACGGCTGTAGTGGCGGCGTCTCCGCCGCCGGTTCTTCGATTTTTAATATCGGCGATGAGGACATCGCCGCTACAACATAGTCCGGCCGCCCTTGCAATCCGGTGTAACGCCAGCATGCGAAGCCTTCGCATTATCGGCACGTTATTTCTAAAGGACCTGCGCGTTGAATGGCGCCAGCGTGAAACGCTTGCCTCCATCTGCGTGTTTGGCCTGCTGGTCGTATTCTTATTTGATTTCGCGTTTCAGCCGGCTGGCGAAGAGTCCTTGCGGCTTTTGCCAGGTGTAATTTGGATTGCTTTTGCCTTTGCCGGAATTCTGGGTTTTAACCGCTCCTTCGCGGCGGAAAGGGAAAACGCATGTCTCGAAGGCCTGCGTCTGGCGCCGATCGATCCAGGATTGATCTACCTCGCCAAGATGCTGGCGAACTTTCTTTTTCTGGCCATCGCCGAGGTGGTGATCGTGTTTGCCGCCTCGCTTTGGTATAACTTTTCGTTCCTTGCGGCCTTCGACTGGTTTTTCTGCGTTGTCTTCTTTGGGACACTGGGGTACGTGGCGGTGGGGGTGATCTTTGCCGCCGTGGCGGCAAATACCCGCATGCGCGAAGTGATGCTCCCGATACTGCAGTTTCCGGTGATTATTCCGCTGTTCATTGGGGCCATTGAAGCGACCACCAGCATTTTGAAAGGAGAGCCTCCCGCGCAGTTTGCGAGCTGGGTGAAGCTGTTGATCGCTTTTAGCATTATATTTATTGTGTTGTCGTTCCTGCTTTTTGAATATGTGCTGGAAGAATAATCTGCTATGAGAAAAAACGCGTCTCTCACCGCGCACGGCATCCTGACCTTGGTTTGGATCGTGGTGGCCCTCTACATGATTTTTATTTATGTGCCGACGGACGTGAACCAGGGGAACGTCTATCGCATCATGTACATTCATGTACCCTCCGCCTGGACGGCCATGGTGGCCTACTTCCTGATTTTCCTGGGCGGCGTGTGGTACATCTGGAAGCGCTCGCAGTTCGCCGACGACCTGGCTTACGCTTCCGGAGAGGTGGGATTTATTTTCTGCAGCTGTGTACTGATCACGGGCCCGCTGTGGGCGAAGCCAATCTGGGGAATCTGGTGGACCTGGGACCCGCGGCTGACGCTGACGTTCATCCTGTGGCTGCTTTTTGTGGCCTATCTGCTGCTGAGGACCTTGTTTGTCAATCCCAGCCGGGCCGCCTTGCTGAGCGCCGTAGTGGGAATTATCGGTTTTGTGGATGTCCCCATTGATTACATGGCGATCCGCTGGTGGAGGACGCAGCATCCCCAGCCCGTGGTGATGGGCGGACCGAATTCCGGGCTGGCGCCTTCCATGCTGGCAACGCTTTTGGTGAGCTGGGGCGCCTTCCTGTGCCTGTTTGCGTTTTTGGTTCGCCAGCGGATCGCGCTGGCGGAGTCGCGCCGCGAGGTGAGCCAACTCCGGCGGGAGTGGGCCACGGACGAGGGGCAAGAATTCTAGCACTGTTTGAGGTAAGTTATCGCCATCAGATGGACAGCAGCAAAGCTCCAGCCTCTCCCCTCACCTGGCCTCAGGCCACCCTCTCCCAGGGGGAGAGGGCAGGAAGGGGAATAAGATAGCTACCCTCGCCCTTGGGGAGAGGGGGAACCACGGAGTGGTGGGTGAGGGCTTTGGGTGCGACGGAAAGGGTAATTCAGTATGACGGATGCGAACAACAAATTCCTGTTTCTGGCTTACAGCCTGGTGTGGATCGTCTTTATGCTGTACGCCTGGAGCATCGCCCGGCGGCAATCAAAGCTGAAGCGGGACTTGGAAACGCTCAAAACCAGTCTCCCCACGAAGGACCGCCAGCCGCTCCCCAAATCGTGATTTCATCAGCGTAGACGTCATGAGCCTCTGGCTCGCCACATTGCATGAGAATGGTTCCGGGTTTTCCCCTCCTTGTTAAGGAGGGGTACGGGTGGTGGCGCTTCTCGAAAACTCACCCATCACCCCCTAACCCCCTCCTCGGCCGAGGAGGGGAGCTATTTTCGCGGCAGTATCGGAAGTATCTTCTTTCTCGAAATTGCATCCAACAGGGCACAGGAGGTTCGCCATGGAGAGCGCAGAAGCCCAGCCCGTTATCAAGCAGGAAGCGAAAAAACCGGCGGGGGGCAAAAAAGGATTTTTCCTGATTTCCGTCTTTGCCGGCCTCATCGCCGGCCTGTGCTGTGTCACGCCCATTGTGCTGGTCCTGCTCGGTCTCGCCACCCTCTCCGCCGCGACCAGCCTGGGAAATAATCTGTACGGAAACTACGCCTGGTACTTCCGCATCGGAGCGCTCATCCTGCTGGCCCTGGCCCTCTGGTTTTACTTCCGCAAGCAGGGCATCTGCACCCTGGACCAGGTGCGCCGGCATCGCAATCGCATCATCAACACCTCGCTCGTGGTACTGATCTTTGCGACCGGCGTCTATATCGTCTGGACATACATTATCGTGCAGTATTGGGGCATTGCCGCCGGGCTGCCCTGGGCGCAATACGACGAAAGCTGGGCGTTCCCCGCGGCGGCGATCGTTCTGGGAACGGGCACGCTCCTCTATTTCCTGCTCCTCCGCCGGCCTTCGCACAAAGCGTGAAGGCGTAAGACCTCACCTCTGCGCAGCGGGCTTCTGTTGCGAATGAATGACGGACGGGCGAGTTAGTGAGGCCGTGGCTGATCGGACACGCTCATCTCCTGGTTTCAGGACGGCTCCATTGATAGTAAGGCACACATGGCGCTTCTCGACGAGATACGGCAGAAAATTGAGGCCGGTGAATATGAGTTCTCAAAACATGCGGTGGACCAAACCATTGTCCGCCGAATCAGTGTCCGTGATGTGCGAGAGGTCTTCGCCCACGGTGAAGTGATTGAAGACTATCCGGACGACAAGTATGGCCCAAGTTGCTTGATCTTCGGCATGACGGCGGGAAGGCCCGTGCATGTCCAATGCAGCTACCCCTCCCGGCCACTGATTAAAGTCATTACGCTTTACGAGCCTGACCCGGCACGCTGGATCGATTTCAAGGTACGGAGAACGTTATGAACTCGCGAGATGAGCAATTAGTTGAGCGCCGGGTGACATACACATTGGAATATGAGGGAAAGGTCTACATCGTACACAACGTTCCAGCGCGTGTGAATGAAGAAACCGGTGAGCAGTTCTTCTCGCCCGCTACCGTCGAACGATTGCAGAGAGTGATTCGGGGCCACGAGAACCCGAGCCGGACTATCGAAACGCCTGTCTACGACTACGCCGAGGAGCGGTGATGGACCCTGGAGTAGAATCCAG
>DASUKV010000448.1:0-4322 GCA_036278555.1 Terriglobia bacterium
ACACACCTATTTTTTGGAAAACCAGTTTAAATTAAAGATTCGGAGTATGCGCGGGTTTCGGCAGGCCCTGCCAGGAGCCGGACGATTTCCTTAGTTCCCGCAACTTCCTCCGTGACGCTTTCTAATGGCTGAACTTTCATCCACATCCCAAAGCTACGGCATGGCCAAATGGCTGGTGGCGATTGCCGTCATGGCGAGCGCCGTCATGGAGTTGGTTGATACGTCTGCGGTGAACGTCAGCCTGCCTTATATCGCGGGAAATCTTTCCGCGACGATCGATGAATCCACGTGGGTCTTGACGTCTTACCTGGTTTCAAACGCCGTGGTCTTGCCGCTCACCGGATGGCTGGCAAGCCGCTTCGGGCGCAAGCGGCTGCTCTTGACGGCGATCGCGGGCTTTACCACGGCAAGCGTCCTTTGCGGATTGGCGCCCAATCTGACTCTGTTGATCATCTTTCGCGTGCTGCAGGGAGCCTTCGGCGGCACGCTGCAACCTACCACGCGCGCCATTCTGCTCGAGACATTCCCCCGCGAAGAGCGGGGCCATGCCATGGCGATGTGGGGGGTTGGAATCGTCGTGGCGCCCATCATGGCGCCCGTGCTGGGGGGGTGGCTGACGACAGACTATTCCTGGCGCTGGGTATTCTTTATCAATATTCCTGTCAGCATTCTGGGATTTATTCTGGTGCAGCTTTTTGTCTTCGATCCGCCGTACCTCCGCCGCACTAAAAATCCCATCGACTATTGGGGCCTGGGAATGCTCGTAACGGGGATCGCCGCGCTGCAGGTGTTTTTAGATAAAGGGCAGGAGTCCGACTGGTTCAGCTCCTATTTCATCGTCGCACTGGCGGTGATCGCCCTAGCCGGCATCATAGGCTTCATCGTCTGGGAACTCTATACCCGCAATCCCATGGTCCATCTCCGCCTCTTAAAATACCGCACCTTTGCCGCGGGCGTGGGCCTCTCCGTGGTTTTGTTCTTTGTGCTCTATGGCAGCGTTCTGCTGCTTCCGCTCTTCATGCAGGAGGTGCTGAATTTTCCAGCGATTACCGCCGGCATCTGGAATAGCCCGCGCGGCATCGCCACCATGATTTTGATGCCCCTCGCCGGTATTTTGATTGGCCGCCGCTGGGACATGCGTGCGCTCCTCTTTGGCGGTATCCTGGTTTCTGCGGTGGGCGTGCTTTGGTTCTCCTTTCTCGATCTCAATGCGGGACCGTGGAATTTTTTGTGGCCCCAGATGCTGATGGGGGCCGGCTTGGCCTTTGTGTTCGTGCCGTTTGCTACGATCACTGTCGATCCGATTCCGAACGAAGAGATGGGATACGCCACCAGCATCACCGGGCTGACGCGCAACCTCGGAGCCAGCTTCGGCATCTCCATCGCCGCCACGCTCCTGGCCCGCCGCGACCAGGTTCACCAATCGCGGCTGGTCGCGCATCTGAACCCTGCGAACCCCCGGGTGAGGAGTTTGCTTGGAGCCCTGCAGGAGTATTTCCACTTGGGCGGTTTTGACCTCTCGACCGCCGGCCATAAGGCGCTCGGCGCGCTCTATGCGATGGTCCATCAGCAAGCTTCCGTATTGAGCTATCTCGATACGTTTCGCCTGATGGCGATTTTGTTTGTATTGATCTCGCCCGTGGTCTGGACCATGAAGAAACCGCACTTCAAAAGCAAAAATGACGCAGGCGGCGAGGCCTAGACCTTGAACCGCACAAGAGTTTTGTTTATGCTGCCTTCACTCGCCGGCGGCGGGGCCGAGCGGGCCGTCGTCATTCTTCTCCGCCACCTTAGCCGGGAGCGTTTTGAGCCTCATCTGGCCTTGCTCGATTTTGCAGGGCCTTATTCTTCGGAGCTGCCGCCGGACCTGCCGGTTCACAACTTGAAGGTGCGAAGGGTTCGCTACGCCGCGCCTGGCATCATCCGGCTGGTGCGCGGATTGCGTCCGCGCGCGATCGTCTCGAGCCTCAGCGAGCTGAATATGGCCGTAGCTTTCGCGGCGCCTTTCTTTCCGGCCGGCATCAGAATCCTGCTCCGCGAGGATATTGCCGTTACGGCGCATCTCGCCCAGGAGCACCGCCATGCCCGGTTTTGGAGCTGGGCCTACCGGCGTTCCTACCAGCGCGCGGACCGTGTGATCTGCGTAGCGGACTTCGTCGTTCACGATCTGGCTGAACACTTTGGGATTGCGCGAGATAAACTGTTACGCATTTATAATCCTGTGGAATCTGATCGCATCCGGGGGATCGCCGATGACAATGGGAACCCCTATCGAAGTCCAGGGCCGCATTTCGTGACGGTAGGGCGCCTGTCGAAACAAAAAGGGATGGATGTTCTGCTGGACGCGATGGCGCTTGTCTCGAAGAGCATTCCCTCCGCCAGCCTCACGATTCTTGGCGAGGGCCCTCTTGAAACTGCGCTCCGCGCGCAGGCGCACTGGCTGGGTCTCTCCGAAGCGGTGCACTTCCTCGGATTTCAGAAGAATCCCTATTCCTATGTCAAATTCGCCAATGCGAGCGTGTTTTCCTCGCGAGCAGAGGGTTTGCCTCTCGCGGTCCTCGAATCCCTGGCCCTGGGTACGCCGGTGATTGCGGTTGACTGCCCCGGAGGCGTTCGGGAAGCCTTTGTGAGATGCACGAAGAGCCGCTTGCTGCCTGCGCTGAACGCGCCTCTTCTTGCCGAAGCGATGATTTCCGCCTGTGATTCCGCGAAGAGCGCCCGGCTGAGCGCCGAAGAAGCGAAGCAAGCCGTCGATCCTTTTGAAGCCGGGAAAATCGTGGCGGAATATGAGGATTTGCTCTCAGCGTAGTACAAAAGCAGCGGGCCGGCCCTTTGTACTGCAAGGTCGTATATTCTTCCTATCTTGGCAAACATTTTGGCACTATGTCATTCTGACGCTGAGCGAAGCGGAAGAATCCCCGTATTTTGCCCTTTTGAATACAGAGATTCTTCCTTCGCTACGCTCAGGACCGCTTCGCTGCCCAGAATGGCAGCTTGATGTGATTGCGGCGCCGCCGCTACAACTCAGCCTGAAGGAGCGCCCATCCTGTGTTTGAGAACCATCAGATCGAAGGCGCTCTTTGGGAGCGCTGGGGGCGCGAAATCCGGCGCGTCGAACTCGACATGATGATGCGCCACGTTCCCCTCGGGAAGTCTGCTACAGTGCTCGAACTCGGGTGCGGCGAAGGATTCCAATTGGGCCTGCTGCGGAAGCGCTTCGACCGCGCGTTTGCAATCGATCCTGAGCGGCGCCCGGAATCCGCGCCGGGCTTCGCCTGCTCCGCCGCCGAAGCGCTGCCCTTTCCTGATGAGTTCTTCGATCTGGTGTTTTCCTGCTGCGTTCTGGAGCACGTCGCCTCGCGCCCGAGGACAATCGAGGAGGCGGTACGGGTCTTGCGTCCGGGGGGATACATGGCGCACGCCCTTCCGGGCCGGACGTGGAAAGCTAGCAGCGTGCTACTGAATCCGGTGGCATATCCTTTGCACGTTCTGGGAAAATGGTCCGCGTTGCGGCATTCCGGGGCGCAACAAGAATCGGCGGAGGATGCTTCAATACGCTTTTCCCGCCCCGGAATCCGCCGCGTTCTCCACCGCTATTTTTATCCTGAAATTCACGGTACGTTTTCTTCGCATTGGACGGAGTATGTTTCCTGGGGAAGAAAGCAATGGACGAAAGCCCTGTCTCACCCTGAGCTGACGCGAGTCGCCGAAGTTCCTCTCTTGTCCTATGGCGCGTTCGGACTTTTGCGCTTCCGGGGGATGGGTGCGCGCGTGTGGCTTGCGCGTCATGGTCTTGCGGGATCCTGGGCGCTGATTCTGCGGAAAGCGGGATAAGGGCCGTGTATGGCGGGTTATCGCATCTTAGTCGTCACCAACCTCTGGCCGAACCCTTCCGATCCGGGCTACGGGAGCTTTGTTCAAGCGCAGATGGAATCCTTGCGGCCCTTGGGAGTGGAATACGACGTTCTCTTCATCCAGGGGCGCGAATCGCGTTGGAACTATTTTCGCGGCGTGCGCGAGCTGCGAAGGCGTCTCCGCGAGAACCGCTCTGACTTGGTTCATGCGCACTTTGGACTTTCCGGGTGGGTCGCGCGGTTTCAGCATCGCGCGCCCGTCGTGGTTTCGTTTATGGGCGATGACGTCCTGGGGCGGTTTCAGCGCAACGGCTGCATCTCACTTTACGGACTCTTCTTGCAGGCGTCGAGCTTTGTCCTTGCGCGGCTGGTTTCCGCTGTGATCGTCAAAAGTCCGCAAATGAAATCCAAGCTCCGCCTGCAGTCCGCGTGCGTGATTCCAAATGGCGTGGACCTGAGCCTCTTCTC
>DASUKV010000449.1:0-3220 GCA_036278555.1 Terriglobia bacterium
GCCGACGTGCATCGAGCCGCCCTTGCCCCGGCAGCAGCCCGTCTCTTTGGCAAAAAGCTCACCCATCAGGCCTTTTATGGAAACACCCCGCGCCACGGCATGCGAGTGCGGGCGGTGCGTGCTGGTGATCATATCGCCCGCGACAAGGGCTGAGCACACGCCCACGGCCGTCGCCTCCTGCCCTTGCGACTGGTGGATGGTCCCGGGCAGGCGGCCTTCGAGGAACAGATAATAAACGCGCTCCTCAAACATGCGGCAAAGCTGCATGCGGCGGTACATCTCGAATTTCTGGCCTTTGGTTAGTTTGGTTTCGCTCATAGTGAATTCAGGTGCGCTTGGACTCTTTCCAGGAATTTTGCCGCGGTGACGCCGTCAATGGCGCGATGATCGGAGCTGAGCGTCAGGCTGCAAATCGTCCCGATTCGCATCTGCTGGTCCTTGACGATCACTTCTTCGCGGATCGCGCCGATGGCCAGCGCTGCCGACGAATCGGGCGGAATGATGGCGGTAAACTGCTTCACGCCAAACATCCCGAGGTTCGAGATAGCCAGCGCCGGCGCTTCACCGGCTGATTTCACAATGCCGCGCTGCCGGACGCCTTCCAACGTTTTCCGCATGCCGCTTAAGTAATCTTCCCAGCATGACGACGCTGCGCCGGTGACTGGAACGAGCGTCAGCCCCGATTCGACCGCTACCACCAGGAGCGCGCCGCCCGCCGCTCGCGCTTCGATCTGGCCGTTCCGATAATGGACATTCAGCTTCGGCACATCGCGCAGCGCCATCATGGCCGTCCGCACGAAGACGTCATTCACCGAAGCGCGCAGATCGGGGTGAGCCGCGTTCCACTGCTCCCGCCACGCGAGCAATCGGGAAACCTCTACATCCAGCGTGACGTAGAAGTGAGGAATCTCCGCCGCGCTCCGCGCTGTGAGGGCCGCCATCGGAGAAGCTGCTTGGAGTGCCCGGGGCCTTTCCTGAGCGCGCTCAATATCGCCGCGGGTGATCAAGCCGTCCGGCCCTGTTCCCGCAAGTTGGCGCAAGTCGATTCCGAATTCGCGGGCGCGCGCCTTCGCCGCAGGCGTGGCCGCCGTGCGTTCCGAAGTAGTGAGAGAAGCCGTCGCCGTTGTGGATTTTGGCAAGCTTGGGGTTGCCCCTTGGCCCGAATGCGGCGGGGCGGATACGCTGGCATCGCCAGCCGGTAAACCTTCGTAGGCTTCCTCCGGTTCATCGGTCAGCACCGCGATGGGCGACATCGCGCCCGCCATCTGGCCCTCTTCGATCAGGACCGCGCGTAGATATCCCTTGCGGTAGGATTCCACCTCCATCGTCACCTTGTCGGTTTCAACCTCGAGCAGCATGTCGCCTTTCGCCACCGGATCGCCCGGCTTCTTCAGCCAGCGCACGATTTTGCCCTCGGCCGCCGTCTGCCCCAGGTCGGGCATGATGATGTCGTGTCTCATTTTGCTGGGCCGCCCCGGGTGATCCTGAACGTCTTAATCTCATAGGGCTTGAGATCAAAGATCAGCGTGTGATCTTGTATCGAGGCTTTGTGGAGCGCATCTTCCAGGAGGTTTGCCTCCTCCGCTTCAGCAACTGCCGGATGAAATTTGATCTCCGCCCTCTCCGTTTTTTGCCCGCTCGCCTCATACACCCGAATCGCCACGCTTCCATCCCGGCTGGGCCTGAAGGCGGTCATCACCACGTTCGCCGGCGAGATTTCAACCGCGCCCCAGCGCTTTGGCAGACGTCCTGGGTGCGAAGCCACGACGCGGACCAGCAACGGATTATTAAATTCGATGCCTGCGCGATAGACGCGCGCCGCCCGCCAATCCCCCGTATGAGGCACAAGAGCATAGTTGAACGTGCGCTTCACTCCCAGCTCCAAGCCCAAGTCGGAAGAAGCGCCCGGCTCATAGCCTCCGATAAACGGATACGCCGAGATTGTGGCCGAGCGCATCAGGGAAAGCAGCAGCGTGCCGTCGGCAACGTTGTTCCCAGGCAGGCCGCGATTGAGAAGGGCCACGCCCCGCGTGCCATTGCTCCAGTCGATCCAGTCCTGGGCGGGGAATTCCTGGTTCACAGGACGCTCGACGCTGCCGAAAGGTATGGCGTCCACTCGCTCGCCCGTCTTGATAGAAGTTGGAAACAGCACGCGGTAACGCACCAGCTTATCGTTATTGACGAGTTGAGTTTCGATATCGACGCGCCGGACGCCCTGATAAAGCCGGACCGTGGTTGAAAAGCTGCCTGAGCCGAACGGGTGGGAGATGTGGAATTCTGAAAATACCGGCCCGCTTTGAACGGTTCCGTTGCCGCCCACCCACTCATCGCTCAGATGCGACCGGTCCAGAATGGGCAAGCCGCTCTTTCGTGTCATGGCGGTAAGCCGTGCGCCGTTGAGCGTCCCATAAAGCTCCCAGAAGTCTCCGCCGTCCTGCTCTTCGGCGACGACGTTTGCGGGCTGGCTGCCCAGGGCTTCCCAATCGCCCGATTTCGATTTCACTTGCAACTTTGTCATCGCGCCCGTCCAAAGGTCAAACGTGGCGCGGTAATATTGGTTTTCGATCGATCCCACATCTTCGTGCCAAGTTGAGCCCGAACGCCGCAACGCAGAGGCGGACGCTTCGGCGCCGATTTCGCCTTTGGGCGGCGGGAGCTTCTGCGGAACCACCTCGTAGATCGAATAGCCGAGCGCCGGCACATCCCGGGCAATGAAAGCGATCTGGGTGTCCTCGATGCCGCCCTGGGGATAACGCTCGGTCGCGGTCATCTGAACGGGAACTTCACGCCCGGCGGGATCAATGAGCCTGATCGAGGTGATGCCTGGAGTTGCGAATCCAACCCTCGCCGTCGCAATATCCGTGCGCGGCCAGCCGAGATTATTGAAGACCATCACGGGTACGGCTTCACCGGCCGCTGTTTGTGAAGCACGGGTGTCGATTTGGGAAGCCAGAACTTTAAGGCCGTTTTGCACCATTTCACGGCCCAGGGATTCGGAAAACTGATAACCCCGGATCGTATCTTTATAAACCTTGTCCACCATGTCGCCCGAGATCAGATCGTGCGCCTCATTGAATAGCACCGGCTCCCAGGCGCGATTCAGATCTTCCGTGGAAGGCGGGGCGCCAAACCACGAATCCAGCGCGCTGAGCTTTTCGGCCGTGGTCAAGGTGCGCTCCAGCTTCCTCAGCCATTGCTTCAGTTCGATCCGGCTGCTATA
>DASUKV010000450.1:0-6967 GCA_036278555.1 Terriglobia bacterium
GCAGTTGCCGGGCTCGGTTTTGCTGACCATCGCCTATGTTGGAACCAAAGGCACGTTTTTGGAGTCGTTCCCGGACGTCAACCAGGCCGTACCCGGAACCACGCCGCTTGTCCAGCGGCGCCCGTTCCCGCTGTTCCAGACCATCTTGTACAACCAAACCGTGGATAATTCCGAGTACAACGGGCTGCACGTTTCCGCGGAGCGCCATTTTTCGCACGGATTTGACTTCCTTCTTTCCTACACTTACAGCCATGCGATTGATGAGGCGTCCGGCGATTTCATTGCCCCGGTGGACAGTTACAATACCCGTCTTGACCGAGGAAACTCAAGTTTCAACCTGCCCAACAGCTTCGTGGCCAGCGGCACTTATCTATTGCCATTCCATGCGAAGGGTTGGGTGAACGTTCTCGCGGCCGGTTGGCAGGCCAATGGGATTCTCAGCGTGTATCCGGGCTTGCCGTTTTCCGCGGGATCGGCAACCAACACTCTGAATAACGGCTATGGAACGCGCGCGGATCGCACTTGCAGCGGGTCGTTACCGAATCCCACCATTTCTGATTGGTTCGACCTGGGTTGCTTTACCGCGCCCGGACCCCAGCAATGGGGCACGGGCGGCCGAAATATTCTCGTCGGTCCGAACACAAGGGAGTTTGATTTCTCGCTTTTCAAAAACTTTGCTCTGAATTCTTCGGAAAGCAGGACGCTCCAGTTTAGAGTAGAAACTTTCAATTTATTCAACACGCCGCAGTTCAACACCCCTAATTCGACCATCGGTTCGCCCGGAGCCGGTACGGTGACTTCGGCGGGCTCACCCGTCACGCTGCAGCGTACCTCTCGAGAGATTCAGTTCGCGTTGAAGTTCTACTTTTAGCGTCCTGAATCGAAAGTTCGTTGAAGAAGCAGGGCGAGGGATACAGTGATTCCGAGGGCCGATATTTTGGATCGGTCTGAGGAATCTGCTTTGTTTTCAGGTCTCCGATCAAAAGCAGATTCCTCGCGGAGTTTACCCTCAGATCCTTCGCTCCGCTCAGGACCGTTCGAAGCGGAGCGAACGGGCTCGGAATGACAGTTCGCGAATGTAAAACGATCATCCGTGGGCAACTGGATTTATAAAGGAGAACAGGTTAATGAAAATTCGCCTGCGAAGGCTGGGCGTCATGACGCTTTTGGCGGCGGCATACGTTTTCCTCGACCTGGGGCTCTGCTCAGCGGCCGCAAAAGCTCGCTATAACATCGTCCTGCTCACGCCGGACCAGCTCGGCGCGAAGTACATGCATACCTATAACTATCCCTATCACGACACGCCCAATATCGACCGGCTCGCGAGCGAGGGGACCGTCTTCGTTCATGCTTATTCCGCCGGGAGCTGGACAACGCCGTCATTCGGGTCTATTCTCACAGGCTTGTTCCCGACGGTTCATGGCATGACGCTGCCGCCCTATGAAAGCTGCGGCCCCTACATCACACGCCCGCTCACCAGCGGCAAGCTCCCGCCGGTTCCGGTGGATCTGACGCTTTCAAAGTACAAACCCATCCTCCCAGAGTTGCTCAAGCCTGCTGGGATGATCACTGCCGCTGACAACGCCAATTGCTGGTCCATCTGGGATGTAGCTTCCCGCGGCTGGGACGCCTTCAAGTTTTTTCCTGGCTATCAGCTTCCTGTCGCCGGCCATCCGGGCGCGAGCAGCTTCTATCTGACCGCTCCACAAACAACCGAGTGGGCCGAAAATTGGCTGAAGGCGCATAAGAGCTCGCGGTTTTTTCTATGGGTGCATTATATGGAGCCTCATACGCCCTACAATGCGCCGCCTCAATACGATCGCTTCAAAACGCCGGACGATTATCCTGACCTTACTATTTCGAATCGCGCCAACACGCCGGGACTTTACCCGATGGCTGAAACGGGTGACGTGCACGCCATTCGCCGTCTCGAACAACTCTATGCCGCCAAGATCCTGTACATGGATCACTACGTGGGCCAGTTTCTCGAGACGGTGCGCCGTCTTGACCTGAAGCAGAATACGATCGTGATTTTGCTTTCCGACCACGGGCAGTTGCTCTATTCGCACCCGAAGGATTTCAACATCGACGATCATCGCTCGCTCTACGACGCCGATCAGCACGTGCCGCTAATCTTCTGGGGGGCTGGCATCGCGGCCGGCCAGCGTGTCGAGGCTCTGGCCGGTCAGTACGATTTGCTGCCCACAATTCTTTCGCTCGAAGGCCTGCCCCTCCCCAAACTTACGGACGGCAAAAGCCTTATACCGGTGCTTACCGGGAAAACCGAACAAGTGAACGACTACGTCTACGGCGAAGAGACTGCCCAGACGCCGCAGTATTCCATCCGCAATATGCGCTTCAAGTTGATTGAGACGATGCGAACGGGCGCGATCGAATGCTTTGACCTCAAAGTCGATCCTGACGAGCAAAGAAGCATCTGCGATTTAGTCCCGCGAACCGCTACTCAGTTGAAAGCGGCGCTCGATAAACACATCACGCAGATGGTTCGGGAAGCGCATTCCTATCCCGATTGGCAGCACAACCAGGCGTTGGCGGTGCTCGAGCAGCGCGATACGCCGCAGCTCGAACAGCTTGCGCCTCGCCACATCGAAATCGGCGATGTGGGCGCGCAATTCCAACTGACGGGACGGTCGCTTTGGCGCCTTTCACCCCAAGGGATATTCTGGGCCCCGCCCGGCGACGGATCCGCCTGGGCGCGCTGGCGATTTGATACGCCGATGATTGGAGATTACGAAATCGCCGTGCGCTGGAAGCAGGTCGCTGAGGCAGGCCCGCAACTTGCCACACACGCTGAGTTTCTAGTGCGCTTCAAAGGTGGGACACGCAGCTTTGTGGTGAACCTGAGCGATCCGCCCGAGGGAAATAGTTGGCTGACGCTCGGCAAGTTTCACGACCCTATTTCGGTGAAACTTACTAATCGAGCGGACGGCTCCATCATAGCGGGAAGGGTTCGCTTCCAGCGGCTCACAGATAGGTAGCGCAAGGTCCGCTGTTTGGATCTTGCGGCTTTTCGAAATTCTTACAGAGGATTGCAAATTATGGGGCTAGTTCGTTTGTAGCGGCGCTCTCTGAGCGCCGGTTTTTAAGAAGTAAAAACCGGCGGCCGGATGCCACCGCTCCAGCGTTCGGTGTCACTATAATTTGTAATCCGCCATAGAAGAAAGTTGAAAAACGGCAGCGTTACGAGGCGAACGCTGCGGTACAATTGCGCGTCTCAAGCATTCAACATCTCTCAGGGAGGGATTGCATGGCTCTATTCGATCGCCGCGAGTTTCTTCAAATTTCCACTGCCGCATTTCTGGCCGCTGCCGATCAGGGCGCGCGGGCGGAAGAATCGCATCCCGCCCGGATTACCGAGGAAGGCGGCACCCTGCGCGCTACAGGCGCGAATTACCAATGGGAATGGTCCCAGGCGAAGGATGAGTTCCGCCTGCGTGATTCGAAAGGGTTGCTGATCGCCACATCGCCCCTTCAGCCGCTGGTGGTGGTCTCGCCTTCTGGTGATACGAACACCCGCCATATCGTCCCCGGAACCCTTGCTTCTCACGCCGCCCGCAATGGAGCCGTTACATTCCAATATGAGGGGGTCAACGGGCGGGCGCGGCTCACTACGACCTGGCGATTCGAAGATCACGCGATTCGCGTTGATCCTGTCATTTACGAAACTCCCGCTGCCGAAGACGTCATCAGCTTT
This sequence comes from Terriglobia bacterium, assembly GCA_036278555.1. GTDB lineage: Bacteria > Acidobacteriota > Terriglobia > UBA7540 > UBA7540 > RH2-MAG17b. The sequence continues at coordinate 3,716 of DASUKV010000450.1, forward strand.
CATCATTTTGCCCGGGCGCACGGAGACAAACCGCTTCCCGCGCTCGCGTCTTCATTTCTGATTGATCCTGGCATCAGCGAGGGATCCTCCGTCAGTCCAATCGTCCGCGCGGATGTCGGGCTCAAAACCCGGAGTTGGCTGGGCCGCGGCTCATTTCACACGGGCCTGATGCAGCAGTGGGCCCTTCCCGTACACTACTTCTGCGGCTTCAACTTGAACCGGGTCGAACCGGGCTCGCGCGACGAATATACCCGGGGCCGGTCCGAGGCTTTCTGTTGCGGGCTAGCCGACTTGCCGAATGGCGATCTTTTCCTCGATCTCGAATCCGGCAAGGGCAGCGTCCTGGTGAACTATCGCAGCGATTTATGGGGTCACCTGCGCGGCCCGGGGCGACTGACGCTCGGAGCCGGTTTGTTCTGGGCTTTCGGCGCGAACTACTACGAAGCGATCCGGCAGTATTACCTGGGCCTCATGAATTCTGGCGTCATCCATCGGAAGAACAACTCAGAGAAAAAGACTTCCGTGGCCCTAACGCCCCAGTTTTGCACGTGGGGCGCCCAGGTGGACCGCGGTAAAGGAGGGAGCCATCTCGATGAAGCGTTTCTCAATGAGATTTACAAGGAGCTTAAGGCGTCCGGGATGCGCGCCGGAATGTTCTCGATCGACGATAAATGGGAGGGCCGCTACGGCCGGCTGGAGCATTCCACCGAACGCCTGCCGCACTTCCCGGAATTCCTGAATCAGGTTCGCGCGGATGGCCGCCGCATCGGCCTATGGGCGGCGTTCATGCGCTGCGAAGACCCGCGTGATATCGGCCTTGCGCCCGAAAACATGCTGCGTCAGCCGGACGGCAAGCCCTACCCCGCGGGCGGGGGCCGGTATTACATCCTGGATTTTACTCAGCCCAAGGTCGAGAAGGTGGTGAGGGACTTAGCTCATAAGTTCATTCACCGCTACAATCCCGATCTTGTTAAGTTTGACTTTGGCTACGAATTACCTAGCGTGGATATCGCCGCTCCTCAGGACAGGCGCTGGTCCGGCGAGCGGCTCATGAAAAAAGGACTCGAGATCGTGGTGGGCGCGATGCGCGAGGTGAATCCCGATATTGTCCTGATGTACTATCAGTTGTCGCCGCTCTTCCTGGATGAACTGGACCTGCACAGCCCGGATGATTTGTTCCTGGCGGCGGGAGAATACGACCTCGAAGCCAATCGCCGCTTCTTTTTCAGCAGTCTTTGCGGGACGCTCGGCGTGCCGACCTATGGATCGACAGGATACGACTGGCAAAGCGCGCCAAATATCTGGTTTGATTCCGCCGTCGTGGGGACGCTTGGCTCGCTGAATGACTTCCAGGGCGATGAGCAGGGCGAGCATGGCACGCCCGAACGCATTGCTAAGTATAACGGCCTCACCCGCATCTTACGCAAGTCCAACATCTTTCGGGTGCAACCTCTCGACGTGGAATACGAAGCGCCCACGCGGGGTGCCCACAGCCGTTCCTGGGCGCGCTATGAAAACAACGAGCTGGTGCTATTGGCGATCCGCCCTCCGTGCGACGCTAATATCGCTTACGATGAATCGGAATCGTCCCAAGTGCGCGATGCGATTCACACGACGGCGCCCGTCGTGGTGGCTTCCCGCACGACGGACGGCATCGGGAAGACGGATTCACTGGGGGTTGTGCCCTACGCGGATGGCGAAGTCAGCATCCGCCGCACCCAGGGAGGGGAGGCGGAAGTAACGGATCACTGGTTTGGCGGCGCGAGTACTCACCGCCGCGCCCAACTTCAGAATGGCTTCTGTCAACTGGCGGTCAAGCTGAAAGGCGATAACAACGCTCTCCTGGAGTGGATCGACATCCGCTTCTCCGGGTGAGGTCTCTGAAGGGTCATTATTATGCCTGCTATAGCGCCGGTGATTCTCGGCGCTGAGGATAGCACCGCTACAGCAGGGAGGCTGTCACGCGGAAAGGACGCCGGGCGAGGGAGCCATGGATCGCGTCTTCCTGCGCATGGCCTGGAAAGCGGTGAGCGCGACGACGTTCACAATATCCGGCGCTTCGCAGCCGCGAGAAAGATCCCCCGCCGCCTTGGCGAGGCCTTGATAAATAGGTCCTATGGCAGTCCAGCCGCCCAGGCGCTCGGCCGTTTTGTAAGCAATATTTCCCGCGTTCAGATCGGGAAAAATCAAAACATTGGCGCGGCCCGCCAGCTCTGAGCCGGGCGCCTTGCGTAGTGCGATTTCAGGAATCAGGACGGCATCAAGCTGCATTTCGCCTTCCACGAGCAATTCCGGCGCGCGCTCCCTCACCATTTGCGTAGCTTTCACGACTGTATCCGTCAGCCGGTGCTTCGCGCTGCCGCGGGTCGAAAATGAGAGCATAGCAACCCGCGGTTCAACTTCAAGAATCGCGGCGGCGTTTTCCGCAGCCGCCATGGCGATTTCAGCAAGCTGGTTGGCAGAGGGATCGGGCACGACCGCGCAATCCGCGAAGATGAGCGGCCGGCGGGCGCCCCAGTTCCGCTCGGGCGGAAGCATCAGATGGAAGCTCGAGACCAGCGCGGCGTCCGGATCTTTTCCTATCGTCCAAAGCGCAGCCCGAGTGGTCTCCCGCGTTGTCGTGACGGCGCCGCCAACGAAGCCGTCTGCATCTCCGGCGGCGACCATTAAGCCCGCAAAGATAGACGGATTCCCGGCCGCCTGCCAGGCTTCAGCCTCCGTGCAGCCTCGCTTCGAGCGCCTCTCGTAAAGCAGCGCGGCGTAGCTTTCAAGCTTCGGGGAGTCAAAGGGATGGACGATCGAGACGCCCCTGGATGCGACACCCAAGCTACCGAGGCGGGACCGAATCCGTGCCGGATCTCCGACCAAGGTAAGCTCCGCCAGCCGGTCTCGCGCGATGGCCTTCGTGGCAAGAAGCACGCGGTCGTCCTCGCCTTCAAAAAGGACCAAATGCTGTGGATTCACCCGGGCGCATTCCCATACCCTTGGCACGATGTTCATAGGTTTACCAAGCCACCGTCCTCAAAGCACAATCCCTCCCGGATGGCCCCTATAGTGGATGCCATTCCCCCGTTTGGGGTTGGTAGCCCGCCGCGCCTGAGAACGTTCCGTCGGGCCTGCTATAATGCGCTGTGCTCCGTCACAGTGAGCCGGAATTACGGTGAGCGGGAGAGATCATGTTCAAAACCATCGAGTGGACGCCGGAAGGCGTGCGGATGATTGACCAGACGCGGCTGCCATCTGAAGAAGTTT
>DASUKV010000451.1:0-4824 GCA_036278555.1 Terriglobia bacterium
TCAAAATCGGATGCGGCCAGCTCATGAAGCGGTGCAGTCCGCCCGCGGCGCGGATGACCTCGACTCCCGGACGAAGGTAAAGGTGGTAGGTGTTTCCGAGGATGATCTCGGCTCCAACTTCTTCCAGTTGCTCCTGCGTGATGGCCTTCACAGTGCCGCAGGTGCCGACAGGCATGAAGCAAGGAGTATCAATTGTTCCGTGCGGAGTGTGGATGCGGCCTAGGCGGGCGTGAGTTTCCGGATCATGGGCCAGAACCTCAAAGCGGAAGGCGGTACTCGTCACTTGTCACTCGTCACTGCTCTTATATCGCAGCCAGACCCGCCTTAATGAGCACCCAGATCACCCAAAGGCCTAGAAAGCAGAAGAAGACGCTGCGCGCGCGGACTTTGCTGCCCGCAGCGGCCGCAAAACCGATGCCGAGAAGGGCCATGAACCAGAAGCTGAAAACATCAAGTGACATGGCAATGCTGTAAACCGGGTGCGAAACGGATTCAGGCGAGAGATAGAAACCTATGTTGGTGGGGATAAAATTCCGGGGGTTAAAGCTTGCCGGGTCGCCGAATCCGATCACGATCATGCCTAATATCCCGGCAATAATCGACGGAAGGTCGGCATAGGCGGTGACGGAGAAAGCCGTCTTGAATCCCACAGGATGTCCGAAAACCGCTTTGAGGATCAACATGCCGATGGCGGCAATCACGATGAGAATGATGGGGACGCCCAAAAAACTGAGGTGAGCGAAAATGGCTCCGGCCTTTGACCCTTGGTCAATTGCTTTCTGCATCTGCTCGGGAGTCATGTTGTTGGCGCGCCCGCTCAATTCGATGGACCGCCGGATGATCGTGTCCATGCCGATGACGTGGAGCATCAACTCGGAGGCGGCGGCCCAGATCACCATCAGCGCGATCAGCGGCGGCCAGAAATTCGGCTTGCGGGCGATCGATGCAAAAGTGCTGGCGGGTTCCATGAACGCGCCGAAGAAACGCTGCGTGGAGCTCATCTCCGGGGGATGCTGCTCCGCGGAAATAGTGCTTCCGGCCTGCTCACTCATAAGCCCCTCCCCAGATGTTCAATCATTGATGATTTCCAGCTCCCCAGCACGCTGATGGTGTTGCCGGGCCGCCGCTCCCATGAATGAATGGCGCGCCTGGAGGGACTCGAACCCCCGGCCTACAGATTCGAAGTCTGCCGCTCTATCCATCTGAGCTACAGGCGCGTGTTGGCAACTTTTACTTTGCTCGTTTCAACACCATACTACGGAGCGCTACCGCCGCGCCACTCGAAATTGCTCACGGAATCGTTGCCGACGGCGATAGATGTTTCAATTGGGATCAGGTTGTTGGTTTGAGGGGGCGCCGTGGGAGCAGGAAAAGCCTTATCGGATGCAGACGCATTCCGCGATGTTAGAGAGTCTGCGGACTACCAGCCGAATTCTTGTGCTTGCACGGTATGATACGAGGCTTAACGAGCGGCCTTCGCGGCTCGTTCTTGCGCGGGAAAGACGCGCACCCGCCGGCGCTTCGTCAGGAACGCAATCATCCACTGCGATACGACGAAGAACCGGTTCGGGAATCCAACCAGGAAGTAGATGTGCACACCCGCCCAGACGAGCCATGCCAGGAATCCGCTGAACCGCAGCAAGCGAAGATCGGCGACCGCGTACGCACGTCCTACGATGGCAAGATCGCCCTTGTCCCAATACCAGAAGGGCGCCGGCGCCGCCTGCCCGGCCACCCGCCGCCGAATCAGCGACGCCACATACTTCCCCTCTTGAATGGCAGGCTGCGCAACCCCGGGCATGATCATTGCGCTGTTCGATTTCATCCCCAGCAAATTTCGCGCAGGAGCAACAACGTGGGCCGTGTCGCCAATCGCAAATACCTCGGGATGCCCCGGCACGGACAAGTCAGAGTTGACAATGATTTTTCCCGATCTATCCATTGCCGCTCCCAGCCAACGGCCTGCCGGTGATGCCAGGACACCGGCTCCCCACAACACCGTGCTCGAACGGATGCGCTGGCCGCCCGCCACGATTCCGTCAGCGTCCACGCTGGTCACCCGTGTGTTCGCACGGATCTGCACGCCCAAGCTCTCAAGATGGCGCTGGGCCTTGGCCGACAGGCTTTCGGGAAAGGTGGGCAGCACGCGCGGCACCGCCTCGTACAGGAGGATCTGCGCTGAGCATGGGTCGATGTGGCGAAAATCGTGTGACAGCGCCATCCGTGACATTTCCGCCAGCGTACCCGCCATTTCCACCCCTACCGTACCCGCGCCCACCAGCACGAATGTGAGTTGCTGCCGTATGGCTTCTGGATCCGCGTGTTCAAGCGCGGCCATTTCTTCAGCTCGCTCGAATGCCAGCAAAACCTTGCCTCGAATGAGGTCTGCGTCGTCGAGCGATTCGAGGCCGGGCGCAATCCCCCGCCACTCGTCGTGCCCGAAATAGTTGTATTGGATCCCGGTGGCAAGGATCAGGGTGTCATAGGAAACTTCTTCCTCCTTCAGGCGAACCACCCGCTTGCCGGCATCGACGCCGGTCACTTCATCCATGAGCACTTCGACATTGCGCTGCCGCCTCAGGATTGAGCGCAGCGGCCCGGAAATTTCATCAGCAGACAACAAGCCGGTGGCCACCTGGTAAAGCATGGGGCGGAAAAGGTGATAGTTCCGTCGATCGATGACCGTGACGCTGACCGGAGCTCCAGCAAACGCCCGTGCCGCGTAAAGCCCACCGAAGCCGCCGCCGACGATCACCACGCGATGCTGATTTTCAATCAAGAATTGCCTCCCACTCGACGAACGCCTTGATCGCTAAAGCCATCCGCTCGGGTGGTCAGGCGCAGCCTGGTTGGACTCCGCCGTGACTTTCGAGCAGTTCAGGCCGCTGCGTCAGGCCGGGCGAGCAGTGTTGACAGGACTGTTCGCCGTTGCGCGCCATTCCGGCTGGCGCTCGGGGCGGGCCTCCGTCAACGCACGCCTCACTCCTGCGGCATCGCGGTCGACGTCATAGACGGGCGTGCCGGGTTGTTGCCGCCAGGAGTCGTCGAGCCCTCCGTCGTCGACCGGGTCGAACCCGAGTTCGTCCACCAGCCGCATCACGACCTGTTTGGCGCGCTGGTCGTCGCCCGCTACTGGTAGAGCAAGACGTCCCGGACTTCCCTTGGGGCGCCCACGTTCCAGCAGAGGCCTGTAGTTCATAGTATTGAACGCTTTGACCACGGACCTGCCAAGCTGAGCCGCCACCCACCGGCTTTCGGTCATGCCGTCCTCGATGCCCGCGATGCGCCCGTCCCTCTGAGGATAGTAATTGCCGGTATCGACGACAACCACGCCGTCCGGGACGCCAGTGAACAGATCCTTCGGCAAGTTTGGGATCTTTCCCTCGGGAATTGTGACGATGACCAGCTCGCCGGCCCTGGCCGCATCGTGGGCCGTGACGGCTTCCGCGCCAGTCTCCCGTGCTAAGCCGGCCAATGTCTTGGGGCCTCTTGAATTTGCTACTGACACTTCGTGTCCCAATGCGGCGAACCGGCGCGTGAGCGTCCCACCGATTTGTCCTGCTCCAATGATTCCAATCTTCATGTCTCTGCTCCCTTCTTGCAAGGGTGGCGTGTCATGCTGCCACCGGACCGGATACTTCTCCAACCGCCCGGCCCGGCCACGGTCAATTGCTTTAATTTGTCAGGCGTTTCGGCAAGCCCCGCCGCGCCGCCTTAATGTCCTGTGCCAGCAGCGTGCTGGACATGAGACTTGCCAGCGCCAAAATTACTTTTGTGAACGTCATGAATTAACCCATCGCTTGACCGAGGCCATTTCCATGTGTCGTGCGGATTGGCCGGTGCTTCGCAATTACGCGTAGTGCCGCGCTAGCTCCTGCTCAGCGCGCAGCCAGTCTTCGGTGTCGTGGCCGTCCTGCCGGCCACGTAACTCGTAGAAACGGAAGGCGAGTTGTGCAACCTCGTCGCGTGTCGGCAATGTTCGATCTCCGGTGTACTTTACCATACCCAACTCGCTAGTGATGTCTTCAGAGACAATCTCAGTTACCTCTTTCATGACCCGTTCACCTCCTTAACGTGTACTTCTGTTTCGAACCTGCTTCACGGGAATTAGAGCAGGCGCACCTTTGTCTTTGAGCAGGAACACCACGAATTTGGCAGGCGCCGTCTTGCTCGCGTTGCGGCCAATGGTGTGAATATCATTGGGGCCCTCGTAAAACATTTGTCCGGCTGTAAGAGTTACAGGCTTTTCGCCATTCACAGCCATGACGACACTGCCTTCGAGCACGTAGACGAACGCGTGCGCGTTGTGCCGGTGAACCGGATCATGACCACCTGGAGGGTATACCACGGTAAGGACCTGGACGGCTTTCCCTGGAAAATCCGGCAACGGCTTCACCATCAATGAATTGACCTTTGCATCCTGGGCAATCAGCGGGCTGCATACGAGAAGCACTATGATCAGAATCTTTTTCATCGTGTGTTTCCTCCTGCCTTATGATCTGCGTCTGTCACCCTGAGCCCGTTCGCCCTTCCGCCGCGATCGGCCCTGAGCGCAGCGAAGGGGCTCAGGGTAAACTTCGCGAAGGACCTGCTTTTTGCCAAGGGATCGATCAAAAGCAGGTTCTTCATGCCCGGCAAATGCGGCCGGGCTTCAGAATGACATTTCGTTTGATTGCGGCCGAAAGGCCGCGCGGCGCCGTAGAGGGCTTCCCAGTGCGCCTTGGTGATTTACCCTCCGGCGCCCCGGCAGCAAATACAAAATGCGCCGAGAGTGCGGGCCCAGACGTTGAACTGATTTCCGTGCCACGGGCACCCCACCGTTGA
>DASUKV010000452.1:0-4079 GCA_036278555.1 Terriglobia bacterium
ATCGTCCTCAGCCACGTTTCTACCAACTGAGGCCATCTTGTAATGGGAAACTTCGTGCGCCGCAGCCCAAAGGCATGTCCTCCATGAGCATACAAATGCATCTCCACGGGAACTCCAGCGTTCTTTAGCGCAATGTAGTAAACCAGTGAGTCGTTTACATTGTCCACGTGGTCATCCTCCGCCTGCAGCAAAAATGTAGGCGGTGTCTGATGGGTGACTGGGACATTTGGATTCAACTCAAAATGTTTAGGGTCAATCCACAAATGCCCCGGATAGACAGCCACCGCAAAGTCCGGGCGGCAGCTCGCTTTGTCGGCCGCATCTACCGCGGGGTATAAGCGATGCGCAAAATGCGTGCTGATGGCCGCCACCAGATGGCCGCCCGCCGAAAACCCGAGCACTCCGATCTTGCGCGGATTGATGTGCCACTCTGCGGAATGAAAGCGCACCAGCCCGACCGTCCTCTGCGCATCTTCCAATGCTATGGGTGATTCCGGGTACGCTCCCCAATTCGGAGATGACCTCGGCGCTGGCACGCGGTACTTTAACAGCACACACGTGATCCCCTTGGAGGTCAGCCAGTCGCAGACCTCCGTGCCTTCAAGATCGATGGCCAGAATCTGATAGCCCCCGCCAGGAAATACGACGATCGCAGCGCCCGTGTTCTTTCCCTTTGGTGAATAGACCGTCATTGTAGGCCGCGAGACATTGCTCACCGCAACCCACGGCCTGCCAGCAACCAGCGACTTATTCACTGTCGTAGCGGCCTCCGGCCCCGCGACCGGTCGCGCGTCAGGCACTGCCCCCGGCCAGATCGGCACTTGCGTATGTCCCGGCGATGATTCCCAGGCAGGCGTCTGTGCGCTCAGATTGCCAAATGCAAACACAACACAAACAGCAAAGATCAAAGGCTTCAACTTTCAACTCCTTCAAGGTGCGCAAGGCATAGCCCGGAAGTCGCCCCGCAACAATTAGATCTATAGGTCGGCCAGTGTTCTGGGATGTCGCGGCGTCCCCTGTTCCTCAAATGACACCTGAACTAACACGAAACAGGGGGACGCGACTATCGAGGAATTTCCACTTCGGCTCCGCGCCGCTCGGCGGAAACGTAAGCGCTATAAAGTACGGCCATTACGTCGCGCGCGAGATCGCCATTTGAGAGCGGCTCACGGCCGTCGCGGATCGCTTCAATGAAGTCTTGAAACTCCTGGGGATACCCGTGCTGCCAGTCGTCATCCGCGGCGGGATGGCTCCAGCCCTGCTTTGTGCCGGTCTTTTCCACCACGTAAACGTCTTTCAGGATATCGTCCCGGGGATTATAAGTTTCAAGCGCATCGACAGGATTCAGATTGCACCGCGTCCGGTGATTATTGGCGAAAACTTCGAGCCAGTTATGCACGCCGCCCAGGACGATATCGGATGCGAACACATCAGCGACCGTCCCATCTTCGAAGGTGACGTGCGCCTGGCCGTAGTCTTCAATATCCTCGTAGCTCGTGCGAAGGAAGCCTTCATCGCGGAAATTTTTCAGGCGCGTGATTTCATGCGTGCGTGCGCTCACCGTGGAGGGCCGGATGGGATGGCCGTTCCGGGCTTCGCCCTCGGAGCGCTTGAGGCTCAGAATAGCGGTGAGCGGATGGCAGCCCTTGCTCAAGAGCGACCCGCCGCCCGCGAATTTCCACATGCCATAGTAGGGCGAGTGGGAACCGCTGTGCGACTCATCCCCAAGCATCCATAGAATCTGGCCACCACTTTTCACCAGAATCTCGCGCTCTTTCTGGATCGCGGGAGCGTACACCCAGTTTTCCGCATAGCAAACCAACTTGTTCGCTTCACGGGCGGCGGAAAGAATGCGGTCGCAACTGGCCAGGGTTTCGCGCAGCATCGGCTCTTTGGGGGACTGATTACCGTAAAAATCTTGGGAGCCCGGGCCATAATATCCTGTAAGAGGTTTTTCGATAATCACATGCTTCTTCTTGTGTAAGGCGGCGACGGCAAGAGTTTCATGGACGAAGCCGGGGGCGCAGATGTCAATCACGTCCGAAGCCTCGCAGAGAGCGTCGAAAGTATCAAAGGCCCGCACGCCGTGCTCGCGCGCAAAAGTTTCGCGGGAGTCGGGTGAAATCGAGGTGACGCCGGCAACTTCCACCGGCGCGCCATGGACCTTCTGGAAACCATTCCAGTGAAATTGCGCGGCGAATCGCGCGCCAGCAATGCCAACGCGAATAGATTTATCCATGTTGTTTTCTCGTTGCGGCAGCGTCTCGCTGACCCTTGCCGGTTATGCCGCCGAAGCCTGCCCTGAGAGGAGCGAAGGGATGGTACCGGTATAGTTCAACTTGACGAAAAAGCGCCAGTGAAGGATTCTATCATTAGGGTTTCAGTGGCGGCTCTCCCTTGACTTCGGAATTATCAGCAAGCGCCAAAGCTTCCTAAGTGACGGATAGGACCAGGCTGACAGGCTGCCGAAAAGCCGCCGCCAAGGTAGTCATCCTGAATTCAAATGCGACGTTCCTTCGCTATCGCTCAGGATGATAGGTAAATGTCTCAGCATGACCTATCCAAAGAGTTTTTATTAATAGTAAGAGGTTATTGTGCCAGAAGAACGGTTAAAACTTGCAGTATTCATTGATTTTGACAATATCCAGATCGGCGTCAAGGAGACGCTGGCCAAGGACTTTGATGTTTCGCTGATTCTTGAATCGCTCAAAGAGCGCGGCGAAGTAGTAGCGAAGGTCGCCTATGGCGACTGGGCCCGGGCCGGAGATCACAGCCGTCAGATGACGCAGCACGCGATTCAGATGGTGCAGCGCAACGTGACGCCGCGCGGCGACAAGAACGGCGCGGACATTAACCTTGCGCTCGACGCCCTGGAAATGGCTTTCACGCGGCATCACATCAACGCCTTTGCAATCGTCGGCGGTGATAGTGACTTCATGGCGCTGGTAGAAAAGCTCAAGCAATTTGACAAGCAGGTCTTTGTGATCGGCGGGCGCGCCTTCACCAGCAATATCCTGCAAAAGAACTGCACCGAGTTCATCGCGTACGAAAATCTGTTGAAAGCCGAGGGTGGCCGGTCGCGCGGCTCCCGGCGCGAAGCGAGCGCCCGGGCGCTCGAAACCCGCGCGCTTTCCGAGGCGCTGCCGAACATCCAGCGGGCGCTTAAAATCCTGGAGGACCGCGGCGTGGCGCCGCAGCTCGGATTGTTGAAGAGCACTCTTCTGCAGCTCGATTCAACCTTCAGCGAACGGGACTACGGGGCAGGCTCCTTTCTTGAGTTCATGCAGAAGGTCCAGCGCGCCGGGTTGGCGCGCCTGCGCCGGACGGATCGCGGCTTCCTGGTTGAGCCGGCTGAGGGCGAGTCGGAGACGAAAACGCCAGCGGACGTGGAGGGTACTCCGGAGCCTGAATCGCCCGAAACCGAGGCATCCACGGCGGCCGAAACGCCAGAGGCACCATCACCCGAAGCTCCGAACCCGGCGGCTCTCGAAATCCTGAAGCAAGCCTTGGCGGCTGCGTTTGAGCAGAATCCGGGCAGGGCGCTTTACATGCGCCAGGTCCGGCAGCGGCTGCGCGCGGTGGACCCAAGCTTTGATGAGCGGCGTTACGGCTACCGTGGCACATTGGACCTCCTCCACTCCGCGCAGCGCGAAGGTTTGCTGAAGCTGTTGCGGGATCACAAGGGCGTCTGGCGTGTTCACGTCGCGCCGACAGCGCCTCCGGCTGCGTCAACGGCGTCTGAGGCGGAAAGTGGCGAATTTGCCGAGTCCGCCAATACGAGTGAGGCTGGTGAACCCGCACCCTCGGTGGACCTCACTGTGATTGCCGAGGTTCCACCGCAAGCGGATGGTTCACAACCTGAGGAAGCCGTCCTTCCTGGCGGATCTTCACGGGGCGCGGCTGAGATAGACGGTGAATCACCCGCCTCTCAAAGCAAACCCCGCAAACCGCGAGCCTCGAAAACACCAGGAAAATCGCCGCGCCGAAAGCCCGCCCGCCGGAAATCAACGGCGCATGATGAGACATCCTGAGCCCCTCCTTTTGCTGATGAAGATTGCTGGCGAGGCTACGAGATGACG
>DASUKV010000453.1:0-7270 GCA_036278555.1 Terriglobia bacterium
GTGCACCGCGTATCCCTGGCTCATGCTGACGGTTGAGCGGGTGGCATTTGACATAGGGTCACCCTCCACTCGATCCTGGAGCGCCCGTTTGAGCCTGGTTCTCGATGCGGGTCAATTCGATCAGGAAATGGCCCAGGACAATGCCCAGGATTATGCCCGCTCGCTGGATATGATACTTACCACAGCCGCAGGATCTGACTGGATGACTCCCTTGCCAATCGCTCACGAGACGGTGCCCGCTGGAGTCACCTCGCCACCGGCGGCCGGAACCGTTAAGAGTGTTTTCGTCGAAGCACACCGTTATGGATTGGTATCGAAGCCGGGCTTGGAGATCCCTGTGATGCGCGTAACGATCGACGTGGTTTTCGAACTTCAAGAAACCTAACGCCTCTCCCTCTTTGCTCTGGTTCCGAGCAATTTGCCGTATCAGGAGACTTACATGACGAACGTTGATGCAACCAAAATTCACCAGGGTCCTGGCAGCCTATGGCTCGGCTGCGCGGTTCCTGCTTCCGGATTCAGGCTGCTGATTGATGCTTCGGGAATCCCTATAACAGATGGATTGAATCCTCCGGTGGCCCCCGCGCTTTCGTCCGTACCCGGAGGATCCCTTTCCGCGAGCACGTACTACACCGTCATCACGTACGTGAACCCGTTAGGGGAAACTTTGCCGTCACCGGAGGGAAACCTGGCAGTCGCAGCGGGAAACTTGCTGGTGGTGGCTTCGCCGGCTGCCGCAGGAAACGCTACGTCGTATAACGTCTATGCCAGCACAGTTCCCGGCGGCGAGAAGCTGCAGAACCTTGCGCCTCTTCGCCTGGGTCAGGGTTGGACACAGCCCGCTACAGCGCTCATCACCGGTGGGGCGCCGCCTGTCGCGAGCTCTTCAGGACCTCGTTTCGCCGGCGCTGTTTCCGGGGCAACGACGATCGTGTGGACTCCGAAAATCGAGACCCTGAGCGCGGATCAGGTGCCAGCTCCCATTGATGCTCGCATGACTGCGGAAGAACAGTCCCTCGAAGCGGAAATGATGGAGACGGATTACATGAAGTTAAGGGCCTGTATCGCGAATGGCGTCTTTGCGAGTGGCAGCGATCCGGGGCTGCCGGCGGGCGCGCAAGGGTATGAGGAAATTTCCTTTGGCGGTTTGATGCAGGTGCCGCGGCTGTCCGTTGCGATGGTCTCTCCGCGTACTGACGCGCCGGCAAAATTCGTTGTCAGCCAGCTTTATAGCGCCTATCAGGCGCAGGCGCTGACGATGGCATTCTCAAGAGAGAAGCCCACAACCGTCAAAGTGAAGTTCAACGGGTTGGCAGACCCCAGCAGACCGGTGGGCGACCAAGTGGGGAAAATTTACCGTCAGCCGTAGAATGCGCCTACGGAAGTTCGTTCTGCGGATCATCAGGGCGTGCCCTCAAAGAACCTGTTACATCGCGAAGGCTGAATGACCGAGAGAGAAAATCATATTGCGACGCTCGAAGACTTCCAAGCCGCACATGAACTTGACCGACGTGTGGAGCGCGTTGTGCTGCCTAAGCTGGGCAAGGCGGTGCTGATGCGGCGGCCCTCGCCCTTGTGGTTCATTTTTCGCGGACATCTGCCGCAATCGCTGGCTGCCGCAACCTTTTCTCCACCATCCGCAGAAGACCTGGCGCCGAAAACTACTGGCGATCTCGAAAGGCTTGCCTGCTGGGTGACGGAGCTCCTGCACGAAGTGATGCTTCAGCCGCGTGTTTCCCTTTCTCCGGGTCCGGGAGAAATTCCGCCAGACCTGATTGCAGATGAGGATCTAAATTTTATCATCCGGTGGGCAATGGGCGAGGTCACCTCGGAAGGTCGTGATGATTCTTCCGCGGGCGACCTCGCGCGATTTCGCGGCGAGTGACAACATGCTGTTGCTCGCGCGCGTCGCGGAAACCTTTCACTGCCGCCCCAGCGAATTGCTGGGAATCGAAGCATCAAGCATGGAATACAGAAATTCTTTACCTCCGGCTCCGGGGCGGCACATTCCACCCCAAATCAGGACAGACGACACAGTGGCATTACAGATTGATATCGCGGCGGCCGTTTCGCTCTGGCGTTGGCGGGGGAAATCCATAAAGGACGAGAGCGGAGGACACGAAGAGCGGTGGTGATCCAAAGGAGAAGGCTATTGAACTATGCCGAACACGTTGCGACGGATCTTTGAGATGCAAGGCAGTGGCCGGAGCCCGGCAGAAACGCGCGGTGACTTCTTGTTACAGCAAAATGACTCAATCGCTGAGGCTCTTCGGACACTGCGGCAACTCACGTTGGGCATGCAGAAAGCGCGCGAGGAAGGCGGGCAAACCTACAGCCAGCTTGGCCGGGCGGTTCAAGGCTGGGGCCGCATCGCAGCGCAAAGCATGGGGCAAGTGCTGTCGCTTATGACTCAGGAAAGGTTGGCGGAGGAGACGTCGGTTGCCACGCATCGCCGCGCGGAACAGGCGAAGGGCCTGGTAACCCTTTCTTCGCTCAAAAGCACGGCGTTCTACAGGGCAATTGCCGCTACGGCGGCGGGTTTCGAAGCGCTTGGGGAATTTGATTTTTGGGCTGCTACGCAGGACTTCGCGTCCGCCGCATTGTGGGGCACCCTGGCCGGTTCCCAGGCGGCATCGATGGCGCGCGGGGGAGGATCGGGACCTTCGCGTGATCGTGGCCCTTACGGCGTTCCGGCCGCAAACAACGGTGAGCGGAGCGCTGGAAATTCAATTTCAGAATTATCGTCCGGCGCTGCCTCTGCCGCGATGCGGCCAAGCGGCCAATTGACAATTTCCATCATGGGTGATCACGAAGCGGGGGAGTGGCTGGCGAAGACGCTCAGCACCGCCGTCGAGCAGCGCGGCGTGCAGCTCACCGCCAGCCGGACGACGCGCCCGGCGTATGCGCAAGGCTGAGGAATTGGATCATTGAATCATTTTTTCATTGATTCAATGATCCAATGGAACAATGACTCAATCTCATGGCCAATCCTCAAATCATCTACGATCCCGGCGCCGGCCCTGTGATGCTGGCCTTTACCTATCCGCCGCGCAACGTGGCGGCTTATAACTCCGTCGCCACGCGGCATGACAACGTGGCATCGAGCGGCGTGCGCGAGTCGATCCTGGAGCGCATCGACAATTTCCTTGAAATCGAGATGCAGACCGTGCTGATCGGTTCAGACGTTACAGCCTGGAACGGCTTTATGCAGTACGCGCTAACCGGCGGTCCGTTTGCCTACTATCCCGATGCCGCGAAGTCCGCCTTCACCAACTACTGCCTCGAAGACGCCAACTGGAACGCGGCCTATAAGGCGCCGGGAATGTATAGCTTTAAGCTAAAATTCAGGCAAGCAGTCACTTAAAACCGTGGCCCGTGGTTAGTGGTTTGGGGTTCGAATCACTGATTACGAATCACGATCTACCGCTTTTATGATTCAGGGCAACCAGACTTGGCAAACCGCGCTTTCGCAGCTTCAGAAGCGGCCGCTTTGGGTGCTCGAGATCGCGGATTTCGGGATTGTCGTGGCCAGCTTTTCGGCAGCGGATTTGAAGGTGGGCGTCGGCGGATATGGCGTGGCGCTGTACGGAATTGCGGGATACGGAACTTAAGAGACAGGCCACAGGAAACAGGCAACCTGTCCCAAAGTGGGCGCGGCTTTTGCTATAACCTGTGGCCTGTAACCTATGACCTAAAGTGGAGCGAGCGTGGCAAGCGTAGCGACTTACTGGCCGGGTGATTTTCAGGGCGATATGGCACAGACGCTTGCCTGGCTCTACTCCCGCCAGAACGTCGACGTTGGCAATTGGCAGGCCAATGCCTTGCTTACCTCCCTGCCGGTGACCGATGTGCCGGGAGCAGCGGAATTACCCACATCGCCAGCGCTCGCCGAGTGCGGCATCATTTCCCAAGCGGATTTTTCGAGCCTTCCAGTCACGACGGTTGAAAACGTCGTCATGCTGCCGCCCGCCGGCTGGCTCTTCGATAAATCGCTCGGTCCAGGCGGATTCCCGATTAACTTCTCGCCGGTCGCGCTTCCCACCGGCAATCTTTTCGCTCCCGTGATTCCGCTCACCAGCGGTCAAATTCAAGCCTATTACGATTCGGCCTCCAACGCCTCGCCCACGGGCGCGGTAATCTGCGGCGTGAACTATCCTGTCCTGCAAGGGATGACGATCTATGGTTACGTCTTCAATCTGTTTGCCTCGCCCAATCTGGCAAACATTGAAGATTACCGCGTGGATCTCTTCGTACTCACCGACGAGCTTTATTACCAGTCGAGCGCGCCGGGCGCCGCGCAGCCGCAGACGCGAATCTGCAAAGGCGTGCAGCCCAATCCTTCGCAGTTCCAGTCGCTCTTGACGCAGCAGGGGCGGAACGGCTACTGGGGGGCACAGGTAATAAATCCGGGCGTGGTGATTGCCGCGCTTTATCCCGCAAGCGTGGCATCGCCCGCTCCTGGATGGCATGGCCCGGCTCTGCCGCCAGGCTTCTTGTGCCATTCGAACACCGGCGTGGGGCAGGCGCTCAGCGGTTATTTCGCGCGAATCTATGTGAAGACCGACGTCGAATATTTACAGGAAGATAATGTCCCGGTGATCGTGCAGGACGCCTTTCACGCGCGCTGTGGTTCCAGCGCGATTCCGGCGGCGGGCGAGCTCACGGTTCATGTACTCTATGATGATCCGGTCGCCGGGCCAACGCTGGTTTACACGTCGCTACAGCAGGAAGCGGCTTACCAGGATCTGCCGCGTTCTTTCGCCGTGCCGACGTCTGACCCGCTTTACGTGCCTGATCCCACGCAGTCCAATCAGTCGTCGCTGCAGAATCGCAGCTTCATTTATGACTGCGCGCTGGCCATTATTTCGTACTCGGCGGTGGGGAATTTCATTGCAGCCGCGAAGATACTCAAGCAGATCAATTTCTTCCTGGACAACCCCGGCTACCTTGCCACTGCGATACTTGAGAATGGTGAGGACGGAAATGCGGGAGCGCGGTGGACGAAGAGCAATGGCGCGGATTCAGTCAGTTGCGTGAACGATCCGAAGCAACCGCCCTATGGGACGGGTCTCGTAGTGGGCTTTCAGGCCACAGCGGCCAATAATTCATTCACCTATAGCGGCCCTGGGTTGCCAGATGCCGCCGACGGGCTGTTTGAATTCCAGCACAAAGAATCCGCCGCCGTGACTTTCATTTTTGAAATCAGCGTATCGACCCTCAACGGCTCCGTCACTGCGGTCCATCTCACTTCCGGAGCGGCGGCGCCTCCGGTCTACGACGCCGGCAGTAAGACGATTAGGATTGCCGTGGGCCCGGGCGCGGATTTCTATCGTACCCATCTTTTGGATTTGAAATCTCAAATTTCAAATTTGACAAGTGACACGCTGAATTCAATCACCGGTTTCAAGGTGACGCTCACCGCGCCGGGTGATCTCTATTTTGACAACTTCAGTGTGGGCGGCTTACAGCCGCAGGATTCTCTGGCCTTTTCGTATGACGTTTACAACGGCCAGATCGACCAGGCTTATATCCGCACGGGCGCGATGGCCTGGGTGTGTTACAGCTACGCGGTCTACATGGCGCTGTCACTCGATTACACTCCGGCGCTCTATCTCCAACGCATGATCAATTTTCTGCTCACGTTGCACTCGAGCGCCAACGACCTGACGAAGGATTTGTTTTACCTGGGTTGGGGCGAATACAGGGACCCTGGATACCAATGGATTCCGGGGCTGCAGACGAGTGTTTCAACGGAGCACAATGTCGATATTTATTTTGCTTTTTCGCGCGCATCGTGTGTGCTTCAGACGGCGGCGATTCAGCTTCTGAAGACCGCAACGATTACCCAGGCCCAATCAAAGTCGCTGGCCGCGACCGCCACGCAGATCGCGGCCATTGCTTCAACCGTAGCCAGCCAGATGCTGGCAAATCTTTATGTTGCGCCCGGAGCGCAGCCAGGGCATTTCGCGCAAGGGGCAAGCGCCTCGGGGCTGGACGTTTCTGAAGCCGCAGATGCTTGTGGCACCTGGGCGGCTGTAATGTGCCATACCGTGGGCGCGGCGGTTCAGGCCGAGCAATGCCTTGAATTCGTTTATGAGAACTTCTTTCTGAACAATCAGACAATTACTAAATCACCCGCTGCCAATTCTTTCAATCAGACTTACCGGCAGCTTTCGCCTTTCGGCGGAGTCAAGCCCTATAACGACTCTGCCGGCGGCTATTCCGGCTCCCCGGCCAATATTTCACAAGAGCAAACCTGGGGGCTGATCCTGGCGCTGCTCGTAATGTACGACGACGAGAATCTGCAGAGCTACTTTGCCGGCGCCGCAGGAAGCCTTGATGCATTCCTCGGCGCTCTGGTGAGCGGCCAGCGCACGGTGCGAGCCACGACGGGTGACGGGTCGATGTTGGGGTATTCGCTGGCGTCGCGGAGCCTGCCCTATGAGTTTGAAGTTTGGCCGATGTTTGCGGCAACGGCCTGGATGTGGCTCACCACGACGCATCCCGAGCTTCTGCTCACCGTTGCAAATAATCCGCAG
The DNA here is from genome assembly GCA_036278555.1 of Terriglobia bacterium. Taxonomy (GTDB): domain Bacteria; phylum Acidobacteriota; class Terriglobia; order UBA7540; family UBA7540; genus RH2-MAG17b. The sequence goes on from DASUKV010000453.1 coordinate 6,540, forward strand.
ATTCTACCCTACCTTTCCATCCCGCAAGGCACCAGCCAGACGGTGCGGGAAACCGACGGCTCATCCTCGATTGGCACTGCGACGCTGAAAGCGATCGATCCCAGCGGCACACTGAAAGGCTTGGCGGCCCAGGATGCGATGATGGGCAAGATTGCACGGATCAAGATGGGCTTTCCCGGCCAGAGCCTGGGTGATTTCGTAACGTTGCACACCATGCAGGTGAACCAGACAGGTTGGACGGGCGACGGCCAGGTGACGTTTACGCTGAGCGACGTGCAGCGCTTCTTGCTAGGCCAGCAAATCTGGCTGCGCGGCGGGCCGCTGGAGTGGTCGCCCAGCGATGAGAAAGCGCCGCAGCCGATTGGGCCTGCCGCGGGAGCGAATGCCTTCCCAATCAGCGAAAACAACCCGCGTTACTTGCAGGGAAACCCCATCGATCTATTATTGGCGACGCTGCAGAACGAATTGGGCGTCGGGCAGGATCCGGCGCTGCGCGGCTCGAATTACCTGCTCGAACGTGCCGTCGACACGTACGCCAATCAGCAGAATTACTCACCGTCGCCCACACCACCCGGCTGGGTAATTTTTAAGCCTGGGGATGATTCGACGCTGATTAATCCGAACCAATACCTGGACGTCGCAGGTTTCCTGCGGCTGCGCGACACCGAGTTTTCCGGCGATTGGTTTGAGTTTCAAATCCAGAGGCCCGTTGATGGCAAGCAGTTTGTCGA
>DASUKV010000454.1:0-3391 GCA_036278555.1 Terriglobia bacterium
GGTTGGGGCAAGATCAAGATCGAGCGCCATTTTTTCGACCGTCGCGCCCGCCTGGATCATTTTGGGATAGCGGATGAGCAAGGGCACGCGAATCGAAGGCTCGTGCATAAAGCGCTTGTCATAGAAGCGCCATTCGCCCAGAAAAAATCCGTGATCGGAAGTGAGGATGATCACCGTGTCGTCAAGCTTCCCCGCTTTTTCGAGGGCTTCGAGCAGGCTGTGGAAGTTCTGGTCATTACTCACAACTCCGGCATAGTGATCCTTCACCATTTCTTCGAGCGATCGCGGGTCATCCGCGCCCAGGATTGTCGTGCCGATCTTGTTGTCCGCATCCGCGAAGGCGCGCGGCTTGCCGGGATAGCCCTTTAAGTCGTCGTCGAAAGTGACGGGCTTGGGAATGGGGACGCCATTATAAAGATCGAGATTGCGGCGCGAGCGGTAAAAAGGAGCATGAGGCGCCTGGAACATGAACACGCAGCAAAAGGGCTTGTCCCGCTCCTCGGAAAGCCACGAGACGGCCTTTTCAGTGACAAGATCATCCACATAGCCGTGATACGTCTTAAGCTCTCCCACATGCCCACGCGAGCCTTCCGCAATTTTCGGATGATAGTAATCCGTTGAGGCGCCATCGAACCCGAAATAGGTGTCCCAGTAGCGGTCCGTCAGAGCTTCCCGAATGTGCGCCTTGCCAAAGCAGCCGGTTTCGTAACCGGCTTCGTGAAGCAGGTCGGTAAAGATTGGAAACTTGTGGGGGATAAGCCGGTTTCGGTTATCAAGGCAGCCGGTGGTGTGCGAATAAAGCCCGGTGAGGATCGTGGCGCGCGAGGGAGAGCACAGGGCATTGATCACAAAGGTGTTTTTGAAGTTGATGCCTTCGTATCCCAGGCGGTCGAGGTTGGGCGTATGGATGATCGGATTGCCGGTAAAGCTCAGCTCATCCGAACGCAGACCCTCGCCGATCAGCAATAGAAAATTGGGTCTGCGATTCGTCCCGGTCTGAGGGGCTTCAGAAGCGGTTGCACGCGCTCCCGGATGCGCCATCAGCCCCGCCACGGCGCCTGCGCCGAGCTTCAGAAAAGTCCGGCGCGACGGGCTGGCCTGCCCATTACCCTCATCGCTCATATCGTAATACCTCGGCGTAATAGGTCTTATCCGGTAGTTTCGCGGCTGGCGCAGGCATCAGTTTTCACCCCGCCAAAATAGTGTCTCGCCCGCCATCCAAACCTGACCGGCCGCTGAAAAGGCGGTTTGATAAATGTAGCGGCAATTTTACACCGGCACGCATCCTATGGTTCCGATTTTTTCATGGTGGATCAAACCAGGGGGGAAATATGGGGACGGCAGTGAATGGGCGCAGGCTTAAAGCATCCTCGCTGAGTCCTAAACTTTTAGTTGACAAACCGCCTGCCCCGGTGCAAGATAACTCCTAAGAGTTTAGGAGAACGACCCGATGGCTCGAAAACAGGCTCGCCGCGAATTCACCCCGCTGGAACTCGAAATCATGAACGTCCTTTGGGCGAATACGCCAGCGACGGTCGCGGAGGTGCAGGAAAAGCTCGCGCGGGAACCGAAGCTGGCCTATACCACTGTCCAGACCATGCTGAACGTGCTCGAGCGCAAGGGGAAGGTGAAGCGCGCGCTGAAAGGGCGCGCTTTCCGCTATGCGCCCGCCGTCAGCCGTGAAAAAGCCGTCAAGGCGGCTTTGCGCGAGTTCACCGACCGGCTGTTCGGCGGATCGGCGGAAAGCTTGGTGATGAGCATGGTTGAAAACCGCCAGATCACGCCCGAAAAGCTGGCGAAATTAAGTCAGCTTGTGGCGCAGCATCAGGAGGACGACCATGGACGTGATTAGCCAGGGCGTGCTGACCTTTCTGATAAATTCCATCTGGCAAGTGGCTTTGATCGCAGGCGTTGCAGAAGTTGCCAGCCGTTTCCTGCGCCGCGCGCCCGCGCGTTACCTGCATGCCCTCTGGGCTATAGCTCTCTTGGCGGCGCTTGCGCTGCCCATTGCCAGCACACGGGTCGCTGTTACTCACCTGCCAGCGGTGCGGCGGGCGAATACGTCATCAGTCTTGACCGTGGAGGCGCCGGTTGTCAGCCCTACCAGAACAGTCATCGCTGAGAGAGCGCAGCCATCCGGATTACTCCCAGAGGCCAAAGCCGCCTTCCGGCTGCCTGGCACGCACCGTTCGGTTCCGTTTCCACCGTTTTTCGCCCGGCTCTTGCTTGCTCTCTATTTCGTGTTCATCGCCTACGAGCTGTTTCGGCTTGGGCAGGCGTGGTTACGGACACGCCAGATTCGGGTGAGCGCTTCGGTTTTTCAGTTCCCGGCAAGGGTTCTTGCCGCAGCCGGACAATGTCAGCCGGTGTTAGGGCTCAATTCAGGAAGCAAGGCGACGCGCATCCTGTGCTCGCCGCGCGTATCCGGGCCGGTGACGCTGGGCGCCCGCCACCCGATGATTATTCTCCCTCAGACCCTGGCTGCGTCTGCTTCGCAAGATGAACTTGCTGCTGCGCTGGCGCACGAGTTTGCCCACATCGCCCGGCGCGACTACCTCATCAATCTCATCTATGAAGTGCTATTTCTTCCCATTTCATTCCATCCGGCAGCAGTGTTCGTAAAACGGCGCGTCAGCGAGACGCGCGAGTTGGCCTGCGATGAGATGGCCACGCGCGGGATCAACCCTTCGGCGTATGCGCGGGCGCTGGTTAACCTGGCTCATCACGTCTCGCACCTTGCCTCCACCGCAAGAGCAAGGCCCGAAACCACCCTGGGCGTCTTTGACGCCGACATTCTGGAGGAACGCATTATGAGATTACTCGACAAGAGAACGCGCGCCAGCTTACCCCTGGCGAAAACCTATCTGGCATTGTGCTGTCTGCTTCTAACCGCATGCTGTTTGGCAGCCAGCGGGTTTACGCTGGGCGTGAATCCGGGAGCGCCTGCGGAAAAGGCGGGCACAGTTTCCGGCATCGTCGTCGACGCCAGCGGAGCGCGGGTGCCTCAGGCTCGCGTATGGCTGATCAATCGCGACACAGAGCACACCCGAAAACCTACCCTTACCGACGCCGTGGGAAAATTCTCTTTTACGGGCGTCACGGACGGACGATACAACCTCGAAGTGATGAAGCCGGGACTCGCGACCGAGTTTCGTTCCTTCACGTTTCACTCCGCCGCCCCGGCGCCGTTTTTCCCCTTTGTATTGCAGCCGGGTTCCGTGCAGCAGTCGGTCATTGTGACCGCCAAAGCCCCTCCTGGTTTACTCGCGCAACGCTCCCCCAAGTCCGGACTGCCTACGCGGATTCGCATTGGAGGCAATGTGGAGGCGGCGAAACTCATCCGGGGCGCGCATCTCGAATATCCTGAAGCGGCGCGTAGCAAAGGCGTTCA
>DASUKV010000455.1:0-3826 GCA_036278555.1 Terriglobia bacterium
GAGATTCCGCGAAGCTCTGCGGCAGCCGCTTCGGGAAGCTGAGGATTGTAGTAAATTTCTTTCAGGCTGTAAGACTTGGATTTCGAGTCCAGAACCGGCAGAATCTCAAAATGCCAGTGGTAATCCTCCGCCAGAGTTTGCCAGTTGTTGGCGCGTTCGTAGCGGGCGGCGGTGTTGGGCGAGGAGTGAAGCACCAGATGATACGTGGGCGAGACGGATTCCAGGCGCTGGAGAATTGACTTCAGGAAGCGCGCCAGCCGAAGCTGATCGTCCCAGGAAGTAAGGTCCTCTTCAAAATGGCAATGGTGATATGCGGGGAGAACCCACGTCTCGTAGGGCACCCTTGATGCAAACGGGCAGAAACTGACGAAGCGGTCATCGTAATCCACCGTCCTCACCTTCTGTGATAGCTCCTGCTTCACAATATCGCAGATCAGGCAACGTTCTTTCAGGTTGAAGTACCTGTGCGCCGCTCTCAATTCGTAGCCAATGCGCCGGGGAATGAACGGCGTGGCCGTGATTTCCGAGTGAGGATGGCTCAAGTCCTGGCCCGCGGCTTTCCCCTGGTTGCGAAAAACCGTGATGTAGCGAAAGCGCCGGTCGCGTTTAAGATCAGCAATGCGCGAAGCGTAGGCGCGAAGCACCTGGGCGACGTTCTCATCGCTCTGCTGCGAAAGCGGCTGGTGATGATCGGGCGTCTCCACGACAATTTCGTGCGCGCCGAGATTGCGCATCTTGTCGTATAAACCTTCGGCGCGTCGCTGCGCGTCACCCTCAATCCCGTACAGGGGACGGAGATGAGGAACGACGCGGACCTGCCAATCCGGATGGTCGTATGGAAAGCTATAGATCGCGCGGGGCGAGAGCATTTCGTTGCCCGGACATAAAGGACACGGCACTTCATCGAGCACGCTCTCCTCGCCGCTCTCAAGGATCACCCAACTCATCGTGATGGGATCTTTACGGAGTTCCATTGTGACCTCTCATCTCTCCCGGCAAAGCCGGGATGACTGCAAACTTCTGGCGCCCGTCTGAGGCGCCGTTCGTTACACAATTCTTCCTTCCCGCCTTTGTTCCCGGCCGCAGCCTGAAGCGTCCTTGCGGTCCGTAACCGTAATTTCCACGGAGCGGCCGCACTCGATCGCGCAATCTCATTTTTATCTGGCGGAGCGTTGCCGGACGTTCGCCGGGCCTGCCGTGCGAGCTTTCATATATATCCAGCGGTTTCGCGCTTGTCAAGGCGCGGGACGCTGACCTTCACAGTTGCACCGGACGCGACTCGACGCCTTCCGGGGAGAAGCAAGCGATGGCAAGCCAGGCGTTCAGCGTAGATATCATCGGCCTGCGGCTCGCCACAGTGCATAAAAATGGTTTTGGGTTATTCCCCTCCTTGGTTAAGGAGGGGCAGGGGTGGTTGGTGTGGCAACTCGTCGAAGACCCACCACCCCACAACCCCCTCCTCAATTGAGGAGGGGAGCTATTTTCGTGGAGGCTTACCGAGCGTCGCTTATCATATAGTTGAGAATCGAATCCAGCACTTGCGGGAACCGGGCGTGCATCTAAGAAATCGCAAAAGGTTCCCGAGGGCTTTTCGAGTTCCAAACGCATCCGCTCCTCGCGGAAGGAACCCAGTCCGCCAACCGGATGTTCCGGCCTTGGATAACGCGATCCATTTTACTCAATTCGTCAAACGCTTGTGGCTCCGCATTGACGCTCACAATTGCATCGGGAAAGCCGCGGAAATTTCTTACTTCTTTGTCCTGGCGCTGTTCCCCGCCTTTATCGTTCTTGCCGCGCTGGTGAGCTATCTTCCGGTCACAGGCCTGTGGAACGAAGTTCTGGGCTGGATCACCCGATTCTTTCCGCTGGACGCGCGGCCGCTGATTTTGCAGACGGTCGGCGGGCTCACGCGCGGGCGGCTCAGCTTTCTCTCGATTGGCTTTGGTTCCGCCGCCTGGACCGTGTCCTCGGGGATCGAGGCCCTGATTGAAGGTCTCGATACCGCGTACGAGGCGAGAGAGACGAGAAGTTATCTGCGGAGGCGCGGGCTGGCTCTGGTGATGGTGTTTGTTTTCTCGTTTCTGCTTCTCACGTCATTCGGACTTGCCACCGCAGGCGAGTGGCTGGGCCGCTGGGTGAATTTTTTCCAAACGCTTGGGACTGATCTCGATGACTTCTGGAATTTCGCGCGGTGGGCTGTCTCGCTCGCCCTCCTCGCGCTCTGCGTTGAGATGGTCTACTACATCTTGCCGGATGTGAAGCGCCCGTGGCGATGGCTCACCCCGGGCGGGCTGTTTGTGGTGGTGACCTGGATTCCCGGCACTCTGGCCTTTAACACCTACTTGCGGCACTTCAGTTCCTACTCCAGAACCTACGGGACGCTCGGAGCGATTTTCATTTTCATGATCTGGCTCTACCTCATCAGCCTGCTGGTGCTCATCGGCGCCGAGATTGATTCGGAGATGGACCACGTTCACGGCAGAAGAGGCGCACCGGCGGCGGCCTCGCGCGCCTCACCGTAGTGCTTTGTGACGTAAGTTCGCGCGAAAATGACAAGGAAGCAAATAGTCCCGTTTGGCCCCTCACCCGGCCTTCGGCCCCCCTCTCCCAAAGGGAGAGGGCTGAAAACGGAGGGGTCGCCGAAAAAATAAGGACCGCAGCCCTCTCCCTTTGGGAGAGGGGGGACCGCGAAGCGGTGGGTGAGGGTTCTAGCTGGAAGCTTCACTCGTTTCCTTCGCGTAGAGGTATAACGGGAATCGGTTCACGAAGTACTAGTCCATCGGATACAGGCTGCAGCCTCCATCCACCAACAGCGTCGTTCCGGTGATGTAATCCGAAGCGCCGGAGCAGAGGAAGAGAAACGCGTCCGCCACGGATTCCGGCGGCTGCATATAACCCAGCGGAATGGCCTTCTCGGCCCGCGCACGGTAGTCCGGCTCGGTATCCCACTGGCGCTTGGCCATACCGACCGCGACAATCCCCGGCGCAATCGAATTCACCCTGATGCCCAAGGGAGCGATCTCCCGTGCCATACCGCGCATCAGCATCTTCATGCCGCTTTTGCTGACGTTGTAAGGAGTGATTCCGGGCCAGGGGACTTCCTGCACCCATGAAGACGTAAACACGATCTTGCCCTTCACGCCGTTCTTCACCATCGCCTTGGCCGAAGCTTGAGCCACCAGAAATGCGCCCTTCAGATTCAGGCTCAGGATTTTGTCCCAGTCCGCTTCCGTATAGTCGAGGATGGGGCAGGACTGCGCCAACCCTGCGTGGCAGAGAGCGATATCCAGGCGACCGAATTTCTCCACCGCCTTTTCCACCAGCATCTGGCACTCCGGCTGTTGGGTCACGTCGGCGGGAAAATAATGAAAGCGGCCGTCCGGCCATTTTAATTCTTCGGCCAGCTTTCCGGCTTCAAGCGCGGGCACAACGTCGTTCACCGCGACTTGGGCGGAGTGCTTTAGCAACTGGCTGACGACGACTCTCCCGATGGCCCCCATTCCACCCGTGATGAGAATCACCTTCCCTTGAAGACAATCTTCTGAATAGGTCATAAGTATTCTTCGCCAAATGAAGTCATGCTGCGGAAGAGACAATATATCACTTTAAGGCCCGAAAAAAACGCTTACGATGGGGATTCGACGAAACGTATGACGGCCGGATATCGCCGGGAAGCGCCGCCGCGACACACCTATTTTTTGGAAAACCAGTTTAAATTAAAGATTCGGAGTATGCGCGGGTTTCGGCAGGCCCTGCCAGGAGCCGGACGATTTCCTTAGTTCCCGCAACTTCCTCCGTGACGCTTTCTAATGGCTGAACTTTCATC
>DASUKV010000456.1:0-6638 GCA_036278555.1 Terriglobia bacterium
CGATCCTTATTCTTTCGGCGACCCTCCCGAAAAGGAGTTGCTACCGGTTCCGTTTTCAGCCCTCTCCCCGTGGGAGAGGGTGGCCGAAGGCCGGGTGAGGGGCCAAACCGGACTTTTGCTTCCTTGTCATTTTGGCACGAACTGACGTCACGAAGTACTAGCTTCGGTAAGCGGCCGGGTCGGGAACGTTCGCTTCAGCAAACCCTTTTTTGCGCAGCAGGCATGCGTCACATTCACCGCACGCGAGGCCTTCTGGAGATGGATCGTAACAACTGCTGGTTTGCGAATAATCCACGCCCAGGGCCAGCCCCTGGAGGATGATCTCGGCCTTGCTCAGATGGATGAGCGGAGCGTGGATCACCAGTTTCTGCCGCCCCTCAACGCCGGCCTTGGTAGCAAGATTCGCCATGCTCTCGAAGGCGGCGATAAATTCCGGGCGGCAATCCGGGTACCCGCTGTAATCGAGCGCATTCACGCCGATGAAGATGTCGCTCGATTCCAGCACCTCGGCCCAGGCCAGCGCCAGGGATAGAAAAACCGTATTCCGCGCCGGTACGTAAGTGATGGGGATTTGATTTTGCTCGATGAGGTCGCGCCCTTTGGGTACGGCGAGATCATCGGTGAGAGCTGAGCCCCCAAACGCTCGCAAGTCAATCTTCATAACGCGATGCTGCGCGGCCTTCATCTTCCGCGCTATGCGCTTGGCCGCTTTCAATTCCCATTTGTGGCGCTGGCCATAGTCGAAAGACAGCGCATAAGTTTCGTACCCTTCGCTCTGGGCGATGGCCAGCACGGTGGTTGAATCGAGGCCGCCGCTGAAAAGCACGACGGCGCGCGATGGAGGAGGCATCAGGAGTTCCTGTTGCTTGTCAAAGGTAGCGTTCGAATGAGCCGGCGAGGCGGCGCCAAGATGGGCCGCTCAGCGAAAACCGGTTTTCTTGGCCCAGGTCGCCGTCACTTTGGATTGCAAGCCGCCGCGCGGCGTGAATTCTCCAATCACCTTGGCGCAAACGGGTTCCGCCGCGGCGACGACATCCCGCAAGAAACGATTCACCACGTTCTCATAAAAGATTCCCAAGTTGCGGTACGCCAGCGCGTACATCTTGAGCGATTTCAGTTCAAGACATTTCTTGTTCGGCCTGTAAATCAGGGTGAGCTTGCCAAAGTCCGGCAGCCCGGTTTTGGGGCATACCGAGGTGAACTCCGGAATTTGAATCTCAATTTCATAACCGGGATATTGGTTGCGCCAAGTCTCAATTTCAGGAAGCGGAGCGGTAAGGCCGGCCTGGGCGTGTTCGTCGGTATAGGATCGTCTCATATAAGCCTTAAGGAGTAGATATCCCCCGGCAGAGCCATGGACTTTGCGATTGCTGGCCCCTCAAAGGGCCTGGCTGCAATCGGTCGCGAGCGGCAACGAACACCTCACTCGTAGACCCCTCACCCGCCCTCGTCCCTCGGGCACCCTCTCTCCGCTCGCGGGGAGAGGGTCAACATCATTCGGCCTCTAACCCTCTCCCTGGCAGGGAGAGGGTGGCGAGCGGGGAAGCGGTGCTTCCCGTCGCGAGCCGGGTGAGGGTTGTCGAACGACGTGTTCCGGCATGCCCCACAATGCTTTGTTCGCTCCCGAAACTGTCAAACTTCTATTGCCAACCCGGCAGAGCCGCTGGAACTCCCGTTGAATTGGCAGCGGCGGAAGCTACTTTGCGGCGCGCTTCTCTGCAAGCGAAGGTGATCCGCAAATATTTTCCGTTTAATTTTAGCGTAGTTTCGAGTGGCCTCAAAATCCGCCAAACGGAGGCGCTTTGGCGGCAAAGCGTCCGATTGTCTGACTTGCGGCTTGGTTTGGGAATCGCTATGATGACGCTTTGCGTTTGCGCGCCGTGAGTTGCGGCAGGATGCGGTGCGCCGGCGCTCTCGCCGAAACATTTGGAGGAAATAGTCGTGAAAATTAAGCGAGTGCGAACCCGGGTGGTCGAGTGGAAACAAGAGACGGTTCCTCCGCAGCCGCATTTTTGCACCAACCCGGTCGATCTGCTCAATTTGCCGAGCGATGCGATGGGCTCCTTTCGCTTCCATAGCTGGCTCATCGTAGAAATTGAGTCGGATTCCGGTGAAGTTGGTATCGGCAACGCCGCTCTCTCGCCGCGAGTCACTAAGCAGGTGATTGATCTATATCTCAAATCCGTCCTGATCGGGCAGAACCCTTTTGACTACGAATTTCTGTGGCAGCACATGTACCGGCGCACCATCGCGTTTGGCCGGAAGGGCATCGGGATGGTAGCCATCAGCGCGGTGGATATCGCGCTGTGGGACCTGATGGGCCACATTTTGAAGCAGCCGGTGTTCCGGCTCCTTGGTGGGAAAACGAAGCCTAAGATTCCGGTCTATGCCAGCCGGCTTTATAGCCAACCGCTGGACGACCTTGCCCGCGAGGCGGCCCAGTACAAGTCCGAGGGCTTTCGCGCCATGAAACTGCGTTTTGGCTGGGGGCCGGTTGACGGCGCGGAGGGCATGCAGCGCAATGTTGATCTGGTCCGTGTTGCGCGTGAAACCGTGGGCGACGGCATTGACCTGATGGCGGACGCCTACATGGGTTGGACTTTGGACTATGCGCGCCGGATGCTCCCGCTGATCGCGCAATATCACCTGCGCTGGGTGGAGGAGCCGGTCTTGCCCGATGATATCGGAGGCTACGCGGCGCTGAAAGCCATGAATATTGTCCCGATCTCCGGCGGCGAGCACGAATTTACCCTCTACGGTTTCCGCGAGATGATCGACGCAAAAGCCGTTGATGTGATTCAGTTTGATACGAACCGCGTGGGCGGCATCACCCAGGCGCATAAGATTTCCGCGCTGGCGGAAGCTTATGAAATCCCGGTGATTCCGCACGCGGGACAACTGCACAATTTTCATGTAGTGATGGCCAGCCTCAATTCGCCCATGGCGGAGTATTTTCCGCCCGTTGACGTGGAAATCGGCAATGAACTCTTCTGGTATATTTTCAAGGGCGAGCCGGTCGCCAAGGGAGGCTACATTGAACTGGATGAGAATGCGCCGGGGCTTGGACTTAAAGTCGATGAGAAGGCCCTCAAGAAATTTGAGGTGATTGAGTAGCCATCGTAGGGGCGCTGCTTGCTGCGCCCTTTGCCGGATGGAGGCGAAAAGTGGACGGAAAGAAATTTTATAGTCTGGAAGCGCAGGTTGCCGTTGTTACCGGAGGAGGACAGGGGATCGGCGAAGGGATCGCCCACCGCCTGCACTCGGCGGGCGCGCGGGTCGCGGTGCTGGACCTGAAGCAAGAATTGGCGAAAGCCGCAGCCGCATCGGTCGAGGGCCTTGGGCTCCAGTGTGACGTCTCATCTTCCTCGTCCGTGCATCAGGCGTTTGAGGAAATCCGCCGTCAACTTGGCCCGGTGGACATCCTGGTGAACAATGCCGGGATCGCGGGAAGAACGCTGCCGCTTTGGGAGCTGAATGAGAATGACCTCGATACGGTTTACGCGGTGAACGTACGCGGCGTTTTCCTCACTTCGAAAGAAGTGATCCGTGAGATGCTTGATCGCAAATACGGGCGCATCCTGAACGTCGCCTCCATTGCCGGCAAAGAGGGCAATCCGACGCTGGGACCCTATTCCGCGAGCAAAGCAGCCGTGATTGCATTTACCAAGTCTTTGGCCAAGGAAGTGGCGGGAAAGGGTGACGTGACGGTGAATAGCATCGCACCGGCGGTGATCCGCACGAAGATTCTGGATGGTCTGGCGAAAGAGACGGTGCAATATATGGTCAGCAAGATTCCCATGGGGCGCACCGGAACCATCGAGGAGGTTGCGGCCTTGGTGCACTACCTGGTCTCGAAGGACGCCTCTTTCACCACCGGCCAGTGCTTTGACATTTCAGGCGGCCGCGCGACATATTAGAGGCTAGCGAGAAACAAGGGGTGCTCCCCTCACCTGGCCCGCTACGCGTGCCACCCTCTCCCCGCTTGCGGGGAGAGGGCTTGGAAGTTTGTGAGTAGCGTGGGGACAATTCAGATTTCGGAGCGTGCATGAGACTCAAAGATAAAGTTGCGATTGTCACCGGCGCGGGCACGGGGATCGGCCAGGCGACGGCGGAAGTGTTTGCGGAAGAGGGCGCGAAAGTGTTGCTCGCCGAGATCGACGCCAAATCCGGGGAAGAAGCAGCCCGGACGATTCAAAGCAAAGGCGGCGCCGCGCAATTCGTGCAGGCGGATATTGCCAAGGAAGCGGACGCGCGCAAGATCGCGGAAACGGCGGCGAAGGCTTTTGGCCGGGTCGATATCCTGGTGAACGATGCTGCAACTTTTGTGCTGAAAGGTTTCGACGCCACGGTGGAAGACTGGCAGCGGTCGCTGGGCGTAAATGTGATCGGCACTACAATGGTGACGAAGTACGCCGCGGAGCAGATGAAAGCCGCCGGCGGAGGCGCGGTGATTAATCTCGCCTCGATTTCGAGCTTTGTGGCGCAGCCGAATTTTTTCGCTTACAGCGCCACCAAGGCGGCCATCCTGCAAATGACCCGCAATATGGCGATGGACCTCGCGCCCTTCAACATCCGGGTGAACTGCGTTTGCCCGGGCACGATTCTCACCTCCGCTTCTTACCGTCATATGCAGTCGGTGGGAATGACCCTCGAGCAGTTCGATGCCGAGGAAGGCGCCAAAACATTTCTCAAACGGGTGGGCAAACCTCGTGAGGTGGCTTATCCCATCCTGTTCCTCGCCTCACAGGAGGCGTCTTTTATTACAGGAACTTCATTGATGATCGACGGCGGCTACACCGCGATGTAGGTTCCGTCGTAGCGCTGCTGTTAGTTCGGAAAGTATTTATGGCATCCTCTGACACGTTTTTTGCCAGCACTTACGGGATCACGCCCGCTGATCTCGAAAAGTACCTGGGTGCCGCCCTCTCGGAAGGCGGCGACTACGCAGACCTTTACTTTGAGCACACAACAACCTGCTCATTGATGCTGGACGAGTCGCTGGTGAAGACGGCTACGGAGGGAATCTCGGTCGGCTGCGGGGTAAGAGTGCTCGCGGGTGAGCAGACGGGTTACGCCTATACGGACGACCTTGACCCCGAAAAGATCGTAAAGGTGGCGCGGATCGCGGCCCGCATTGCGAGCGGCCCGGCGCACGTCTCAACGGTGGGTCTCAGTGAAGTGGAACCGCCGCGAAATTACTATCCGGTGGCTTCCGCGGCGACAGACCGTGACTTGGCGGAAAAGCTTGATCTCGCACGGCGCGCGGACGCCGCAGCGCGTGCTTACGACCCGCGCATCCAGCAAGTACGCGTGGGTTACGGTGATCAGGTGCGGCATGTCCTTGTGGCGGGCTCCGACGGCCGGGCAGTGACGGACTTCCAGCCGCTCGTCCGAATGAGCGTTTTCGCCCTCGCGCGGCAGAACGGCAACGTCCAATCCGGTTCCTACGGCGGAGGCGGCCGCGTGGGGCTGGAATTTTTCCAGGGTGAGCGCTCGCCGGAATTCTATGCGCGGGAGGCGGCGCGGCAGGCGATTGTCCAACTGGACGCCAAGGAAGCTCCTGCCGGCGAGATGGAGGTGGTACTCGCGCCGGGCTGGCCGGGCATCTTGCTGCACGAGGCGATCGGGCACGGCCTTGAAGCGGATTTCAACCGCAAAGGGATTTCGGCGTTCAGCGGGCGCGTGGGCCAGCGGGTCGCTTCGGAAATCTGCACGGTGGTGGATGACGGCACCGTGGCGGACCGCCGCGGCTCGCTCAACGTGGACGATGAGGGAGCGCCCACGCACAAGACCACCTTGATCGAAAACGGAATTTTGCGGGGCTATCTTCAGGATAAGCTCAGCTCAGACGTGATGAAAACCAACCGCACCGGCAACGGCCGCCGCCAGAGCTACGAGCACATTCCCATGCCGCGCATGACGAACACCTACATGCTGGCCGGGAACGATGACCCGCAGGATATCCTCCGCTCGGTGAAGCGCGGCCTCTATGCGGTCTATTTCGGCGGCGGCCAAGTGGATATCACAAACGGCAAGTTCGTTTTCTCAGCCTCAGAGGCCTACCTGATCGAAGGTGGCAAGATCACGGCGCCCGTGAAAGGCGCGACGCTGATCGGCGACGGCCCCACCGTGCTGACCCGTGTGACGGCGGTGGGAAATGATCTCAAGCTTGATCCTGGCATCGGCACTTGCGGGAAAGACGGACAAAGCGTTCCGGTGGGGGTTGGCATCCCGACCATGAAGGTGAGTCATTTGACGGTGGGAGGCACGGCGCCGCGCGCTGCGGCGTCGTTTACCTAGCCATCGGTCAGGCTCCGACTTTTCGCGCGGTTTTCGTTCTGAACAAGTACCGCTGCAGCCCGCAGCGCATGTCATCCTGAGCGGAGCGAAGGACCTGCTCTTGCTTTGAAGAGCTATTTCGTCTACATCATGAGCAGCAGGTCTCGAACGCTCTATACAGGTGTTACCAATAATCTGATGCGGCGCGTCTACGAGCACAAACATGGAATTTTCCCGGGTTTCACATCATCGTACAAGATCACACGGTTGGTGTACGCTGAGGAAACCAGCGATATCCAGATTGCCATTCGCCGGGAAAAACAGATTAAGGGCTGGCTTCGCGCCAAGAAAATTGCGCT
>DASUKV010000457.1:0-5950 GCA_036278555.1 Terriglobia bacterium
GGCGCTGTTATTCCCGCAAGGCGCGAGAACATAGCATGAATTTCGCAGATCTCTTCATCCGGCGGCCCATCATGACCACGCTGGTCATGTTTGGCATCGTCATTTTTGGCATTTTTGCTTATCTGAAGCTGCCGGTGAGCGATCTGCCGAATGTTGACTATCCCACGATTCAGGTGAGCGCCTCTTTGCCGGGCGCAAGCCCTGAAACGATGGCCTCTTCGGTGGCCACGCCGCTCGAGCGGCAGTTTTCCACCATCCAGGGCCTCGATTCGATGACCTCGACCAGCGGCCTGGGAAGCACCAACATCACCCTGCAATTCAGCCTGAGCCGCAACATTGACGCCGCCGCCCAGGACGTGCAATCCATGATCACGGCGGCCACCCGGCAACTTCCCGCGGGCATGCCGAGCCCGCCGACCTTCCGCAAGGTGAATCCCGCCGAGCGGCCGGTCCTCTACATGGCCGTTTACTCGGACGTTCTGCCCATCTATCAGGTCGACGAATACGCTGAGACGATGATGGCTGAGCGTATTTCTATGGTGAGCGGGGTCGCGCAAGTGCAGGTCTACGGCGCCCGGCAGTACGCCGTGCGCGCCCAGCTTGATCCGCGCAAGCTCGCTTCCTACAACATCGGCCTGGATGAAGTGGCAACAGCCATCCAGCAGGCCAACGTGAACCTGCCGACCGGCACTCTGGAGGGAACCCACAAGGCCTATACCGTTCAGGCCACCGGCCAGTTGACGGATGCGGCGGCGTACCGCCCGCTGATTGTGGCGTACCGCAACGGCGCTCCCGTCCGGCTTGACCAGCTCGGACGGGTGATCGATAGCATCCAGGAAGACAAGGTCGTCAACTGGTACGACGACCATCAGGGCATGGTACTTGCCGTCCAGAAGCAGCCCGGCACCAACACCGTTGCGGTGGTGGATGCGGTGCGGCAGCTTCTGCCCAGGTTCCGCGAGGAGATTCCCCCTTCGATTCATCTCGGCATTCTCGCCGACGCCTCACAGGACATTCGCGCGTCAGTGCATGACGTGAAGTTCACACTTTATCTCGCCATCGCCCTGGTGGTGCTGGTGATCTTCCTTTTCCTGCGCAACCTCTCCGCCACCATCATTCCCAGTCTCGCGCTCCCGATGGCCATCATCGGGACCTTCAGCGTCATGTATCTGCTGGGCTACACCATTGACAACTTGTCGATGATGGCCCTCGTCCTTTCTGTTGGCTTCGTAGTAGATGACGCTATAGTTATGCTCGAAAACATTGTGCGCCATGTCGAGATGGGGAAAGGCGTGTGGGAAGCCTCATTGGATGGCTCGAGGGAAATCAGCTTCACCATCCTTTCCATGACGCTTTCGCTGGTTGCAGTGTTTATTCCCATCCTCTTCATGCGTGGCATCATCGGGCGGCTGTTGCACGAATTCGCCGTCGTCATCATGGTGGCGATCCTGGTGTCGGGTTTCGTCTCGCTCACCCTCACACCCATGTTGTGCAGCCGCTTTATCCGTTCCCATCGCCATGAACGGCGCAGCAGTTTTTATGAGGCGGGCGAGAGGGCCTGGGGCTGGTTCCAAGGCTTCTATGACTGGAGCCTGCGAAAAGTGCTTGACCACCGGCTGGTGACGCTGTTGGGTTCGCTCATTTTAGTGTTTTTGACCGGCTATTTCCTGGTCGTTATCCCCAAGGGATTTTTGCCCAGCGAAGATTCTGGAGACGTCTTCGGTTTCACGATGGCCCAGCAGGGAATCTCTTTTGATTCGATGAAGCAGCACCAATGGGCCGTGCAGCAGGTCTGCATGAAGGACCCCAATGTGGCCAACGTCATGTCCTTCGCGGGAGTGGGCGGTCCGAGCCCCGGTGGAAATTCCGGGTTCGTTTTCCTGCACCTGAAGCCACACCCGGAGCGGAAGCTTACTACCGACCAGGTGATCAATCAATTGCGGCCGAAGCTGGCGCAGATTCCCGGCATTATGACGTTCTTGCAGAACCGGCCGCCCATCGAGGTGGGAGGCCAATTGACGAAGGGGCTTTATCAATTCACTTTGCAGAGCCCGGATACGACCGAGCTTTACCACGATTCCGGCGTTCTCATGTCGAAAATGGCCCACCTGCCCGGTTTGCTGGATGTGAACACCGATTTGCAGATGGCGAGCCCGCAAGCCAACGTGGATATTGAGCGCAACAAGGCAGGGACGCTGGGGGTAACGCCGTTCCAAATCGAAACAGCGTTGGCCATCGCCTACGGAGATAACCGGGTCTCAACCATTTACGCGCCCAACAACGAGTATTGGGTGATTGCGGAACTGCTGCCGCAGTTTCAAAGCGGACCCCTGGACCTTTCCGAGCTTTACATCCGCTCGTCGAACGGCAGCTTGGTTCCCTTGAGCGCGGTCTCGAATGTGAGTGAAAACATCGGGCCGCTGGCCGTCAACCACACGGGCCAGCTCCCGTCCGTCACGCTTTCTTTTAACCTCGCGCCCGGAGTTTCGCTGGGGCAGGCCGTGAGCGAGGTGGAGAATCTTGCGCGGAACGTCTTGCCCGCGAGCGTCGCAACCAGCTTCCAGGGCGCGGCGCAAGCCTTTCAGGCGAGCCTCAGCAATCTTGGCATTTTGCTGATCGTCACGATCCTGGTGATCTACATCCTCCTTGGCATCCTGTACGAGAGCTTTATTCACCCCATTACGATTCTTTCCGGTCTCCCCTCGGCAGCCGTTGGCGCGCTGGCCTGCCTGATGCTCTTTAAGATGGACCTCGACCTCTACGGTTTCGTGGGCCTCATCATGCTTATCGGCATCGTCAAGAAAAATGCCATCATGATGATTGATTTCGCCCTGGAAGCCGAGCGCAAGGAAGGCAAGAGCACCCACGACGCCATCTATCAGGGATGCGTCATTCGTTTCCGGCCCATCATGATGACCACCGTCGCGGCTTTTGTGGGCACGCTGCCCATCGCGCTGGGGTACGGCGCGGGCGGAAACTCACGGCAGCCGCTGGGTGTGGCGGTTGTCGGCGGCTTGGTGGTCTCGCAGCTTGTCACGCTTTATATCACTCCGGTTTATTACACCTATCTTGACCAGTTCGGGAACTGGCTTGGCAGGCTCTTCGGCCGCCGGGATAAAGAAACGCCTTCCGAACTGGCAGAGCCCTCCGAAGCCGTCGTCCGGCAATAAACTCTCGCCGCAGGCGCTCTCGCAGTTTCCGAGTTCCTCGTCGTCCGACCGGAATAGGTGAAGGGGCGGGGACGCAGGCGTAATCTACAAACGCTCCTCTACAACCGGATTCACAAGTTTCGACCAACTTCGGAGGTAAGCCGACTTACCGCCGAAGTGACGGGGTCAGTAAAGCTGAGCCGCTACCCGGGGCCTACCCGGACCCGATTGCACGCTCTGTTAGACTGTCGTTGCGATCACGTATGATATACGGACCCCAGCATTCTAGTGAGCCGCGTGTTAGACTAACGTTTGTCAACCGGAGGAGAAGATGCCCCAGACGACAAAATCAGAGATCACATATTCGCTCCTGGAGTACGCTTCGGCATTCAGGAGGCCCATCTTTGGAGCGCCGGCATCGCTTGGCCAGTTAATTGGCTCGATACTGGACGAGCTTGCGCCGTCCGGTTACACCCTTAGCGGCGTGGAATTTAACCTCCAAGCACCGAAGTTGGATGAATTCGCGATCGTGTTTCGGCGGACGATTCCGGCCTTCCCACCGTGGAGCTTTGCCTTGGGGTTTGGTAAAGTGAATATTAAAGCTGAGAACCTGGACTGGACGGAGGCGGAGCGATTCATCTCTACCCACAGGGCCGCTCTTGATGCCGTCCGCAAAAAAGGAGGGGCAGAGCTCCAGTCGCAACAACTCGATGTTGGGATGCACATCCAACTGAAGGACAGGGCAAGAAAAGACGTAACCTCACCGCTGCTGAGTCCCTTCGGGGCAATGTTGCTCGACGGGGAGGCTGATTTCTCCGGCGTGGTTTTAACACAGGGAAAGGTAATCTTTGTCATCGACGCTTCTGTCGGGGTTGCCAATGGGCTGTTTGTACGTATCAGTCGTGAACATCGGCCGGACGCCTCGTTTGAGCAGTTGGCTGAAACGCTTCATAATGATGAGAAACGGATATTCGACGTTCTCGGATTAGAAGGAATCTTATGAGCCTGCCGCAACAGTTTTCCAGCCAAAGCCAACAGCCCATACCTCCGCAGCCGCGCACCGCCGCGTTCGCGGCTGCGTTATCGGGTCAGCAGCCCGTTAAAGAGGTCGGTACGCAGCCTCGCACGGCCCTGCCCATGTTTGGTCGACGGCGATCACTCACGCAACCGCTGTTCGAGGTCTCGACAACTGGCGGTTTCGAAGAGCCATTGCCGCTTTTTCTTGAAGAGGAGAGCGTGATCGTCAAGCACCGAATGTCCTCAGAATGTGCCGGTAAACGGCTCAACATTTCGAGGAACACTGGGTACCAGGAGATCTTTCGTATTACGATGCAACATCTTTCCGCACACATCATGCCGCAGGTTTCGTGGAACACGCCGGAGCAAGAGAATTACAGAGATTCTGCGTTGAGCGGTCTGGACGAGGTGTACGTGATCGACAACCGTTCCGCTGTCGCTGCATTCATCAAGCGCAATCGACTATTGGGGCTTTTAATAGAAGCGTGGGAGCCCCTCTCTGCGGCTTTTGGCGAGACGACGGTGAACAAACTTACCCTTGTAGAGGACGATGAAGGATTTACCACACTCTTTTGCCTCGTTCTGTTTCCGGGTGGGTTGGATGAAGCCAAGCGGGCGCTGGATTTATTCGATGAAAGCTGGTGGCTGGCGCACGCCCATGAGGGCGCTGGCAGAGTGAACTTCGACTTTGAGCTAACCTGATGGCGTTCGACTGGCACGATTTTCTCTCACTCGCCCAGCAGCTCGCCGGAGGAGCGGACGAGGCATCGAAACGCACCGCGATCAGCCGTGCGTATTACGGCGTATTCAATCTTGCTTTCGCGAGGGCGCAATCAAGCGGCTGCCGCCACCCGGGAAGGGAGGGTTATCATCAGTGGTGTTGGCGGAAATATTCAGAGACTCCAGACCCCTCATGCCGCAAGCTGGGCATCGACGGAAGTCGCATGCTCGCACTGCGTGTGAAGGCTGACTATAAAGCCGCGCAAATTCAACGCCTGGATGACACAGTCCTCCGAATACTGGGCGACGCGCAGAAGTTTGTGGCGGATCTTACATCGCTCAACCCCAGATATCCTCTACCCTGATGCCTTCATGCGACGCCCCGCGGCAGCCGAGGCTGCCTTCGCGTCGGAGTGGCGCCTACGGGCCGGACAAGTTTTTGGGCAAAAGGACATTTCGTTTGCGGGTGGTGCCGGGAAAGAAGGAGAGCACCCAGAAATCTCACAAAACGACAAATCCCCAGTATTCACCGACGGTTTAAACGTTAGAGTGTGGACATCCTGTCGAGACTCCGCTTTGACGTATAAAGGCTGAATCGGACACGTGGCGACCCAGCTCCAGCCAATGCCGCCGGGACGCTGGCGCCACGTTCCTGTCCCGTGACAAAAAATTGACATAAATTTGCGGCCCCGCCCAGGGGCTACCTGTTGCTTCCAATACGGGCGGCGTTACAATGAGAGTGTCTGAAGTCACGGCAGCGGCTACGGTGTGTGTGTGCCAAGTACGGGTTTGTGCTGTAGCGGCGCTCGAAGCCTGCCCTGTAAGGGAGCGCCGAGTCTATCGAAAATAACGACCGGCGGTCATAGACCAGGGCTGTCCAAATTACCAGCGCATAGGGCGGCTCTGCCGCTTGCTGTGCGGAAAGCCTCTGGCTTTCCGGGCAATGTGGCATTTTTTTACGTTCCGGCTGGGCGAAGGCTCAGCCTTCGCCCAGCCGGAACAGGTGGGTTTCAGTTGTGGGCTTCCGGAAGGGCAAGCCCTTCCGCACAGCACGCGGCAAAGCC
>DASUKV010000458.1:0-5182 GCA_036278555.1 Terriglobia bacterium
CGAAATGTGCAGATTGTCCTTCAGTTAACGGATGGGTCTGCGCTGGCGACTCACGTCAAGCCGCAAGAATTCTCAACGCTGACTGCCGGACAGGGCACAGCCCAGCCTATCCGATTGCATTTTGAGTTCCCGGTAGACTAACTGGGGAGCAACTTATTGACGGTCAAAAAATTTCCGGCGCGCGTCTTCGTGGCATCAGCTTCAGCCCGGCCCGTGCTGCTGCTGCGCGCCCGAAACTGAGAAGCTGTGGAAAAATTCGATTCGCCTGCTGTGGCGGCGCTCTATGAGCGCCGAATCCATTAAAAAATAAAGGCTGTCATAGACCGCTGCAACGGCTTAATTTTTTCACAGCTTCTGAGGCACGACTCAGGGAAGTCGATGCTTGGTGAATTACTATCATTCAGGAGGGCGAGATATGAAGAGTTTTCCCGGCAAGTGGCATGTGGTCATGTTTTCGATGTTCCTGCTGGCCGGATCTTCGGGTTTGAAAGCGCTCGGCAACATCCATCCCTCCGCGGCCACCCGCATCGCCTCTGCTGGCAACCCGCTGAACCTGGTTGAAACGCCCGGCGGATTTCTTGTGAGCACGAACGCGGCCTACGAGTCGCCGAACCTGTTGTCGTACAATGAGAAAGCCCGGAAAGTTTCAGACCGGCTAAACCTTCCGAGTTTGTGGTACGGCCTGGCCTACGACGCTTCCCGCAACCTGTTTTTGGCCTCGGCAGGCACTCATTCCGTATTTGCCGTCCCGTTCGCCAACGGGAAATTTGGCAAGCCGCGCGAAATTGTCCTTAAGGATTGCAATCTCACGGCGGGACTCGCCATTGACGGCCGGAGTACGGCGCTTGTCGCCTGCAACCAGAACCAGCGAATCATGCGGTTCGATTTTGAGAGCGGCAAGGCCCTGGCGAGCGCTGAAGTGGGCGAATACCCTTACACCGTCCGAGCGCTGCCGGGCGGGCGGATCGCCGTCTCGAATTGGGGCCAGGCATCCGTTTCGATCCTGGATGGCCGGACGCTGCGAACGCTCAAAGTGATTCCTACAGGAAGCCATCCCACGGACATGCTGGTCATGAAGAACAGCAATCAACTGCTCGTGGCTTGTTCGGATTCCGATCTCATCTCGATCATCGATCTCAACGACCTGCGCGAGCGGCGCCGTGTGGATTTGCGCCTGCCGGGATCCGAACTGGCCGGGGCTCAGCCCAACGCGCTGGCGCTCGATGCCGCGCATCACCGGCTCTTTGTGGCGCTCGGCGGAATCAACGCGGTCGCCGTCTTTCGCGTAGACGACAACGATCACGACACCCATCTCACGTTTCAGGGGCTTCTGCCGGCCGGAACCTATCCCACCGCCGTGCGGTATTCCCGCCACGGTCACGGACTTTTCATCGCTGATGGCCGCAATGCCGTGCTCGGGCCGAACTCGATCCATTCAAAAAATTACCAGGACCACCCTGACTACCGGCGCCGACGAACCGATTCAGGCTCGAAAATAGCCTATATTGGATATCTCCTCGGCGGCGGTCTTGAATCAATCAGCGAAGCTCGCCTTTCACGCATGCGCTCCCAGATGCTGACGTTCGCCCAGCAGGTTTATGGCGACACCCCCCCCAAGCCTTCGGCGCAAGCGCAGGAGATGATCAAGTATTTCTCGGCAAGAACAAACCCACATCGTCCCATCCGCCACGTGGTGTATGTGATCAAGGAAAACCGCACGTACGATCAGGTCTTCGGCGATATGCCGCAGGGCAATGGCGAGAAAGACCTGGCGATCTTCGGGGAATCGATTACGCCCAACCAGCACGCGCTTGCAAGGCAATTTGTTCTCTACGACAACTTTTATGTCGATGGGGACGTAAGCTGGAACGGACATCTTTGGAGCACGGCGGCCCAATCCACCGACTTCGTGGATAAGTTCTGGCCCGCCACGTATTCCGGCCATGTGCGATTCAATCTCTGGGGCCCGGTTTATCGTGGCGACGCCGCTCACGAGCAGCCCGTGGCCGTGCCTTCGGCGGGATTTTTGTGGGACGTCGCGAAGCGGGCGGGCATTACTTACCGCGATTACGGAGAATGGTGCAACCCGGACCCGGAGCACCCGGAACTGTCCCGAGCCTTTGTCCGCGGGCTTAAAGGCCACTACGACCCGCTTTACAAATGGAAAATCAGGGGCGTGAAGGATCAGGAACGCATGGACGAGTGGGAGCGCGAGTTTCGAAAAATGGAGGCAACTGGCCAGATGCCTGCGCTGAGCATCGTCTATTTGCCGGCCGATCACACGGTGGGGACCCAACCGGGGTATCCCGTGCCGCGCGCGATGGTGGCGGATAACGATCTCGCCGTGGGCCGGCTGATTGATGATCTTTCGCATAGCTCCTTCTGGCCGAGCACGGCGGTTTTCGTCCTGGAAGATGACGCTCAGGACGGCCCCGATCATGTGGACTGCCATCGTTCGACGTTGCTCGTGGCCTCGCCTTACGTGCGGCACGGGATTGTGGAACATCGCCAGTTCTCGACCGTGGCCGTGCTCAGAACCATCGAGCAGATTCTCGGACTCGATAGTCTCACGTATTTTGATGATCGCGCCCCAAGCCTGCTGGTGGATTTCGAAAAGCAGCCCAACCTTGAACAGTTCACCCATCGCCCTGCCCAATTCCCGCTGAACAAAATGAACACGCCGAAGTCTCCGGGGGCGATGGAATCGGCCCGCTGGGATTTTGAAGATCCAGACAGCGCGCCGGAGCAGGCGCTCAATCGCGTCATCTGGCAGTCGGTCAAAGGCGCGAATTCTGAGCCGCCTCCGCCCGTTTACAACGTTCGAATGGCCACGGCGGTAAGGTCCCAGGCTCAGTAGGGATAAGGCCGGAGCTTTTCGGTAGCGGCGCTGTTTCAGCGCCGAAAAGCCGGCGGCTAACGAGGCCATGCTTGTCCAAATTAGGTTCCGATATTACCGATGCGACCTGCGGCTTTGCCGCCTGACTTGCGGAAGGGCTTGCCCTTCCGGGAACTTGCACCCAAACCCAACCTGTTCCCGCAGGGCGCGAAGGCAAAGCCTTCGCGCCCTGCGGGAACATCAAAACGTGGACATTTGGCCGGAAAGCCAGAGGCTTTCCGCAAGACAGGCGGCAAAGCCGTCCCCTGCGCAGCTAAATTGGACAGCCATGGCAAGAGGCCGCCAATACAGTGCGGGCCGCTGCTTGTCATCCTCAGTCACACGGCACGGGACTGTGCGCCGCGAGCGGGCGCGGCGGCGCTTCCAGACATGATCTGCCACAAGAGGCATTCGAGCAGCACTTTCGAGTCTTTCCACGAGGATTTAATGGCCAGATCGGCCTCCCGGACCAGCCGGATCGCCCGGGCAAGATCATCCCGCGAATAAGCGCGATGCGACCGAGGAGCGATCTCATAGGTAGAGTACGGATTGGAGGGGCGGGACCAGGGGCCATAGCGTGTGGGTGCGCCCGGAGCGCTTTTAAGGGCTTGGCGGAAAAGATCACCGATCGACCAGAGCAGAAGCACTTCCGGCTCTTTGCTCGAAAGGAGATCATGGAGCAGCGCCAGCGCCGGGCTCAAGCGCCGCTCGGCAATCGCTCCCAGCAGCTTGCCGATTTCGTGTTCCTCGCGAAGCGTGACGATGAGGTCGAGGTCTGATTCCTCAATCCTTTTGGTCCCGGAGCGAGCCACCAGAAGCTTTTCTACTTCCGTCCGCAGCCACAACAGGTTCACACCCGCGGCTTTGGCTCTTCCGGACTGCTGCGGCCCTGCATCAAAGCGGCTGGCAATCCTTTCCGCCAACTCCGGCTGAATCTGAACCCCAGCTTTACGCAGATAATTTGTGAGCCAGGCGGACGCTTCGCGCAGGGCCAAAGGCGACAGTTCCACAAGCTGCGCCTTCTTTTCGAGTAACTGTACGAACCGGCGGCGGCGATCCGGCTCGTAAGCAGCGAAGCACACCGTCGCAAACGCAGGCGGACGCTTCAGAAAGTTTTCGAGGGCCGCAGTATCTTCATCCGCCGCGTGGCCGAAGTCATCCTCGTCGGTCACATAAAGAAAACTGTGCTCGCCCAGCATGGGCATTTGGTCAGCGTCGTCAAGAAGCTGGTGAAGCTCACCGGGCTTGAACTCTGTTTTCGCAAAACACCATTCGCGCGTCTCGGCGGGCAAAGAGGCTCGAACCGCCATAAGGCACTCTTCGTGCAAAAAGCGGTCCGGACCGCGAAGGAAATAAACGGGACCGGCCTTTCCGGTTTCGAGCAGCGAGAAAAATTCCGTAGGCCGCATACGTATCACTCGAGATCAATGCGGCGGGCTTCGACGACTCCCGCCGGGTTCAATTCACCCTCGACTTTAATTCTTTCGCCAACCTTAAGGTCCTGAGCGGTTCCCGCCGAGCCATCCTTGCGGTGGATTTGGGTCTTGTCATCATAACTGACGTGGAAGACGATGTTGTCCTGCTCGCTCACCGTCAGCTTGCCGGCGGTAACTTCGGTGATCTTTCCCTCCAGATTAAAGCCTGTATCTGACTGATTCTGAAGAGCCAAACCCGGCAAGGACATCATTAAAGCCAAGCTGCACGCTCCAATCAGCCCCAGGACCGCTGTAATCGCTCGATTTCGGCTCATCATGCACCTCCAAGATGCATTCGGGAATCCAAAATACCGGCTTCATTATAGCCGAGCCAGCCGGGCGGCGCAGGCATCAATGCTATAATTTATACAGTTAGTTACGAAGATAAACGGAGATTTGTAACACTCCGTAATTTAAGGAAAGCCGTAGCCCAAAAAGACATGCCTGACACTCCTCAAGCCAAAATCAGTGTAGCCATCCCGTCTTATAACCGGAAAGTCATTTTAAGAAAAACGATTGAGGGTTACCTGCACCAGACCGTTCGGGAAGAAATCCTTGAAATCCTCATTGTCGACGACGGCTCAACCGACGGCACGGCGGAAGCTGTCACTGAACTCGGCGGGACATCTCCCATTCCAATCCGCTGCCTTCGGCAGGAGAAGAAAGGGCAGGCCGCAGGACGGAACTATGGAATCCGGGAGGCGCGCGGGGAACTCATCCTGTTTGGGGATGACGACGTTGTCCCCGCACCCAATATGGTTGGTGTTCACCTGGCTTGGCACAAAGCTCATCCCGAGCCATCCTTCGCCGTCATGGGACGCGTTCCCTGGGC
>DASUKV010000459.1:0-2946 GCA_036278555.1 Terriglobia bacterium
CGGATGATCTCTTCGGTGGAATGTTCGTCCGGGTCGGGAGTGACGTACTGCATGATGAGACCGGTAATCAGAAAGCCGAACAGCAGGCCCGGAACAATGATCCAATGGTGCTTCAGGTAGTAGCTCAGAACCCGGGGCCACATCTCACCCAGGATGATCACCGCGATGGCCGTCACCACGAGTCCCGTGATGGCGCCGATGATGGGCGCAATAATCAGCCACTTGTGCAGGTCGCGGGAGTAAGTCTCAGAAAGGTCCTGGTGAACAAGCTGCGTGTATTTCCGCAGGAGAGGATGGTTCAGGATTCTCGATTTGCTTTTCGTCATTCTGATGATAACCAACGCAGACTGTCATTCTGAGAAGCGAAGCGGTCCTGAGCAACGCGAAGGAAGAATCTCTGTATGGTTTAAGCTGAAATACTGGGATTCTTCCGCTTTGCCTCGCTCAGCGTCAGAATGACATGGTCCCAAGGTTTGCTGAACAAACAGGAATTTACGGCCTTGCAACGCGATGAGCCCTTGGCGCGCTCACGGCTCGCGCGGCGCGGGGCAAGCTGTCCGGAACTCCGCTCCGCGCGTTCGCGCCGGACGCCGGTTTCGCCTCCGCCGCCAAACTCAAGCCCGTGCGGGCCTCGAACCGGGCCAATTCTTTGCGATGAAGCGCCGCCAGCCGGACCAGAATCTTTTTTCCGAACGGGGTCAGATCGACGCGCACAAAGCGGTGATCGTCCGCGATGGTCTGCTTGCTCACGAGGCCCCGCCGGCACGCCCGGTCAACGAGCCCCACCACGGCGTTGTGGCGTTCCTGGAGGAACTCCGCGAGCTCGGAGATGGTCGTCCAGCCGCGCTCCGTGAATCCCGCCACCCCCAGCAGCAACTGATGCTGCTGCGGCGTCACACCGGCTGAGCGCGCAGCCTTTTCGCTGAAGTAGAGGAATTTTCGAAGCTGATAACGAAACCACGCGAGCTGCCGGACCCTCGCCGCCGCAACTTGGCGCTGCGGGCTTTTCGCGGGTCTTCTCATCGCTCGGCAGATTATATCACAACATGATCTTTCGGCGGGAAGACTCGAGACAGTGCGCGCTGTAGCGGCGGGCCTCTGGCCGCCGGCTTCTACTTCTTAAAGACCGGCGGCGAGGACGCCGCCGCTACAGCAATCGTATGGTACTTTGGTCTCATTGACGTGGTGGCTCGCGTAGGCTATTGTATTCAGCCGCGTTCGCGCTAAAATCAAATGGCCGCCGCTACGGCCGGAAAAGGGTAATATTTCATGCGAAAAACTCTAACCCTGGCGCTCGTTGCAGCCGCCTTCATCCTGACCCCGCTCGCTCTCCGGGCGGACAGCCTTCAAGAAACGTTCAGCCTCACCCTCCCAAGTACTGTCCTCAACAATACTGCCGTCGAAGGCGGGGAGAATTTTTCGACCACCTCGTTCGCCGAATTCAATCCGGCGCTTGGCACGCTGAATTCAATTAATGTAACCTTCACCGGTTCCGCAACCTTCAGCGGCAGTTCTCTTTTGAGTTCCGCGCTTCTTTTTCACAACTCAAATGAAACGGTCGGCCCGCTGCTCTTCTTCTCTTCTCCCGGCGCCATCAACTTCAACATGGCTGCGGGGGACGGTTTTCGACCCGACCTCGCGCGGATCACAGGAACGGGGACAACAGTATTCGATCTTAACCTCGACGCACCTGGCGCCACTTTTGCCACCACGTCACCCGGCGGCCTCGCAGGAAAGATTACCTACGACTACTCGCCGCCGGCGCCGACGCCCGCGCCGGAATCGAGCACCATGGTGCAATTGGTTCCCACGCTTCTCGGCATGCTTGCCTTTGGCTGGTGGCTCGAACGGCGCAAATGCAGCGCGATTTCCCGGTAACCTGGCGCTGTAGCGCCGGCCTGTTGCCAACAGCAAACCGGCGGCCCCTTACAGGGCAGGCGTCGACCGCCGCTACAGCGATTTTCAGGATGCTATTCTTTTTCTGTTGAGCGCGGGCTTTGCCAGGCGGCCCGGCCCACGAAAAATGGACCCATGCTTTGAATGTAGCGGGACGTTTGCTGCGTTTTGCGCATTTCCTGAACGCAGGCGGAGAGGGGATGGAGTTCGCTTCCGGTGAGTCCAATCACGAAATCGTTGTCGTTCTTGTCCAGGCCGAAGCACGCCAGGCGCACATCGTGCGCGTAACCGGCTTCGCTGAAAGCGTGGCCGATTTTTCCATGCTCGCTCAGGACCGGACCTTTTTCTTCTGGCGCGAGACCGGAAAACGACCCGGAGCGCCGCAGCGGGTACCACACCGCCCACGGCCATTCCGGATTCAGCACCGTCTGGCGCGGCTTTTCGAAAAGCCAGTTGTCGAGGTCCGGCTCATGCCCGATGGCATAGGTGCGGCCGAACATCGTAAGCTCCGGCTTGGGCTCAAGCGCGCCAAAGCCCGACTTCAGCAGAAACTCGCGCGCGGCGGTGACAAAAAATTCAGGATTCTGATTCCAGGTCAACAGCGCGACGCCCCGCGGGTCATTGACGTCCTCATAAAGAACGCTTTCGAAGCTGGCCGCTCGCAAGTCTTTCCGCAGGCGCGCCGTATTTTCGCACCTGCCAAAGACCAGAAGCTGCATAAAAAGGCGGCCCTCCGAGACCATGCGCTCGCCGTTCCTTATCGCGCCTTTTTCCCGCAAGTCGAGTTCTACTGCCATTGTTGAGAATTTCCTTTGTGTGTCCGCTTAATTCTGGAAAGGTCCGGCGGCCAGGCGCTGGGTTTCCCGGTGCGTGTGGATGACGCGATGAAGCACCGTGAGATTGGAAAAGACCACAATCACCCAGAGCACCGGCGCCATGCGGTCAAACAGCGCTCCAATGATTAACAAGACGATGCGCTCCGGGCGTTCTAAAAATCCTACCTTGCAGGATCCGATCACGTTCTCGGCGCGCGCGCGCGTGTAGCTGGTC
>DASUKV010000460.1:0-6643 GCA_036278555.1 Terriglobia bacterium
TGTGCCAGCAATGGGGCGAGATCAAGCTGTGGGATGTTCACACCCACAAGCTGCTCCAAACCATGAAGGGCGATCGGGATTGTATCTATTCGGTGGACTTCAGCCCCAACGGCAAGCTGATCGCTTCCGGCAGCTACGACAAGCTCATTAAGTTCTGGGACCCCGCTACCGGAAAAGAACTCCGCACCCTGAAAGATCACATCGACGCTGTCTTCGCCGTGGCCTTCAGCCCTGACGGGAAATGGCTGGCCTCGGGATCGCAAGATCGGTCAGTAAAAATTTGGGATGTTTCGACGGGGCAAAGGCTTTATACGCTCAGCGACCCGCTCGACGGAATCAGCAGCATCGCCTTTTCGCCCTCCGGGAATCAGATCGCCGCGGCGGGTTATGACAAGCTGATCTACATCTGGAACCTGACTCCCAAAGGCGGAACCCTCGCGGAGTCCTTGATTGCGGATGAAGATAGCATCCTGCAAATTGCCTGGTCGCCGGACGGCAAGGACATCATCACCAGCTCGGCGGACGGGTCCATCCGGATTCGTGACGCAGCCACGCTCAACCCCATGGGCATGATTGGGAACCAGAAGGACTGGGTTGAGGCGCTGAGTATCAGCCGCGACGGAAAATGGCTGGCGGCAGGCCGGTACAATGGGACTCTGAGCATTTATAATATGGGAACGTTGAAGCAGAGCGTGGGTCCGTTGCTTGCGTTTCAGCCGTACGTCCCTCCGGCGGCATCTCAAACCAGGACGGCGGAGGCGAGACGCAGCGGGAATCAAAAGGTTAACCCATGAGGATATCCGGTATGAAAACCAAATTTTTGATGGGCGGCTTTGCCGCCGCGCTGGTGGTTGCCGCGAGCCTTCCCTGGGGAACGCCGCGGATGGCGATGGCGCAAGCGCGACAGATACCCTCGGCGTTAGCATCCTCTGCCCTTCCCCAGCAGCCTGCGGCGCTCGCCGGGATGAAGGCGCCGACGATTCCGCCCGAGATTTCCTCCATTTCGCCGGCAGGCATGAGGCTGGGTACATCTCAGATTTTTACCGTCGAGGGCCGGAACCTGGGAGGCGCCAAGGACGTTCTCTTTGATGCTCCGGGATTCCAGACGCGCGTTCTTTCGGTGAAAACCCTGCCCGAAAAAGCCCGCAAAATCAGAATCAATGTGGATTTAGGCGCGGAGGTTCCGCGGGGCAAGAAGCAGGAGGCCCGGATTGAGGTCACCGCAGCTTCAACCGCCCTGCCAGGGATTCACTGGTTTCGCATTCAAACGCCGCTCGGCACGTCCAACATGATGGCGGTGGATACAGGCGCGCTGCCGGAGATCCACGAGAAAAAAGGCGGCGATTCCGCCGTGCACAGCCTGAGCGTGAACCTACCCGCGACGCTTGTGGGGACCATCTCCGCGCCTGGCAATGTGGATCGCTATCAGTTCCGTGGCGGTGCGCAGGAAGAAGTGGTGTTTCACATTATCGGCTCGAAGCTGGGCTCTACGCTGCGTTCTGTGCTGACCCTGCGCGATTCCTCCGGCAAGCAGCTCGCCCAGACCGGCAAGTTTTCTGCGACGCCGGACGCCACCCTGACTTACAAACTCCCGGCGAGCGGCCAATATTCCATTTCCGTTTCGGACCAGGAACAGAAAGGCGATAAAAATCGTTACTACCGTCTTTATGCGGGCGCGCTTCCTTACATTACCAGCGTGTTTCCGCTGGGTATTGAAGCGGGACGTTCGCAGGAAATCGCCGTCAGGGGCGTCAACCTCGGTGGAATTCATGAAGTCCGCGTGAATCCTCCGAAATGGGCCGATGGATGGACCACGGTCCCGGTTCGCCTCAAAACAGTGAAAGGCGAATCCCTCAACACCATCTCCGTGGCGGTCGATAATGATCCGCAAATCTACGACAAACAATCTAACAACACCCCGGCTGAGGCGCAGGCCATCACCCTTCCCGCCACCATCAACGGAGATATCCGCAGCGCGCCTGACGGGGATTATTTCCGCTTCACCGCGAAGAAGGATGAACACCTGACGATGGGAGTCGCCGCGGCGCGCCTGGGCTCGCCCTTGGATCCCGTCATCGAAGTGCTGGACAATCAGGGCCGCCCTATTCCCCGCGCCCTCGTGCGCTGCTTGAACGAAACTTCGCTCACATTGTCCGATCGCGATTCCCGCACCCGGGGCTTGCGGTTTGTTTCCCGCACCGGCTTTCATGAGAACGACTACGTGATGATCGGCGAAGAGTTGGACCAGATTCAATTCATTCCCGATCAGCCGGACGCTGATATCTTGATGAAAGGTTTCGGCGGTCTGCGAGTGGCCATGCTGGGCACTTCACCGGCAGCCCATTACGTGACGGAGCCCATCTATCGGGCTGAGGTTCTGAAACCCGGCGCGAAGTTTCCGCCCAACGGGCTCCCCGTTTTTACGATCGACTATCGCAACGATGATGGCGGCCCCGGTTACGGCTCCGATTCGCGGCTTGATTTCGTTGCGCCCCAGGATGGGCAATATCTGCTTCACATCAAAGATGTGCGCGGCCTCAAAGGGCCGGATTTCGCTTATCAGTTAACGATTCACGACGCGGTTCCCGATTTCACTCTCGCTGCTTCCCCGGAAAATCCCAATATCCCGCGCGGCGGCCGGATGCCGGTCACCGTGACCGCCGACCGCATGATGGGGTATTACGGGCCGATCGAAATCAAAGTGCTCGGCCTGCCGAAGGGCGTCACGGCCAACGATGCGACGATTCCCGCGGGCCAGGAGGCTGCCACGGTGATTCTTCAATCGTCCGCGAGCGCTCCGGAATGGGAGACCGCAACAGCTTTCAAAATCGAAGGGCGGGCTCGAGTGAACGGCCGCGAAGTGGTGCGCGTGGCGGACGCCGGGTCGCCTCTTCGCGTGGCCTCGATCATGCCCGCTCCCGATTTGCGCATCGCGGCCCAGCCACAGCAAATTGTTTTGCGGCCTGGCCAGACGACTCAGGTGACGCTGCACGTCAGCCGCGAAAATGGATTCAAGGGCCGCGTACCTTGCGATGTGGCGAACCTTCCGCCAGGAGTGCGAGTGGTGAATGTAGGGTTGAATGGCGTTCTGGTTCACTCCAACCAGTCGGCACAGACGTTCACCTTGAAGGCGGAGAGTTGGGCGAAACCCATCAGTCAGCCTATCTATATTGTGGGAGAGGTCGAGTCAAATTCGCCCACCAAACACGCCTCAGCGCCGATCATCCTGAAGGTTGAAGGCAAGGAGGAACTGGCTGCTGCCCGCAAAGAGCCAAGCGCTGGCGTTCCCAACACCGCTGTCGGTCCCGCCCAGCCCGGCCCGAACTCGCGCTGATGAGTTAAGCAGAGCCGCGACGGGCGGCGCTCAGTGCTGGAGCTTCTTGGACCGAGCGATTCGTCAACGCCATTCAAGCCGGGAGATCAGGCTCACGCACACCGCCCCCTGGAAATACGAAGCTTGGCTGCACGCTTTTTCCTGCTTGTCTCGTTCTTTTCGCCAGGGAAATAGCCCGCGAGCGGAGCGCCTTTCAGACGTGCCGATCTTTCGTGCCCGGGTGATCTCAAACTACCCGGCTGCCCGGTCGTGGCCGCTCTGATTCCTAAGCATTGCCAAAGGCCGCATTTTTTCCGCAACGCCACTCGCCGCCATAAACCACGAGCGCCCATATGTTAAATTAATAAGCGTCAGCCTCCTGACGGGCCTGTAGCTCAGATGGATAGAGCAACGGTTTCCTAAACCGTGGGTCGGGAGTTCGAATCTCCCCAGGCCTACCACGTTTTCAATAACTTGGCCGGAATACAGGAAATAAACGAGTACAGTTTAGGTACAGTCGGGCGGCTCATGCGTTCAAGAGCGCATGTACAACCCTATGTACCGCTTCCCGCTTATCGTCTGAAACAGCCTGCGTGTAGATGTTCATGGTTGTCGAGATATCCGCATGACGTAGCAGTTCTTTCTGTACCGCCAGCTTGGTTCCGGCCTGATGCAGCAGCGATGAAAACGTGTGCCGAAACGTGTGCCACCCGATCTTGCCAATGCCAGCCCGCAAAGCGGCAGGCTTGATATGATCGGTAAGCATGATGCCATTCCACCTTGGCTTACCACTTGAACCAGCGAAGATAAAATCATCGGGATTGGTGTAGGCCGATGATCTCCTAACCATCAAGAGAGCCTCAGCGATCTTTGGATCAATCGGCATCGGCTTTCTTGAAGCTTCGGTTTTGGTTTCGTAGACCTTGCCCTCTACCACGCTCCGTTGAATCAGGATAGACAGATTTCCCCAATCAACGTCGCGCCACTGAAGGCCAAGGATTTCGCTAATTCGAAGCCCCAAGCACCCGGCAACAGTAACCATCGTGCGGTATGGCTCACGTAGCTCTGCCCTGAGAGCTCCAAATTCTCCCGCTGTGAGTACACGGGGAATCCGTGCGCGTTTCGTTGACTGCCGCACAAGGTTTATCGGGTTCCTGTCGGTTAATTCCCATCGAATCGCGCAATTGAACAGCAAATGCATGATGTTCCGAATATGTGCCTTCGTGTTCGCGGCTCTTGTAATGCCCCGGAGCCAGCTTTCGACCGCCAGCGTCTTGACGTCATGAAGAACCAGCGGCCCCCACTTCGGCATGATCCAGTTTTTCAGAATTCCCCGGTACGTCCCGGCCGTATCTTTGCGAACCCGCTCTGGCATTTCCTCTCTTAGGTAGCGGTCAATTAGCGCAGCTACCGTAACAGAATGGAAAGTTTGCGAGTTTTGCTGGTTGATCCTAATGCGAAGATTTTCAACCGCCCGCTCCGCATCGGATTTACTTGGGTATTTCTCAACCGTTCCAATCAGCACTGCCTTAACTCTTCCCTGCTCTGAATAGCGCCACTGCCAAACGTCCGGGCCTTTGCGCCGGGTCCGTTTGGTCAGCGTTCCGTACTGGTATCGTGCCTGCATAGATTCTCCTTTTCAGTTTTCTATGCGGCACGGTTGGCGAGCCGATTTTAGGCGCGAGTCGATCCATTCGTCAATATCCGATTTCCGGTAGCGCCAGAATTTCCCAACCTTGAACCCCGGCACTTCCCCGCGGATAGCCATCCGCTGCACAACGGCCGGATGGATACCGAGGGCCGCGCCCACTTCCTTGCTGTTCAGTAACCGCTCAAGTTCCCCCGTCATGCCACCTCCAGATTTAGCTGTATCGGCTTTGACCGCTTTCCCGTGGTCTGCCGCGCTCCCGCGATGCCCGTTCCGGGCAGTTCTGCCCAATCAGCGTCAACTATCTCAGCCCCGATGCTACCCAGGTATGCCCTGGCAGCTTCCGGCGTCTGGAAATGGCGCGTGTGACGCCTGTTATGCTTCCCATTTGCCGCCACCGGAACCAAGCTGAAGGCCGTGGATGTGTGCGGTTTCAAGCCATACTTGTACTTGACCAACTCGTATTTTTTCACAGCGTTCCGCCGCGTGCCTGATACTCATAGTTCATGACCAGCGATTGCCCAAGCGTCTGCTTCTTCATCGCGGCCATCGCCCGCATCACGCGCGCCTCAACTCCCGCGTCCGCCCCGCGCGCGTCAATGTTGACGATATTTCCAGAGCCGCGTGAGGCAGCCAAGCTGCTATTCGGTATAATCGATCCACTAATGCCCGGCGAAAATAACTCCGGGCCAGACTCGCCCACCATGTAAAGAGAACCCGCCGTCACCGGGCCGCCGGTAGCGCGTCCTCCCTCTAGTCCTCCGAAAAAGCTTCCAATGAGGCCGCTAAAGCCCGTAGTTCCGAAGGCATTTGACAATCCCTTGAATACGACCGCCTTCAGTAGAAATTCCGCAAAAAGGGTCGTGAGGTTTTTCAGCACGTTTCCGAAGGACTGGCCCTCAACGATCATTCCAACGAACGAGCTTTGCATCGTCTGTCCAAGCTGCTTAGCTTGCTCGTTCAGCTTATTGAACTTCACCATGCTGTCTTGGGAAAAGAAGGTGTCGAGTGGCATCTTATCGGGCGCCGGGCCTTGCAGTCCTGCCGGATGCGCCGCGATAAGCGCTTCGCGGTACTGCTCCCGCGCCAGCGCCAGGCTGTGTGTGATGTCAACGCCTTTAAGCTCGAGTGTGTTCAACTTGGCCACGGTTTCGAGATATTCCTGCTGTGCGCTTGAAAGCCCACTGGTGGCCATCGCTAGAGACTTCTGCGTTCCGATTTCCTCGTGGAGTGCCCCGCTGTAATCTTGTGCCGCCTTTTGCGCCGCTTTGAAACTTTGAATTTGATTGAGGATGTTCTTGCCCTCGGTTAGCTGCGCTGGCGTCGCTCCCAGGTCGCGCAGCTTAGCCAATCCTTGCGCCACGCTGCCTTGGGAAAGCCCGGTCAATTGATCCTTGAGCTCGCGGAGCGCCCCGGCCACCTTGTCGATGTGATACTTCGCGCCATTTGCCCCGGTAAGCCCCAGATGCAGCGTGCCGGCTCCTACTCCGGTTCCCGGAATGGTGATCGCCTGCAATCCGCGCATCATGTCAGAGCGGGCAATGGATTCATTCGTGGCCAGTTGGTCAATCTGTTTCTGGATCGCGTCACGCGCGCCGCCGCCAAAGATCATCGTGAACGGGTTTACTTCCGTGGCTAGCTTGGCCGCTTCCAGGCCGAGTTCTTTCAGACGATCTTTGAAC
>DASUKV010000461.1:0-5695 GCA_036278555.1 Terriglobia bacterium
AAAAACCATCGTTTGGACGTTCACCGCAGTGCCCAGCTCATCGGGGATTTTATTCAGCCGGCGGTAAGTCTGCGCGCGGGAATTATTCCAGGAACGGAACACCGCTTCAATCGCCATGCGCAATTGCTCGCGCGGCTGCTGGGGAAAATCTTTGTCCGTCTTCTTGCGCACAAGTTTTTTGTAGCCGTCGATAATCTGCTTCAGGTCTTCGGACGTCAGTTCCGTATCCAGCTTCAAGCGGCGCTTCTTTTTCTGCCCGTCGAAAATGTGATCGAAATCTTCTTTCGAAATCTCCTGCACCACGTTCCCAAACATCTGGATAAAGCGGCGGTAACTATCAGAGGCAAAGCGCGGGTTTTCGGTCTTACGCGCGATGGCTTCGGCCACCGTATCGTTCATGCCGAGGTTGAGGATCGTATCCATCATCCCGGGCATGGAAACCTTGGCCCCGGAGCGCACGGAAACCAGAAGCGGCGACCCCGCATCCCCCAGCTTCTGGTTGAGCAGCGTTTCGAGCCTCTCGAGCGCGCGATCCACTTCCTGCCGGATGGCGTCCGATACCCGGTTGCCGTTTTCGAAATAGGCGCGGCAGGCGGAGGTGGCGATGGTGAATCCGGGCGGCACGGGCAAGCCGGCGTTCGTCATCTCAGCCAGGCCCGCGCCTTTACCTCCCAGCACGTCCTTCATCGTGCCGTGACCTTCCGCCTTTCCGCCGCCAAACGAATAAACGTATTTTTCAACTTTTTCCATGACGAGAACTCCTTCGCTCGAAGATTAGGGTAGGGGCGCTGCTTGCTGCGCCCATGACGATGTTTTACCGCAATGTTATGAAGCGCGCGGCCCCAGGTCGCAAATGTGCGGATGACATGGCCTGGGCGCGGCAAGCAGCGCCCCTACCTATTCCAGGCTGCGCATCGACAAGGGTTGGAATACTTCCGCTACTTTCTACTCCGTGTCCCGAACGTGCCGCAGCCGCGATTGAAGCTCCCCGTCCAATCCGCGTTCTATCTGTGGCGTGATTAAGCCTGCGGCGTCCATAGCGCGGACGTGAACTCTGTCTTTGTCACGGTACGAACTAAGTTTCATTCGGACGAGGTCCTCAACCCCGATGACAAAAACCTTACGCCCGTGGATGGCTCTCTCTTCCGGGCGGATCGGCGGATTGGGCGTCGCCTGATCCTCTCTAACTTTTTCTTCGCTGAATACCAGATGGACCGCGTTCCGGGCCGTCTCCGGGGAACCGGCGATCAACATATCAAGCCCTGCCGCGTGGCGGAAATGAAAGCCCGAGCGTGCGGCAATATCCTTAACGCGACTCAGGTCCGAACGCCGGATCATGAGGTCAACGTCGCGCGTGAGAGTCGTTTGGGAGGGATCAGCCGCTTCGACGTGTACTAACACGGCCAGGCCACCCACCAATTCATGCGGAACCCCTTCTTGACTTAGCGGCTCCGTAATGCGGTGCACAATGTCCGCAAGACCGTAAAGACGCTCTTCGAACAAGGTATTAATGAACTCCCCTCTTTCGGCGACCGCGTTCAGGTGTTCTCGAAAGGCTTCCACGTGTTCCTCTTGGATAGATATGGCGCGAGCAGCGCCCCTACGAATTGCGATCCGTGGGCGCGGAATCCACCCCGGTCAATGTCGGCGCGCCGACATTGGCAATCTCCGACAGGTCGGCCAGCTTCAGAAAAACCAGCGCGTTGAGATCGCTTAACAACTTCAGCCGGTTCGCACGAATTCTCGCATCCGGGTCCATGACCAGTACCTTATCGAAGAAGGCGTCCACCTTCGGGCGCAGCGTCGAGAGCGTACGAAAGCCCCCCACAAAGTCTCCCTCCGCCTCTGAACGCGCGAGCCGGTCCCGCATATCGAGAAAGGCGTGGTAGAGATCGCGCTCCGGCCCCGGCTCGAGCAAGTCCGATTGAATCTCGCCGGTAGCGCCGTAATCCACCGCTTCCGCTGACTTGTGCAGGATGTTGCGCGTCCGCTTGGCGGCCATGGCAAGCGCCGCAAAGTCCTCCGAATCGCGCACCGCCTCGAGCGCGCGAGCCCGTTCGACAGCCTGCGACGGAACCGACCAACCGGAATTCACCACTGCCCGGACCGTGTCATATTTTGCCCCGGAGGCCTCCAGATAGAACCCCAAGCGCTCGCGGAAAAAATCCGAGATCCCCAAACCGTCAGCAACAGCAAGTCCCAGGTCCATCTCAAGCGCGGCTCCCAAAAGCGCCTCAAGATTCGACTCCGGCAGTGCTTCAACCATCACTTTAACTATTCCGTTCCCTGCCCGCCTTAATCCGAACGGGTCACTAGACCCCGTGGGTTCAAGCCCGGCGGAAAATCCTGCGACCACGCTATCGAGTTTGTCTGCCAAAGACACCACGTCCCCGGCCACCGAGCGCGGACAGGCGTCCTCAAGGCCCGCCGGGCGGTAGTGATCGTAGATCGCCGCCGCTACTCCTTCCGGCTCGCCTTGAGCTTTGGCGTAAAGGCCGCCAATGACTCCTTGCAATTCGGTGAATTCCTGCACCATCTGCGTGGTTAAATCACACTTACATAATTCAACCGCCCGCAGCGCGTCGCGGCGCTCTTCGCCGTTCATCTGGCCCGCCAATTCAAGCGTTCCACAAATTTTTTCCGCCAGCGCCCTCGTGCGGCGGACCTTATCCGCATACGTGCCCAGTTTTGCCTGGTACGTCACGCGCTCAAGCATCGGGATGCGTTCGGCCAGTGTCATCTTCTGGTCCGCGTTCCAGAAAAACTCTGCGTCGGCAAAGCGCGCCGCAAGCACCCGTTCGTGCCCTCGCCGGATCAGCCCCTTCGGGTCGCCCGGCACGTTGAGTACAGTGATGAAATGCGGCTGCAAATTCCCTGCCTTATCTTCGACCGCAAAATACTTCTGATGATCGCGCATCACCGTGATGAGCACTTCGCGCGGCAGCGCCAGGTAGCGTTTATCAAAACTTCCCATGAGCGCTACGGGCCACTCCGTCGAGTTCACCACCCAGCTTTCGAGAAAGTCGTCCGCCACTGCCTTCATACCCGTGCCTTCAAGTAAAGCTTTAATGCCGCGTTGGACGCGTTCGCGCCGTTCGGCGCCGTGCACGACAACCTGATGCTCCTTCAGAAGATGGTCCAGGTCCAAATGTGCGACACGGAGCGGCTGGCTTCCTTCCAGGCGATGCCCATAGGTCGCGTTGCCGGATTGAACTCCCGCAAACTCAAAGGGAACTATTTGGATATCGCTTTGGTCTCCCATGAGCGCCAGAATCCAGCGAATGGGCCGGACGAAGAACGGCCCTGACTTTGCCGTCCAGTACATATTCTTCGGAAAAGTCATGCCGGCGATGACCGCGGGCAACATCTCATGTAATACTTCAAGTGTATCTCTGCCCGGTTCCGCGAGTTCAACCGCCAGGTATTCTCCTTTGGCGTTTGTCACGCGCTTCAAATCCGAAACCTTGGCGTTATTCTTCGCGGCAAAACTTTCCGCGGCGCGCGTAGGCTTCCCTTCCTTGTCAAACGCCACTTTCACCGGCGGCCCGATGATCTCTTCCCGGCGGCCCGGCTGCTTCGTAAGAAGCTGAGGTGCGTAGGCAATAAGACGCCGGGGCGTCGAAGCCGTTTTCACCACCGGCGTGGCGCCTTCGGGAAGTAGCCGCGCTTCGCCCAAGGCCGAGCCCAAACGCTCGCCAAAATCGCGCTCCGCGCCTTCGAGAAAGCGCGCGGGAATTTCTTCGCTGCCGATCTCAAGAACCAGCGCGGTGGTTTCTGGCTGACTCACGCGTTCACGACCTCCCGGGAATGAGTCTTGCGCTCAACGTCAATAGCTGCGGCGCGGCAGGCAAGCTTGCGCACGCGGCCGATCAAGGCCACGCGCTCAGTGACGCTGATAGCGCCCCGCGCGTCGAGGATGTTAAACAGGTGCGAGCACTTCAAGCAATACTCGAAGATTTTGAGCAGCGGAAACCGCCGCTGATTTTCGCCAAAGTCCACTTCCCGGATTTTGCTAGAGCTTCCGGCTCCACGGCCCGACTGCGGATACAAATCAAGCAGCCGCGTGGCTTCCTTCTCACACAAGTTGAACATCTCCCGGCAAATCGTAGTGTCCGCCGCCTCAAAATCGTAAACCGAAAGTTCAAGCTCTTCTTGAAGTCTCAGATCGCCGTACCGGCGCTCCGCGTCCCACATCACATCGTAGACATTATTCACATTCTGTAGGAACGCCGCGATGCGCTCGAGGCCGTAAGTGATTTCGACGCTGATCGGCTCAAGGTCAATCCCACCGCACTGCTGGAAATAGGTGAACTGCGTAATCTCGAGGCCGTCCAGCATCACCTGCCAGCCAATTCCCCAGGCGCCCAGCGTGGGGGATTCCCAGTTGTCCTCCTCGAACCGTACATCGTGATCGGCAAGATTGATGCCCAGACTCGTCAGGCTCTGCAGATACATATCCTGAATATCCACTGGCGGCGGCTTCAGGATCACCTGCATTTGCGTGTGCTTGATGAGGCGATTTGGATTTTCGCCGTATCGCCCGTCCGCCGGGCGGCGCGAAGGCTGGACGTAGGCGACGCGCCACGGTTCAGGTCCCAGGACGCGGAAAAACGTCTCCGGGCACATGGTTCCCGCACCTACTTCCTGGTCATAGGGAAGCGCCAGGACGCAATCC
Organism: Terriglobia bacterium; assembly: GCA_036278555.1. GTDB lineage: Bacteria > Acidobacteriota > Terriglobia > UBA7540 > UBA7540 > RH2-MAG17b. The sequence goes on from DASUKV010000461.1 coordinate 4,676, forward strand.
TGGCTCGCCCAATACTGGCTGAGCCGGATGATCATGTCCTGAAAAGTCATGCCTCTAACTTCTTTCCCGTAAGTTGATAAGATCATCGGAATTAGAGGTAAACATTAAGCACTTGGAATTTAGAATTATGAATGCTGAAATTCATAATTCAGCGATCCATCGCCGAATGCTGAGTGCTGAAAGCTGAATGCTTAACGCTAGTCCTCTTCCTGGTCAAGCAATTCCCGCGTGATCAGCTTTTTTTCCGCGCTTCTCTCAACCCAGGATTCAAGCAGCCGCCGTAGGGGACGCAAAGCTGCCGGGTTTGCTTCCTCCGCCATCCATTTTTCAAGCGGCAGTTGGCGCAGCCGCTGCATCAAGGCCACATCGGCAACGGAGATCTCACGGCTTGCGAAACCCGCGCGGCAGCGCGAGCAGGCGAGCCGCAGTGAATCCGTTTCGCAAAAAGCCGCCTCATCCTGAAAGGGCCTGCCGCAAGCGGCGCAGCGGTCAAAATCCGGCAGGAATCCCGCAAGACGCAGCAGCCAGTAATTAAAGTAGATCAGCGGCCGCTCGATTTCCTTATGCGCCTTGAGACCCCGCAACACCGCGAGCAGCAGCCGGAAAGCCCGCTCATTCACCTCGCGTTCGGGCAGCAGCCGCTCCGCGACTTCAGCCACATACTGCGCGGCCAAGTGAACCCGGTAGTCCCCCTGCATCGTAAAGAAGGACTCGGCAAGCTCGGCGGAATTCAACCGCAGGAGATCCCGATTCTCGCGCTCAAAGAGCCACAGGCGGACGTACGTTAAGGGCTCAAGCGTGCCGCCGTAGCGGCTCTTTGGCCGCTGAGCGCCCGCAGCGACGGCCCGCAGGCGTCCAAATTGCCGGGTGAATAGAGAAACGATCTTGTCGGCTTCCCCCAGACGATAGGTGCGAAGGACGATGGCTTCGGTTTCGCGCAGCGGCATTGCGGGCCCGCCGGAGCGCCAATGTCGGCGCGCCGACAACCCCTAAACTTAGCACAGTCTTAGGGTTCCCGAA
>DASUKV010000462.1:0-6132 GCA_036278555.1 Terriglobia bacterium
GTGAATGGCTTTTTCGATGCGATTGCCCGCCTCTTCCTGTCCGATGTGGCGCAGCAGCATCACGGAAGTGAGCATCATAGCCGTGGGATTCGCAATGCCTTTGCCCGCGATATCCGGCGCGCTTCCGTGCACAGATTCGAAGAGGGCGCATTGCTCGCCGAGGTTCGCGCCGGGGACAAGGCCGAGCCCGCCCACGAGGCCCGCGCCAAGGTCGGACATAATGTCGCCATAAAGGTTTTCGAGCAGCAGGACGTCAAACTGCTGCGGCTTCATCACCATCTGCAAGGAACAGTTATCCACGATCACTTCACGGTACTCGATCTCCGGGTACTCCTTGCTCACTTTGCGCACGCTGTCAAGAAACAATCCGTCCGAAAGCTTCATGATGTTGGCTTTGTGAATCGCGGCAATCTGCTTGCGGCCCCACTTGCGCGCGTATTCGAAGGCAAATCGCGCAATGCGCGTGGAAGCCCGCTCAGTGATAATCTTCAGGCTCTCGACGACGCCGGGAACCACGGTGTGCTCGAGGCCGGAGTAAAGGTCTTCGGTGTTTTCACGGACAATCACGATGTCGACGTTTTCAAAGGGCGTTTTCACGCCGGGAAGTTTCTTAACCGGGCGGAGGTTCGCGTAGAGGTCCAGCTCGCGGCGCAGGCTCACGTTCAGGCTGCGATGGCCAATCCCCACCGGAGTAGTGAGCGGGCCTTTGAGGCCGACGTGAGTTTTGCGGATGGATGTGACGACGGGATTTTCCCGCGGCTCGCCTGTGCGCCGGTCAATGGTGGACCGAGCCTTTTTTTCTTCCCAATCGATCTGAGCGCCGGCCGTCTCAAGCAGCCGCAGCGTCGCATCCGTGATTTCAGGGCCAATGCCGTCGCCGGGCACGAGCGTGACTTTGGTTCGATGCGTGTGAGTCATGCGGCCATTGTAGCATCCTGATTGAGTAGGGGCCCTTGCGGTGTGAATCCCCGGAGGGGATTTATATACTAGCCGGGGGCAACGCCCCCGGAAGGTGGGAATTCTACCTATGACCCTGAAAGGGTCACAGAGAAGAAGCAGGTCAATGACCCAGACCGCAGCCAAGCTATCACGGACCCGTTGTTGTCTCAACGAAAGGCTGAATGCGACCCTTTCAGGGTCGGATCGGCACGGGCTCCGTTTCCGGGGGCGCTGCCCCCGGCTATTGTCTGATGCCCTTTCAGGGCCCGCCAAAGCCAAGCGTCCCGCCTTATCGCGGGCACTGCGCGATCAACTGGCGGTAAACTTCGCGCGCGTGATCGTAAGCGTTCTTGGCTGCCGGGAGCTCGCTCTTTGAGATAAGCGGCGACTTTTGAATCCAGCACTGGTTCACTCCCGCCAGGCACCACTCGGCGCTGCGCCGTGAAGCGCGGACTGGCCTTCCGCCAACGATAACAAAGATGGGATTCGTGTGCGATGAAGGCAGAATCCGCACCGCCACCCAACTGCTTTGATGCAGGGGCACATCAAAGCGCAAAGTTCTTACTGTCCCGTCTGCGATGATTTCCTGGCGCGCGGCGGGTTCGCCATTCACCACTACTTCCACCGGAACCTTCCGCGTGCCCTCGATGCGAGCGCGCTCCAGGCTCCAATAAGGCTTTTCATCGTAGGGAAGGTGGTGGATGTGCTCATCGGGAACAGGATCAAGATAAGCCGCGGTGGTGATTTGCAAATGCACCGTGCCGGGAGCAGACAGGTCCACTTCGCTCCCATGCGTCCCGGCCTCAACACCATTGATCTTCAAATCCATCAAATCGCTCCGGCCATCTGAAACGTAGCTCGCGCCGTCGCGGACAGCAGCCAGCCAATTGTCATAGGTCAGGGGACCGTGAACTTTGGCATACGTCCTTCCGACGCCCACGCGCGTGTCGTAAATGCACGGGAAGTCGGTTTCCCCGGCAATGCGCGTGCGGAAGCCAACGTTAAGCGTCTGATACCACATATTCAGTTCCCACACGTAAGGCGTGTCGCCGACGGACATGAAATTCACGGTGTTGGGATACGTTACATCCACGATGTATTCGTTCGCACCGATCCCGTCGTATCCGGGAATCTGGTAGTTGGGCAGGGCGGTTCCCGCAACCTTCAGACCCCAGCCCGAATGCGCGAACCCGACCGTCGCGCCCTGAGACTTCGCCCAGCGCAGGATCGGCAAATCCCAGGTGGGCCAATCGTCAATGCGCTTCGTGCCGGGGTAATTTTGATTCTTGAGGCCCAGCAGCACTAAGTGGCCGCAATGGCTGGAGGGAAAACCCGAAACCTCCACGTCATAGTGCAGCAGGCAGCCGGGCCGGGAAGCCGGGTTGTCCTTCCCTGAAAAAAACTGCTTCTGATAGTAGTAACAAGGTCCCCAGATCAGCGTGCAGCCTACGTTCAGGTGCTCGCCCCGAACCTGCCGGTCCATATCCTGAGGACTCACGCCTTCCGAGGGATTTTCATAATGGGAGCAACCGGCGGGATGAATGTGAACGTCACCTGAATACCAGCCGTACTTGGCCGGGTCAATCCAACGCTTCAAATGGAAGGATAATTCTCCGGGGCCATGAGCATTCACAGCGAATTTCCTGGTTTCCGTAAGGTACTCCGGCCCTCCGGTGTAGGTCACGTTATAGGAACCGGCAGGGAGCGAAATCCGCTCGCCGTTAAAACGATAAATTTGCGGTTGAAAGTAGAAATCGGGCGCAAGGCGCTTGGCGGGGTTGGGATAAATGCGCCCATAGGAATCGCGGAAGATAAACGACGCCATCGATGGCCGGTTATTTTCGTCATAAACGTGCAAGGTGATGGGCCGGGCCGGAGCAATCTTAAAGAGCACGGTCATTTCATTCAGGAAGCCCACGTCCTGCGTCCCTTGTCCCACGCTGAAGCTGAGCTTGGCGGAGCGCTGCCCGGTGTCCCGGCTGTAAATCATCAGGATGCGGTATTCGAGGCCGAAACCGGACAATCGCTGTTGCGGGGGCGCGTTAGGATAGCCGGGCGGCTCAAGGGTCCGCGAAAGCAGGGAAATCTCCGCCCAGCGCTCGCGGACATCGGCAGGCGTGAGCTTCTCCTTGGGCGAAGGATTTCCCGTCGAAGTGATATAAACCGGGCCGCTGTTGGGGCTGGTCACTTCGAGAGGCGCCGTCACTCCGGCTTGGTTCACAATCTTCACCAGAAACAGCCGCGTGCCATCCTGCACCAGGTTCGCTGCTGCCGGGCCGCGCGCCACATCAACGCGCTCCTCCGGGTTCACCGTCACTGTTGCAATCGTGTATTTGTCGAGGATCGCCTCGGCCTTCGCCACCGCTTCTTGAGGATCAGGATTTGCGAAAGCTGCGTCGATGCCTTGCTGGTCTTTGGGCAGGAGCGGCTGGCCAAAAAACGTCAGGTCCCGTTCCACCTCGCGGACGCTATCCGAGAAAGGCTGTAAAGGAACTTGCGGCCCCGGGGCTGCTCGAAGAATTCCCGGCTGAAGTCCCGCGCCAAGACAAAGCCAGAAAACTGCCGCGAAGGTGATGGTTGAGTTCCTTAGTTTCATCGCAAGTTCCTCCTTATGTAACGCCGCCGTCCGTTTGTTGCCCCTCACCCGGCCTTCGGCCACCCTCTCCCGGCGGGAGAGGGCTGAAACACTGAAGATGGTAGATGGTAGCCACGGTCAATCGGTTTTTCGATTGACCGTGGACGGTCTTACCGAGACCAAAAGCCCACGGTCAGAAAAACGCTGACCGTGGCTGCCCGGCTGGCTAGGGGCGTGGCAAGCGGCGCCCCTACTGGTACGCTGCCCTGGGATTTCCCCCTTGACTACAGCCGATTCGAGGTTACGATAATTAGGACTGCTATAACAAGCTAAACAAATTGATTACCGTGCATGAATTGTTCAATTACTTAGCCGGTTGAGCCGCACAGTCCCAGCCCCGTGCCGGAAGCGAGGTCCCAAATGAAAGCGAAACCAGAAAATAGAAGTGGTAGTTTTAGCTCAAACTTTGGGGAAAGTCCAACCTGTAATTCATATCTCAAGAGTTTCATCCCCGAGCGGGGCATGACCAGGCTTGCAGGAATCGCTGCCTCATTTCTAATGGTGGCGTGCTTCGCGGGTTTCGCCCTGGCGGTCTTCGCGGGAAGAACTCTTCATGCTCAGTCGCAGGCATTTGCGTCTTCACTCAGCGGCATTGTGACGGACAATTCGGGCGCTGCGGTGCCTGGCGCGGCGGTGACGCTTTCGAGCAAGCAGACCAGCTTCTCCCGCACGTTTAAGACCGCTTCCGATGGAAGATACAGCTTTACGCTGGTGCCTCCGGGAACTTATGCCCTGAAGGTCGAAAAAACCGGCTTCCGCGCCTATTTCCAAAGCGGCGTTGTATTGACCGTGGGTGAATCCGCCACGCAGAACGTGACGATGGCGCTCGGCACGATCACACAGCAGATCACCGTGAACGCCGCGCCAACCATTCTCAATACCTCGAACGCGAACATTTCCTCAACCGTAACCGGCCGGCAGACGGTTGAACTGCCGCTGAACCTGCGCAACGTTTATGGGCTTGTGGCGCTGAACTCCAGCGTAAACAACAGCCAGCAGAATCAAGCTTTGAATCCGGCGGGTTCGCAGGGCGATGCCGACCAGGATATCGGATTTTTCAATTTCGGCGGCGGGCGCTTCGGTACCACCGCTTTCCTGCTGGATGGCGCGTGGGACGGCGCGGGCGATTGGGACGGCACCATTTACGTCCCCGGCGTCGATGAGACCGAAGAATTCAAGATTCAGACGAATGCCTTCACCGCCCAGTATGGCTGGAGCATGGGCAACGTGGTGAACGCGATCACGAAATCCGGCACCAGCAGCTTTCACGGAGACGCCTGGGAATTTGTGCGTAACAGCGCCTGGGACGCGAATTTCTTTTTCAACAACGCCACCAATACGCCGCAGCCGCAGTTTGCGCGCAACCAGTTCGGCTTCACCATGGGCGGACCGCTTTATATTCCGAAGCTCTATAAACAGCGCAATAAGACCTTTATCTTTGGCGAGTTTGAGGGCTTGAGGGAAGCCACTCCGTTAACGCTGACCACGACGGTTCCCACTTCTGCCATGCGCGGCGGCGACTTTTCGGGATTCCTGGGAGGACAAATCGGGACGGACGCCTTGGGCAGACCGGTCCTCAAGGGCCAGCTTTATAACCCCTTCACCACCCGGGCGGTGACGCAGGGGCAGGTTGATCCGGCAACCGGTCTGGTGGCGAACCAAAGCGGTTTTATTCGCGACCCGTTTCCTGGCAACATGATTCCCAGCACGATGATCGATACTGTCTCCGGCAATCTCTTGAAGTACTGGCCGTCGCCGACCGGGGCGGGCGCGATCAACAACTATACCGCCTCCGGCGGCGCGCCTACTGCCCAGAGCGCTTACACGGTCCGCGTGGACCAGAACATCAGCGATAAATCGCGGATGTTCGCCCGCTGGTCGCAGAAATTCGAATACAAACAGCTCGCAGGAGAGCTTTTTGGGGCTAGCGATCCTGGCGGTCCGGGCACTCTTGCGCCGGATGACCGCTTGGATGGCGGCTTTGACTACAATCGCGTGTTTGGGCCGACGCTCGTGATGAGCATCAATCTGGGCTGGGCGCGATGGGTGGAGGGCCGCGTGCCCCAGGGCGTGCCGTTTGCCCCCTCGACGGTTGGGCTACCGGCAGCGCTCGATAGCTTTGGCGGACCTGGCGCTTTTCCTTCTATCAATATTGACGGCCAGTCATCCCTCGGCTCCGGCAGCTTGAACTCAACTCCCCGCGAGGCGCGCAGCTATTCTATCGACTTTACCAAGGTGGCGGGGCCGCATACGATGGATATTGGCTTCATGGGCGTCGGACTTTATCTCAACACCTTTAATTCGAGCCAGGCCACCTTCACTTTCCCCCTCAATATGACCCAGGGGCCGGACCCGACAACGGCCAATCCCGCCACCGGCTACGGGTTCGCATCATTTCTTTTGGGAACGGGCAATAGCGGCAGCATTACCGACAGCGCCCGCGCCGCGTTCGAAAAGAACTTCGAGGGCTGGTATTTCCAGGATGATTGGAAAGCGACCCGGAAGCTCACCCTGAACCTTGGCGTGCGCTACGATTTCCAAACAGCGCCGACCGACCG
>DASUKV010000463.1:0-9414 GCA_036278555.1 Terriglobia bacterium
CAATAGCGACGCGCTGCCGCTGGCCTCCTGAAAGCTCATTGGGTTTGTGGTGCATGCGCGAGCCTAGCTCAACCCGGAGCAGCGCCTCCTTAGCGCGCTCGATGCGCTCCACGGCAGGCGTCCCGTTATAGATCAGAGGCAGTTCCACGTTGTGCAGCGCGGTTGAGCGGCCCAGCAGGTTGAAGGTCTGAAACACAAACCCGATTTCTTTGTTGCGGATGTAGGCAAGCTCATCGTCGGAAAGCTCACTCACCAGCCTTCCGTTCAGCCAGTATTCGCCGCGCGTGGGCGTATCCAGGCAGCCGATCAGATTCATCAGCGTGGACTTCCCGGAACCCGAAGGCCCCATGATGGCGACGTAATCGCCGCGCTCGACCTCGAAAGAAATGCCGGAGAGCGCGTGCACTTCGAGATCGCCCATCTCGTAGCTCTTCCACAGATCCTTGGTGCGAATGAGAGCCCCATCCGGAGGCGCGGTTTGGATTTGAGAGAGTGAGGATGCCACTTCGAGTCCCATCGCAATATTTTCCTTCCCGTTTTCAACCAACCCGCCCCGGCCTCCGCCACTGAAGAGACGTCCGGCGAGCCGTCACGTCACGTGCTAGGCCCTGGCCCGTTCGGACCCGGCGGCGTATTGTTGATGCGGATTTTATCCCCGTTGCGCAAGGTCCGCAGCGCCGAGTAGCTGCCGGTCACAATCGTTTCACCCGGCTTCAGCCCGCTGAGCACCTCCGCGTTCATAGCCCCCATGATGCCGGTTTTCACGGGAACGAACTTCACATGGCCGTTGTCGATCACGAAAACTCCCTGTATTTCATCCTGATGCGAGTTCGGCAGCCCGGGCGCATCCGATGCTTCCATGGGTTGCGTCTCCGCGGCCAGAACCTTATTATTCTGACCGCCCTTCTTGTTCTTTGGTTCCAATTCCTTCTTGGAGCGCAGCGTCAGAGCCTGGATGGGAACGCTGACGGCGTTTTTGCTGGTCGCGGTGATCACACGCGCCGTCGTGGAAAGCCCTGGGCGCAGAATCTTAGGCGGGTTTTCAAGCCGCACCACCACCTTGAACTGCTTTGCTTCCTCCGTCGTCGTGCTGGTCTGGGTCTGGGCCGTCGTGGTTTGTCCCGTGGTGCTGCTCAGGGCGCTTTGGCCGATCTCGGTCACATCGCCCTGGAACGTCTTGTTAGGGAGGGCGTCGATTGAAACGTAAGCCTTCTGCCCCAGCTTGATGTTCGCGATATCCGTTTCGTCCACCATTACGTTGGCATCAATCACCGAAAGGTCGGAAACTTGGAAAAGCAAGCTGCCCGTTTGATTTTGCACGCCTGGCACCACGTTTTCGCCGACGTGTACCGGAAGTGAAGTGACCACGCCGTTGTACGGAGATCGGTAAATCGTCTGGTTGCGGACATCCGTCGCCCGCATCAGCGTGGCGCGGTTCTGGGCAACCTGGGCGCTGGCCATATCCCGCGTGTTCTTGGCCTGGTTGTATTGCGCCTGGGCCTGCGTCAGTTTCGCCTTCGAAGATTGAACGGTGGCCTGGGCCACTTTGTAATCGCTAAAGCGCTGGTCGAAATCCTGCTTTGCAAGCAGGCTGTCCTTCAGCAGTTGCAGCCCGCGCTGGTAGGCGAGCTTTTTCTGGGCCAACTGGGCTTGGGCTTGCACAAGGTCGGCCTTAGCAGTGTTGATTGCCGCCGCGAAGGATTCCACGGACGATTCGTTCGAAGCGAGCGTCGCTTGGGAAGCCTTCAGCGCCGCCTCCTGCGCGTCAACGTCCGCCTGCTCTTCCACATCCTGGATGCGTAGCAGCAACTCTCCTTTCTTTACCTGGTCACCTTCTTTCACATAGATATTCGTGATTTTACCTATTGAATTTGCATTGACGTTGGCGTAATTCTCAGGCTCAATTTGCCCCGAAGCTGTGACGACGGCCGTCAGATCCTGGCGACCTACTTTACCTGTCTGGACCGTAACCTGCCCGCGCCTGCTCCACACGACGCCAACGATCGCCAGGATGATGAGAACGACCACGACGCCGATCGCCAGCAGCTTCTTCTTCCACGACTTCATTCTCTCTCCTTAGACGACGGGAATCACACGATGGGGTTGGCGAAGCCAGACCCAGAGTCGTTTCATACAAGTCAAAAATGGACGCGAAGCGGCTGATGATGGGGTCAGGTTCCCCGGCATCCACAGCGCTCACAGCGACGCCTTCAATCACAGTGTGCTTTCCTGCCGCGTCTAAGCGTCTGCGGACTACTTATCTTCTCTTCCCTTAAGGGTATACGTCTCGAAAGCAGAAAAAGTTTCCAGAAAAACTGAGACACGTGGTCTAGATTTTGCGGGAATCCTGGACAGAGACTTACCTTCTGAGGAATGCCCCCACCCCTTTTTGAACCGCTTCCCTCATTACCACCCCAAACGCTGCGAATGCCACTTTCCGATATTTTACCGGTTTTTCGGCAAACCACAAGCGGCATCTGAAGCTCTTCCAGCATCCATTGTGTTCCGGCCGTCCTTTTTCCGGATGCGAGCGATGCAGCCGCAAAGGGAAAAATTTGCACGCGACGGGCTTGAATTTCACCGGACGAGCGGACGGTTTTCCCGGTCCGAAGAAATTATTATCCGAATTGCTTTGTTACCGTTACCGGCAATTTTCCTTGTAGTCCGCGAGATCTACCGTTTCCTGGCGCACGTCTTGCCTACGATGGGCAGCAAAGCCGTCAGATACATTGATTGCTCAGAAAGGGGGATATTTCTAGCCACCACGGAGGTGCACAAATGAAAGCAGTCCGTCTATTTGCACTCATCGCCGCTCTGGGCTTATTGGCGTCCATTCCTGCGGCATCCGCGCCGGGATTTCCTGGAGCCCCGGCAAAGTCATCGCTGGCCCAGCAAGGCCAAGCCCCCGGATCACAACGGGGAGCGCCGCCCCCTTCGCAGCAACAAATGCAGCAGCAACAACAACGAAGGCAGGAGCAGGCACAGCAAGCCGAGCAGGGGCAGGTCTTCAGGGGAGTTCTGATGCTCCAGAACGGGAATTACGTCCTCCGCGAGGAGGATGGTAAGACGACGTACAAGCTGGATCATCAGGACGTGTTGAAAAAACACGACCTGGACAAGAAGCGGGTGAGTGTCGTTGGAACCCTCGATACTTCCAGCAACACCATTCACATCTCGAAGGTGATCCTCGTGCCGGCAGGGCGGTAACGGGTTCGCCGCCATAACCTGAAGGAGCGAAAGTCCGACTGGTTGGCCCCTCACCCGGCCTTCGGCCACCCTCTCCCATGGGAGAGGGCTGAAAGTGTAACTCGGGATCTACGCCTCTCCGGCAGGTGAAGCGATAGCCGCTCCTTCTCGAGTGCGCTCGGAGAAAGCTAAGGATAACAGCCCTCTCCCTTCGGGAGAGGGTGGCCGAAGGCCGGGTGAGGGGAGAAGCGGATCCCCTTCATCGGCGCATGCCAATTGAGGTCACCAAGGACTAAAACGACCGGAACTTCAGCCACGCATCGATAAAATCCTTGCCTTCGAACACCCAGGTGCGGCCATCCAGTTGCTCGACCCCGGGGCGCGGGAGGAAGCTGGGTGTCGCGGGCGAGGTGTACTCGACCTTCACTTTGGCGGGTCCAGTGACATGGTAAGGCTTTATTTGCGCGAGGTGCTCGATCGCGGCCTTTGCCTTCTGGCGAATCAGATTACAGGCCGCCGTGTGTGAAAGCGAATACCCGCCTGTGTGTCTCGCGCCTTGCTTGACTTGGGCGCACTCAGCGTTCGGGACCAACCCCAGAAACTCCTTGCACGCTGCGGCATCTCCGGCCAGCATGATGGCCGGGATGCCAAGCTGACCGGCGAGCATCACGCGCGACCCGATTTCTCCCACCTTTTTGCCGTTCACCCAGATGTTTTCGATATCCCAGGAGAACGAATGCGGCAGAACGCCGTTCCTGGTTCCGGCCATGGAGTGGAGGCCGATGAAAATGATGGCCTTATAAGAAGAATCGAGGCCCAGGGTCGGTGAGACGGGCGATCCGGCAAGAAGCAGGGCCTTGGGGTTTATCTCGGCGGATGAGAGGTTGTGCCCGCCGTAGTGGTTATCGTACACCACCACCTTCGTGGCTCCGCCTTCCGAAAGCCCCTGGATGGCGGCATTCACTTCGCCGGTCAGCGCTTTGCGCGATTCCTGGTACAGCGGGCTTTTGAAAGGGATGCACTGCAGATCGAAATTGAAAACGCCATCGACGCCTTCAAGATCTGCAATGACCAGGACCTTTTTAGCGCTCGCGTTCTGGGCAAAGGCAGGAACTACCCAGACGGCAACCAGTAGAGCCACAGAAATACAAGCCTTAAGTTTTGTGAGCATCCATGCTCCTCCTCGCAAAGATGGCAACCCTGGGGGATTTGAAATCGGCTGTAGCGGCGGCCTCTGGCCGCCGGTCTCTACTTCCTAAAAACCGGCGGCCAGAGGCCGCCGCTACAGCGCGCCCCGTTGATTTTCAAGCAAAGTGAGGTGTCGAGAGGCTCGTGGCGTCTTCGCTTAGCAAGACGGTGACGGTCGAGCCATATCACGTATTTGAGTTACGCGCGCGCTCAAAGGTGAGGGAAATCCGTCTGGCAATTGTTCCCGAAGGTGAAAGAATTAATGGTGATTCCCGGCGCCGTAGGCTGCAAGACAACGCTATGGCTTCCAAAGGCGGGATTCTGGACCAGATAGTACATGCGAGGCTCTCGCACTTCGATGTAGGAGCGGCCCTGGGCGTCGAACTGGACATCCACGCCTTTGTCCTGACGGGTGAGATTCTTTCCATCCTGGAGGATGTACAGGCGCGAGGGGTGGCCGTGTTCGACGTTCATCACGGAGTAGAGCTCGCGCGCGTGATAACGCATCTCTAGTTCTCCGCCGCCCGGCTCCTTCTTCTTCCCGCGGTAAGTCATGCCGCTTTTTTCGGTTCTCCACTTTCCTTCAAGCGCCACGCGGCCGTCCTCGACGGATGCCGGGAGCTTGTAATCCTCGGTTTTCCCATCCTCATAGCCTTTTGAATTGGCCAGGACGCCGCGTCCAGACCAGTCGCCTACGTACATCTCCGCAGTTGGAACGCCGCAGGATGGAGCGAAAGCGTTCTCGTCCGGGGGAATCGTCTCGCTCGCCGGAAATTTAAGCCCGGGGTGAGCTTCCTGAAGCAACTTCCGAATCGCATGCTCAAAGGCGCCGTCGCCACCTTCACCGACCCGGTGGTAGCGCACGTTGCCCTTCGCGTCAATCAAGAAGCGGTTCGGCCAGGAATTGCTGTGATACGAATTCCAGATTTCAAACTTGTCGTCGACGACAACGGGATAAGTAAGTCCAAAGCGCTTCACCGCTCTCCGGACGTTTTTCACGGAATAGGCGATGTCGAACTCGGGGTCGTGAACGCCGATCAGCACGAACCCGTCGCGATGGTAGCGTTTGTACCATCGCTTATTCGTGGCGAAGGTCCGGATGCAGTTGATGCAGGTGTACTCCCAGAAGTCGATCAGCACGACTTTGCCGCGAAGCCCCCTCATCGTCAGCGGGCGGGAGTTGATCCAGGTGATCCCGGTGGAGCTTAAACCGGCCTGTGATTGAGCTTGGGTTGCTTCCGGCGACGCGGCCGGCAGCGGCGGAGGGCCGGCGGGCGGAACCCCTTGCGGATTTCCAAATCCGCCTCGTGCGGTGCTCATTCCTTCATTTAGACGCGGCGGCGCCAGGAGCGCCGGCGGTGGGAATTCCGGCGCTTTGTAGTTCACTTCCTCGAGCGCGCCTTCAAAAGTTTGCGGCTGCGGCACGGCGAATATTGCGCTCAGCAAAAGAACCGCGCCGATTGTCAGAGGAGCTCTCAACCCCGCCTCCTGGCTTAGGGGTAAGTTTATACTGAAGAAGAGCGAAAGGCGAATGTTGTTTGCCCTTGCTAATCCAGGGGCGCCCCCCGCAACCCTCACCCGGCCTTCGGCCACCCTCTCCCGGAGGGAGAGGGCTGGAATCTCTAGAATTCACCACCCTCGCCCCCTGAAAAGGGGGAGAGGGTATCCGGCGGGAAAGCAGTGCTTCCCATCGCGGGACGGGTGAGGGGAGCATCCATGACGGCGTTTTTGCCCAGACGAATTACTTGGCGAATTTATGAGACACGACACTGGCAGGTTACAGAGGATAGCCGCAACAGCCAGTTTCAGCCGGTCAAAAGGGATGCATGCAAATTTCTTGAAAAAAGGTCGAAAAAATACTTGACAACGTATATTAACTACATTAGCATTACTCTATTCAGAAAACTCCCGGCCCCCGGGGGCTCCTAATTGGATACGGAGTTCGGGAGCATCTATCTTTTCCTAGCCATACGAGGCACTTGTGTGCCAACACCCCGGTTATTTTGAGACTTCCTCTATTTAGCTGGTCGGCTCCCGCTTTGACTTCTTATCCTGCGATAGGCCCTGTACCCGTAATAGTATCAAAAAAGATAATATAGCCCTAACGGCTTCCGCATGCGGGTAGCTTCGCATACACTGTTAGGGCGAAGTAACCTTCGCGGGAGCGAAATCGATTTCAAAGCTTCTACAGAGGATTGCAAATTATAGCGACAACTTTTACTGTAGCGGCGCTCTCTGAGCGCCGCCCTTTCTTGATAATGGCCGGCGGCCAGAGGCCGCCGCTACAACATCTGTCGTCACTATAATTTGTAATCTTTAATAGGCAGGCACAACTCGCAAGAGCGCGAATCGCGCTCAGCGGGAAGCCATTCGTAATTACTAAACATTAAATCGAAAGGAGACAAGCCTGGAGGCTTGCTTGACTCTGATGCGACTGAGAAAAGTGATCTGTGCTGCTGCGCTCGTATGCCTTGGGGCTCTCACGGCCCCGAAAGCTCAAGCTGACTCCGTAGTCTACTCCAACTTTACTTCCGGGATGAGCTTCAATAACGGCCTGTCATTTTCTATAAACCAATCGACGGTCATCGTCAATGGAACGGTACTTCCGCCCGAAACGATTGCCGTGCAGTTCACGCCCAGCGGCAGCTTTACCTTTAATGACGCCAAGCTGGCTATGGCTTTATCCTCTGGTACGAACACCCTGAACGTGTATCTTGAAAGCGACGCCAACGGGATGCCAGGTTCCATTCTGGAAGGCATACAGTTAAGCGGCCTCCTCCCCACAACGGCTCCGGGCGTCGTTGAGGCCAGCACGTCTACGGGAACACTCATCGCGGGCACGGCCGGCGCGGATATGCTGGACGGCACCGCTTACTGGCTGGTAGCGTACGCGCCCGTCGCGGGCACCTCGGCCGCATGGGATCTCGCTCTGGGACCCGATACGTGCGCCGGAGCCGGAGGAACCACGATCGATTGCGACATGTCCACGGCTCTTTCAACCGATGGCGGGAGCAAAATTCTGAGCAACCTCGCCTTTAACACGATTCCAAGCGCCACAGGACCCTGGACGCTTGCGCCAGCGGCCCCAAGGCCGGCATTCCAAATTGACGGCACGATGAAATCGTCTCCGCCACCGGCCGTTCCTGAACCTGCTTCGGTGCTCTTACTAGGGACGGGACTGGCAGGAATGCTGATTTTATGGAAGCGAAAGCGGACGGCGGTTTGAATCAGGCGGCGTTACAACTAGTCTTTGGCGACTAAGGCTTTCACGTTGAAGGCCGACTTCCCCGGAAACTCGGCCACCGGGCCTAGCTCTTCTTCAATTCGCAACAACTGATTGTATTTGGCGATGCGGTCGGTGCGGCTGGCGGAGCCGGTTTTGATCTGTCCGGTGCGCAGGCCTACGGCGAGATCCGCGATGAACGCGTCTTCCGTTTCGCCCGAGCGGTGTGAGACTACGGCGGTATAGGCGTGCCGGTGGGCCATTTCGATGGCGGCGATGGTCTCAGAAACGGTTCCGATCTGGTTCAGCTTGATCAGAATCGAGTTGGCCGCGCCCTCCTCAATCCCGCGCTCGAGGCGCTCCGTATTCGTCACAAAGAGATCATCCCCTACCAACTGCACCTGCTCGCCTAATTCACGAGTAAGCTTTTCCCACCCCTCCCAATCGTCCTGCGCCAAGCCATCTTCGATCGACACAATCGGATACTGGCGCACCCACTCGGAGTAAAGCCGGATCATTTCATCGGACGATTTCCTGGATTCGTCGGATTTGAAGAAGGTATACCGTCCGCCGTCGTACATCTCGCTCGCGGCAGGATCGAGAGCCAAAAAAATGTCGTGGCCCGCAGAATAGCCCGCGGCCTCGATCGCTTCCAAAATCAGTTCGACGGCTTCTTCGTTGGATTTAAGGCTCGGCGCGAAGCCGCCCTCGTCACCCACCGAAGTTTGGTAGCCGCGCTCCTTCAGGACTTTTTTCAGCGTGTGGAACGTCTCAACACCCATGCGGAGCGCTTGTGAAAAGCTCTCCGCCCCCGCCGGCATGATCATAAACTCCTGGAAATCGACCGTGTTATCGGCGTGCACGCCGCCGTTGAGGATGTTCATCATGGGCACGGGCAGCCGCCGCGCCTGCAATCCGCCAAGGTAGCGGTAGAGCGGCAGGTGGGCAGACTGCGCCGCAGCGCGGCAGACCGCCATCGAGACCGCCAGGATGGCATTCGCGCCCAGCTTGCTTTTATTGGCCGTGCCATCCAGTTCGATCAAAAAGCGGTCAATCTCCGACTGCTCCCCGGCCTCCTGGCCGCCCAATTCGCGGGCGATCACGGCATTGATATTCTCCACCGCGGTCAATACACCCTTGCCCTGGTAGCGCTGCTTGTCGCCATCGCGCAGCTCAATCGCTTCGTGCTCCCCGGTCGATGCGCCGGAAGGCACGGCGGCTCTTCCGAAAGCCCCGTCCCGTAGATGAACATCCGCCTCGACCGTCGGGTTGCCCCGCGAATCCAGAATTTCCCGTCCCGTAATCAGATCAATCGCTGCCAATCGTGTTCTCCTCTGCGAATTTAAGCCTTAAATTCTATCACACCGCGACGATTCGAAATGGCCTCTGCGCGCCGCCGAAAAAATCCTTGTCCCGCCACACGGTTGGCGCTTCTCCAACCGTGGACGTTTTCCATGTCACAAGCCCACGGTTAACTCAAACTGCGAGTTAACCGTGGCTACCCTTGGTCGCCGTGGGAGAGGGTGGCCGAAGGCGGGGTGAGGGGCGGATCGGACTCTCGTTGTTGTGGCGCGAATTGGCGTCGCGTAGTAGTGTATCCAGGAACAATCTCTGCAACGCGTATGGATAATCTTACTCACACCCTCGTCGGCATTGCTTTGGGTCAAGCGGGGCTAAAGCGCAAATCGCGATACGCGATGCTGGCGCTCATCATCGGGTCCAATCTGCCGGATGCCGATATCGTGACCGCGCTCCACGGCGGCGTCGATTACCTGAAGAACCATCGCGGCATCACGCATTCCTTGCTGGGACTCACC
>DASUKV010000464.1:0-2330 GCA_036278555.1 Terriglobia bacterium
CCGCCGTGACCGTGCTCTTCCCCGCCAAATCCAAAGGTTTTTGAGAGATGGAAGTTCGCGGTGAACAGGGCAGGCCCCGTGGCTAAATTGATGGGAATCACAGGCTCGCCCGGCGCGGGATTGGTGTCAAAAGTTCCCAAGGACGTCGCCACGATATCAGGCCCCGTGGCGCCCGCAGCCGCGAAGGCCGGCCGCTGGTTAAGAATGGCGGTACCGAGCAAGTCGCGGCCCAGCGTGACGTTGTAGGGAGCGCCCGATTCGGCAATCACAAACGGCATGAACTGGAACCCAAGCGGCAGACTGAAGGAGCCGCCCACGACGGCGCGATGGCGAATGCTAAATCGCGCCACGCCGTAATCCTGTGACAGATCGTAGGGATTCGAAGGGAGGCTCCCAATCCCGGAGGTATTGCTGTGAGCGTCGTTCAGGGTGTAGTAGCCAAAGAGGGAGAGGAACGATCCGTCGTTCAGGTGGAAGTTAGTAATGAGCTCGTTCTGATTGTAAAGACCGGCGGACTCATACTGGTAGATATTCCCGCCGAAGCCCGAAGCGCAGTCCGCAAGGGCGGGGACAACGCCGCAAGCGGGGATTCCCAGGAACGGCCTGCCATTCACGGGATTTGACGGATCATACTGACCCGGCAGCGGGGCATTGATGTTCCGGGTAAGGAACTGATGGGTTCCGTGCGAATTGAGATAAGTCACGGAAGCCGTGAATTTCTTCGAAAATTGCCGTTCAAGCCCGAGGGCGGATTGGATGGTGTAGGGTGCGCTCAGGCCGGGGTCGATGCTATAGGCGGTTGGAGATGTGGCGGTTGTTTGCAGCATTTCGAGCGTGCTCGGCGGAGGGATGTTCGGATAAAACTGAGGATCCGTCACGACGAACCTGCTCTGGTTAGCGCCGTTGAGCTGCTCCGCCTTAAGCAGTTGTTGCTCCTCAAAGCGATCGTAGAAGATGCCAAACCCGGCCCGCAGCACGGTCTTGGGCGACTGGCCGTGACCGATTCCCCATGCAAAACCCAGGCGCGGCGCGAGATCTGAATGGTCGCTGATATGATTTTGCGTCTCAAAACGCAGCCCCAGGCTGAGCGAGATGTTATGCCGCACGCGCCACTGATCTTCCGCGTAGAGGGAGCCTTCAGTAAGATTGGCCTTGGCCAGGGGCTTGCCGAGGGTGATCGAAAACTGGCTCGGTCCGCCGCCCTGTGCGAAGATTTGCGAAATGGTAAGGCCCTGCGCGAGGCCTTGCTCGGTAAGCTGATAAGCGTCGAGCGTGGGAAACGTGAACATGCCGTTGAAATTCTCTGTGGAGGAATAGGTTTCGTCGCCATCCCGCAGCCGGCCGCCATAGATGAGCATATGCTTGCCCAGGGTCATCGTGGCCATGTCCTGGAGCTCGAAATAGTTTTCTTTATCCACCGCACTTCCAGCGGTGGTACCGCCGCTCATGAAAGCGCCCAGCACGTTGATCTCGGGGTCCAGGCTTGCGGGATTCTGGAAACTCGTCGCGCGGCGGTATTCAAAGCGCGTCTGATTCACCGTCCTCGCGCTCAGGATTTGAGTGTCGCTCACGTGCAGGTGCTGCTCCTGGCCGCGGGTGTTATAGCTCTGTGAAGGCAGTGCGAACTGGCCGACGCCGTCGTTCGATTCCTGGTCCCGCCAGAGCTGGTAGCGGACGGCGAGAAGGTTTTTGGCGCTGAGCTGGTAGTCGATCCTCGGTGTGACCAGCAGCCGCGACCGGGGATTTGAGACAGCTTTGCTGAATGGAACCTGAGCCAGATTGGGATCAAGCACAAAGGCGCTTACAATGGAGCTGTCATTGATGCCCCTGTGAAAGACATCAAAAAAGAAGGAAGCCTTGTGCCCCAAGGGGCCGCCGACGTTGCCGTTGATAAAATCGGAGTAATAGCCCGGTTGCTCTTTCACAAAGGGGCTTCGAGAATTAAAGGCAGAATCATTTCCGTCGGCAAAGAATGAGCCGTGATACTGCGAGGCTCCGGGCTTTGTCGTGATTTCAATTCGGCCGTAGCCTACCCGGTCGTATTGCGCTGAGAAGGGGTTCTGGTTGATGTGGATCGCAAGGATGTCGGATTTGGGGGGAAGCTGATCGCCGCTGAAACCATCCACGTAAATTTGCGCGCCGTTCGGCCCCGCGGCGGGTCCTGCCAAGGCATTAAGCTGGGCCAGCATCTCATCGGGGTCATCGGACAGGGCTTTAATCGCCGCCCCTCTCAGCACCAAGGCGCTGGCATTTTGGGAAGAATTAACGCTCAGATTAGTTGTCTGAGCCGACACCGTTACCTGTTGGACCTCATTCTTGATCTTCAGGGA
>DASUKV010000465.1:0-2426 GCA_036278555.1 Terriglobia bacterium
CCGAGGCTTTCCGAAGAGCTGGTTATAGCGCGGAACATAAACGTGGTCCGTGGCCCCGTCCTGATTCACGGGCGGTTTGCCTTCGAGTTCGTCCAAGTACATATTTATGCTCGCCGTCTGGTGGCCGTTCAGATAATGGCCCACCACGCCGTTCGAATTTCCCACGCCGTTCGGGTAGCGGCGTGATTTGGAATTCAGCAGCAGACGCGCGCTCTCGACCGTCGCACAGCACACCACGAAAACACGCGCGCGGATTTCCTCCTCCTTTTTAGTCAGGCGGTCGACGAAGGATACGGCGCGCACCCGTCCCTCCCCGTCCACCTGCAGCTCCCGGGCGATAGCGTTCTCCCGCAAGGTAAAGTTTCCCGTCGCCCGCGCTTTCGGAAGCATGCAATCCGGCGTGGTGAAAATGGAAGAGGCGTCGCACCCATCCATGCAGTGCCCGCAGTAGTGGCAGGGAGGACGGTTATCATACGGAACGGTTAGCACCGCCTTGCGCACCGGAATCAGCGGAATGCCCATGGACCGCGTCGTGCGCGCCAGGATACGCTCACTGCATCGCATCGGGATGGGCGGCAGGTAATGATTGCCCCCGGGCAGAATCTCCAGGTGATCGTTTTGGCCGCAGACGCCGATGATTTGCTCGATACGATTATAGTAAGGCGCGAGTTCTTCGTAGCTGAGCGGCCAATCCTCTTCGACGCCCTGCAGCGACCTTTCCCGGAAATCCACCGGGGCATAGCGCAGCGTCACCGCGTTCCAGTGCAGGCTGCGCCCGCCTAAGACCCGGATACGGTCTACGCCCACGTGGTCGCAATCCTCATAGCGCACGGAGGCGATGTCCTTGGGATAGAAGAGCGCCTGTTTCTCGCCCCGCAATCCCCGGTAAGGCAATTCGTAAGGCCATTTGTGCGATAGAAATTGGGAGGGGTCCACTTTCTGCCCGGCTTCGAGCAGGATGACCTTGGCGCCCCCTTCGCAGAGCTCCTTGGCCATCGTGCCGCCGGCAGGACCTGATCCGATCACGCACACATCATAATTCGTCAAAGCTTGCTTGCCTCCTTGAGTTTCGATACATCATCCAATCTCGATTCGAGCATGGTGGCTTTGAGGGACTGAACCGCGGCTCGCCACTTAAGTTGGCAATCTTACACCCCCAACCGCGCAGCGTCGAGACCGCGCCGGAGTCAAAATTGATCCGCTTCACACCATTCAAACGATCGGTTCAAGCATGTCAGAGCTTACGGGCACTTAAAAGTGGTGATTACAAGCTTTACGTTTAAGGTCCCAGATTCACAGCCCGAAAAATGAAATCACGAAAACCGCGTCCACTTCCAGAGGAGCCGGCCGCAGACCAGAAGCAGCGCAATCATAGCGGCCAACAAGGCGGCCATCCAGGTTTTATTGATGAAGATGGATGGGAATGAAGTCCCGTGCGCGAGCCACACAAAAATGGCCACGGCCGCGGCCACAATCAGGACGTCCCAAATGGTCCATCCCCCTGCCCTTCCGGCCAGCGCGTCCTCGCCGCGCTGCGCCGCCTCCGCTTCCTTGAAATCCAGGCCGTACCGCCGGCATTCCCTGCCGACGGCCTCCCGCCAGGATTCGCGCTCCGTCTCGGGAGCTACGGCGGCGCTGAGCGCGACAGCGCCCAGAATCATCACAAGCGACCCGGCAATCACCATCAGCTTGCCGCGGGTTTCGAGGCCCTTCAACTCGCCGAACACCAGCACACCCCAGGCAAGCCCCCAAAGCTGGTTGGTATTTGAGAGCGGAATGCCGCGCCCAATGCCGATATATTTGGCCGCGTATTGCTGAAACAGGTCGCCGATTACCCAGAAAAAGCCGCCGAGAAACAGCCAGAAAAGCGCGGGCCGCGCCTTCGCGATTTCCGCCGCCAGTGGATGCAAGCCGCCCTCGAACGCCAGCGCGAGCGCCGTCATCGTTCCCAACTCGCCGACAGTGAAAACCGTCACGAAGGAAAGCGGGTTCATGCCGCTCACGTAAGCTTTGCGATAGGGAATGTACATGGTACCCCAGAGCAGCCCCGCTCCCAGCGCGGCGACGATCCCGGCGGCCATCCAATGCGAGTGGCCGCTTGAGCCCACCTGCGAGCCTAAGGCCACAAGCGTTGCGCCCAGCACGATGGCCACCGCTCCGCCCAGAACTTTCCCCCAGGTTCCCGCTCCGCCGCCGCGCAGCTCCTTGAAGAATAGCCAGCCCCACAAGACGCCCACCAGGCTGTTGGTGTTCCATAACGGAAATGCTATCGAAAGGCCAACGTCGCGAATGGCGAAAACCGTGAGGGTATTCGCCACGGCCCACAGCGCCCCGGCCAGAATCGCCCAGATCAGCAGATGCGGCTTTTCGCGGAGGTCAGTGAAGATATAGGAAGTGCCCTTCAGCACGGTGGGAACCGTCCAGCG
>DASUKV010000466.1:0-8645 GCA_036278555.1 Terriglobia bacterium
CGCGCGATCACTCCTCTTCCTCTTCTTTGCCGTGGCCGGCGGCTTTGGCGGCGGCGATGATCTTCTCTGAAACCTGGGGAGGCGCCAGGTCGTAGTGCGAATAATCCATGGAATACACGCCGCGCCCCTGGGTCATAGAGGTGAGGTCGGAAGCATAAGTGAGCATTTCCGCAAGCGGCGCCTGCGCTTTGATCACCGTCGAGCCGCCTTTCGAATCCATGCCCTGAATGCGCCCGCGGCGGCTGTTCAGGTTTCCCATAATGTCGCCGGAATAGGACTCGGGCACGGTGATTTCCACGTTCATCACCGGCTCCAGCAAGCACGGCTTCGCTTTTTCCATGCACGCTTTGAAGGCTTTCGATCCGGCGAGTTTGAAGGCGATTTCCGAAGAATCGACGTCGTGGTAGGAGCCGTCGTAGAGGATAACGCGGAAATCGACCACCGGGTATCCCGCCAGAAAACCCTTGGAAGCCGCGTCCACGATGCCCTTTTCGACCGCCGGGATAAAGTTCCTGGGAATCGACCCGCCGAAGATATCGTTCACGAATTCGAAGCCGCTCCCGCGCACGAGAGGCTCCAGCTTGATCCAGCAGTCGCCGTACTGGCCGTGGCCGCCTGTCTGTTTTTTGTGTTTGCCCTGAGCCTCCGCCTTGGCCCGGATGGTCTCGCGGTAAGGGATTTTGGGGGCCTTGAGCGTGACTTCCACGTTGAAGCGCCGCTTGAGCTTCGAAACAATCACTTCCACGTGCTGCTGGCCGGAACCCGCAAGGAGAAATTCGTTTGTCTGCGCGTCGCGCGAAAAACGCAGCAGCAGGTCTTCTTCGAGCATGCGATGGATGGCGGTGGAAAGCTTATCTTCATCGCCGCGTGACTTCGGTTCAATGGCGAAGGAGATGGCCGGCTCAGCGAGCTCGACCTGAGGATGAAGGATGGGCGCGGACTTGTCGCCCAAAGTGTCGCCCGTGAGTGTGTCCTTGAGCTTGGCCACCGCGCCCAGGTCGCCCGCGTGCAGCTCGCTCACCGGCGTCTGTGTTTTGCCCTGTACGACGGAGATGTGCGAAAACTTTTCCGCTGCTCCTCGGCTGAAATTCTGCAGTGTCATCTCATTCTTGAGAATCCCGGAGAGCACTTTGAAATAGCTCACCCGGCCCGCGAAGGCATCGGCGACGGTCTTGAAAACGTAAACCGACAGCGGCTGATCATCCTCAATCTTGCGTCGTGCTGTGCCTTTCCCTTCCGGCTGCTGCCCTTCCCATTCTCCGCGTTCGAGGGGTGAAGGAAGATAACCCGTAATAAAATTCAACAGCGGCTCGGCGCCCAAATTGGGCAGCGCAGCGCTCACGAGGACGGGAAACAGGCGTCTTTCGCGGATCGCTTCCCTGAGACCCGGCGTGAGGTCTTCAAGAGGAATCGTGCCCTTCTCAAAGAACTCCTCCATCAGCTTATCGTTTCCTTCCGCGACCATCTCCACCATCGCCTCGTGGGCGGCGGAAGCCGCTTCGGCGATCTCCGGCGGAATGTCTGATTCCTTTGCTTTGCCGCTGCCGTCCGGCTCGAAGGTGTAAGCCTTCATCCGGACGAGGTCGATCGAGCCGTGAAAGCCTTTTTCCTCCCCCCAAGGTAACTGCACGGGAATCACCGAGCGCCCAAAGGCTTCGCGAAGCGCCTGAAGCGTGCGCTCAAAGCTCGCGCGATCGCGGTCCATCTGATTGATGACAAACGCGCGGGGCAGCCGGTACTTTTCGCAAAAGCCCCAGGTCTTCTCCGTCTGCACCTCAACGCCACCGACGGCGTGAACCAGCAGCAGCGCGGAATCTGCCGCCAGAAGCGCGGCTTCGGTTTCATGCAGGAAGATATTAAACCCCGGCGTATCAATGAAATTGATCTTGGTTTTATCCCATTCGGCATAGGCCAGGGCGGCGCTCACCGAAAACTTGCGATGGATTTCCTCTTCGTCATAATCCGTGATCGAAGTGCCGTCGTCCACCTTCCCATGCCGGTTCATCATTCCGGCCGTATAAAGCAGAGAGGAAACAAGTTGCGTCTTTCCTGTGTGGCCATGTCCGACCAGCGCAACATTGCGGATATTCGTGCCTTCGTAAATTTTCACTCGAAGCTCCTTGGGATCTGTAGCCCCCGCTCCCGGACGGGGGTGTACGATCCTGACCGGCGACCTCAGCCGTGAGGGCGACCAGGATTCCACGGCTGCAGAATTGAGGGTCCGATGCCACGCCGAAAGCGCGCGGCATCGGAAAACACGCATCCTAACACATCCCTTCTTGTCGATTCAAATAGGACTCTTTGCTCCATCGCCAAGCCGTACTCAGCAAGAAGGCAGAAGTCTTCGAGCCTGGCCATTTTGCGAAGATGGCTCTTAGAAGATCCTGCTTGCGGCAGTGCGGGGCGAAGTAACGGGCGGAATACCCGGCAGGCAGGATCGAAACGTGGGCATTCTGGCGTCCCGGAATGGGAGAGCGGCAAGAAGGACTAGCGAAGCAGGGATACTGGAAGCTAATGCAGTAACGACTCTGGTCAAAATCCGACGGTCCTACACTAATTCACGCATTCGTTAATTTTAGTATGTTATTGACGTCAAAAGGCTTACAAAATATGCTGCAATTTATTGCAAAGTGTTAGAAACCATTCAGAACTGGACCCTTAAGAAGTGATTCTCGTGTTTTTTCCACAAGGTTTTCAACAGAACTGTTAGTTGCTGTTTGTTATCGATTCAATAACTCACTCTAAATAGGCTGGACACGCGACGAAGTCAACAGGGGCCGTTCCGGCGTTGCGGAACAGCCCCGATCCCGGGGGTTACTGAGAAGTGGAGGGGGTGGCGTTTCCGGTGGATCCGAAGTAGGTCTGATCCATCCAGATCGGCGTATTTTTCTTCAGGTCGTTCACTTCAGATTGCACTTTCTTGGATCGCAATGCATTTTCGATCTCCGGAGTTGCATCCTTGAGCGTGAGCTGCGGGTGCGATACGACTTGAAAGAAATAGATCGCATTGGGAGTGTCTTCAAGCTGTGAAACTTGCCCTGGCTTCAGTTGGAAAGCAGACTTCACAAATCCAGGTAAGGAAGGGCTATTCTGGATCGTCTTCGGTTCCGTTTCCACGATAACTTCCTGAGGCACGGCGAAGTTCTTGGCGACGAGTTTAGGGTCTTGGCCCGCGCTCAGCGCCTTGCGGATGGCATCCGCCTTGGTGCGGGCCTGTTCCGAAGAGAGCCCCTTAGCATTCGCGCCCTCGCCTTTCTTGCGGATCGCCACCTCGCGGATTTGCGCTTCCTCAAAGTCTGTCCGGTGCGCCGAGTAGTACTGGTTCACATCCGCCGAACTCACTGCGGCTTTTTGAACCAGATTTTGGTATTCCAGTTCGGCCAGCAGTTGGTTGCGGTGCTGTTGCATGGCTTTCTGGAAAACGGGTGAGGAATCCAGATGCTGGCTCTGCGCAACCTGGGAAAGCACGAGCATCGTGGCGTACTGTTCGCCGACCGAGCGCTTCCCCTGCTTTTCGACCTGCTTCTGGGCCTGGGGGCTGAGCTGGTGCAGGAGGAAATCAATGTCGGATTGTGTCACCTGCATGTTGCCAACCTTCAAAACCACTTTTTGGGTATCGGCAGCCTTGGACGCGGGTTGGGGCGTTGAGCGTGATGCTTGCCCGCAAGCTCCGGTCACCATGCCTGCGACGAAGAATACCGCGATAGTACAAATTACTCGATGAAGATTTGTCTTTCTCATACTTCTTTATCTCTCCGGGTCAAAATTTGACAATTCCGGCTATTGTACCATCAAAAAGCGCCGAGGGTACGGGAATCGCCCAAACCGGTACTGTCTCAGTTTGGGCACGCGGAATCCCCCCCCAAGGTCAACGTTTGCCAAGGACGGCCTCTTGGTAAATGGCCAGCATTTGCGGGTCATCGATCGAGCCGTGATGGTGCACTTGCCTCCATCTCGCATCCTCATCTCTCTGAAAGATGCGACTGGTACGAATCAGGAGTTTGATAGGCCGTCCGCCGACGTCGAGCTCACCTCGTTCACGTCCGACCACATAGAACAGATCGCCGGCTTCGTGGAACGTGTAGTCGTAGAACTCGAATCGATACTGGGCCTTGCTGCTGAATAGCTTTTCATAGGTTGTTCTGATCTCGCCCCAGCCGCGCTTGATTCCTCCCAAAGGATTGTCCATTGCTGCCTCTGCGGAATTAGCCCAGTTCTGTTGCATCATCTCGATATCGCGCGAGTTGAGGGCGCAGTAAAACTGCGCAAGCGCCTGCATCGCTTCTCGTTGATCGCCCTCATACTCGTGTCCTGTGACCGGCGTTTGAATCGGGTTGTTGGACATCATCGCATCCTCTTGCGGTATAGGATGAACGCAGCCAACCGAAGGGTTCGGTTCAATATTTACCGCCGAATTCTAATTGAGACACTACCCGCAAACCGTAAGAGGAGCTACAGGGTCAAGGAGACGGAGGGGTTTTCCGTGGCGCTTGTTGCGCTTCAGCCATTTTCAGCGCGGTTCGAGCCTGGGAAGAGTGGGGGTTGAGATCAATCGCGCGGCGAAATTTGGCAATAGCTTCTGCGTATTTTCCCTGGCTCGCGAGGATGAGCCCCCAATTCAGAAAGGCCTGAGCGTAGCGCGGATCATCCGTCGTGGCGCGCTCAAAGAGCGCCAGCGCATCCGGATTCCGGCCTTCTTTCCCATAAAGCACTCCCAGGTTGTTTTCCGCTTCCGCATAGCCGGGATCGTTCTTAATCGCAGCCTTGAATTCCCTTTCGGCTTCGCGCAATCGGCTTTCGCCCATATAACACACGCCAAGCTGATTGTGCGCCTCGCTGAAGGACGGATCATCGTGCAAAGCCTGTTGAAGCTGGCCACGCTCGCCCTCCGCATTGCCTTGTTGAGCCAGGGCCAGCGCCAAGTCATAGCGCAATTTGGTGTCTTTGGGGTTGAGCTTCAGCGCCGCGCGGTATGAAACGATCGCTTGCCGCACCTGGCCGTTTTTCATAGCGGCGTTTCCTTGCTCTCCGAGGACTCCGGCTTTCAACTCGGCGTCTCCCTGCTGCTTGATTTCCTGAAAGGCGTCAAAATCCTGCCGGGCGGCGTGCGCCTGCTTTTCGCGGGAGCGGATAAGCCCTAATTCGTAGAGGACCTCTGGCGCATCGGGCTTGAGCTTCTTTGCGGACTGCAACTCCGCGACCGCCTGGTCCGTCCGTCCCAAATGCTCAAGGGACACTCCCAGATTGTAGTGCGCGGAGTAGTTTCCGGCATTCAGCTTGATCGCCCGCTCGAGAGTTACCACCGCCTTTGAATAGAGCGCCAAATCCTTGTAAGCCTCGCCCAAAATGGCATAGCCCTCAGCATCCTGAGGATGGCGCTTCGTGTACCCTTTGAGATCGGGAACCGCCTGCCGCACCTGGTGGATGATCATCAGCGCCTTGGCCCGGGAGAACCGGGCGGCGTCATTCGCGGGGTCCAGCCGCAACGCCTTTTCATATTCACGCGCTGCCTCAGGATAATTCAGATCGTGGGCGTAGACGTTTCCGAGGTCAAAATGCGCCTCGGCGGCGTCCGGGGCCGAACCCGGCTGAGCCACAAGCACTTGGCGGAGCGTGGCGATCGCATGCTTGTAATCCTTGCCGCTCGCGTAAGCAGTGGCTAGCTCAAGCCGGATTTTCCCGGCGAGCTTCGCGTCCGAACTCACCAAGGCGAGCGCCTGCTGGTAATAGTAGACCGCGGCTTTATACCGCCCTTCGGAGCTTAAAGTCCGCGCGAGGTGAAACGCGGCATTCGGCAGTTGGGGATTGATGCGAAGGGCGCTCTTGAATTCAGCGGCTGCTTCCTCGGAACGGCCCAATTGCTGAAGGCATAAGCCCAGGCTGTCATGCGCTTCCGCCGAGTCGGGATGCTGCTTCAGAGCCTCCCGGAACTGCTCTGCGGCATCTTTGTAGTTCCGTTTGCGAATGAGCGTCAGACCCAGATTGTAATGAGCCTGCCAAAGGCCTGGGTCGAGCGCGAGGGCCTTCTCGAAAGCTTCTGCGGCGCAATCCAGATCGTCCGCGCGGACATAATCTACACCGAGCGCGCTATAGCCCAAGGCTGAAGGATGCTGGCTGACGGCCCGAGCGCGCTCTCTCAATTTCCCATTAGTTTGAGTTTTTGAATTGCAGCGGGACGTTGGCCTGGCGGCGGGCGCCGGCGCTGACTGGGAAAATGAAAGGCAGGGCAAGCAGGCTAGGAGGAGTCCCAGCAGTAAGAGAAATCGGAGAGATGATCCAATAGGCCGGTGGTGCTGTAACGTGAGGCGTTTTCCCGTCGGCAGGCTTTGTACCTTGGCGGCCGCTAACCGCATTCTATTTCTCCGACGGCTTCCCGCACTTGCTGTCCATAACTGAGTCTACAGGCTGGTAGGCGCAACATCAAGACCGGCTGAAAGCAAAGCAAGTGTCATTCTGAGTGAGGTCGCCGCGGCGACCGAGCGAAGAATCCCTGCATTTGCAAAAAGGCAGAAGCGGGGATTCTTCCGCTTCGCTTCGCTCAGCGTCAGAATGACAAGGCCCGAAATTCTTGCTAAGCAACAGTTCACGCCGCGGATCACTGAGAAAGATAAGAAGCCGACTCCAGGTCCAAAAAGATGGCGGCGCCGGGATGGGTGCGGACGATCGAGGCTGGACAGGCCGTGGTAATAGGTCCGGTAAGCGCATCCTTGACGGCAGCCGCTTTACGGCGCTCCGGGACGCAGCAGACTAGCCGCTGTGCGCTGAGGAGCGCCGGGCAAGTCAGCGTGAGCGCCTCGCGCGGAACCGCATCCAAACCGGGAAAGTGCCCTTCGCCAACCTGCTGCCTGCGGCAAGCCTCATCCAGGGTGACTTCCTTGACCGCGATAGGGTCGCTGAAATTGGCGGCGTGAGGATCATTAAACGCGATGTGCCTGTTTTCGCCAAATCCCAGGCAGCAAAGATCGATAGGGGCCGATTTGAGCAGTCTGGCGTAGCGTTTGCACTCCCCGGTTAAATCGCTGGCGTCGCCGTTCAGATAGTGAACTTGACCCGGATGGACAATCTCCACCAGCCGCGTCCTCACCCAGCGCCGGAAACTCGCAGGATGAGAGTCGGAGATTCCAACATACTCGTCCATGTGGAACACCTCGATCCGGCTCCAGTCAATGTCCGGGGAACTTATGAGCGCGCGGATAAAATCTTCCTGAGAATTGCCCGTTGCTACAATGATACGCGCCCGCTCTTTAGTCGAAAGCGCATGGCGCAGCGCGGACGCTGCTTCAACGGCGGCCGCCGCGCCGGCGTCCTCCTTCGACGCATAAATCGAAACCGAAGCGCGATCAACAACAAAGCTGCGAAGCGGGGGCGCCATCCTTATTCTTCCCTCCGTGGGAATTTCGGTTGGAGTAGCTGAGCGGGTTTGGCAGCAAGGCGCCCGGTGTAGGCTGTCCTGGAACGCATCGCATAAGCCGATGGGATGAGCTATACCCTAAGCGATGACGGTCGCTCGCATTCATCGCTATTACGGCAGATAATCCAAAAGCAGTGTCGTTTTCTGGCGTGGTGAGCTTCCTTCCATTTAGTTGAAACCATCGGTCCATTCCTGATCTTAACGATCAGATCACACACAGTGAATCCAGCCTCTTCCGCCATCCGCATGAAATCACAATGCGGCCATTTCGACTTGTGGTTGTTTACCATGTCCGTGATCTTTGCGAGGAGTAGACCCTCCGGCTTCAGCACCCGCTTGGCCTGCTTCAAAAATGGCGGGTACAGATAGCTCAAATTCCAGCCGTGCTCTTTGCCGCAATCCACATTCGCGCCGAAGTCTACATCAAATCGCTTCTTGCTCTTATCCCGGCCTTGAGGTCCGACATGCGGGGGATCGTACACAACCACCCCGAACTTTGCAGAGGTAACGCCGGTCATTTCGCGATTATCTCCGACGATCATCGGCTTATATTGCGGGTTAATGTCCATCGAGATCACGCGCCGCGCGGAGCCTTTCCAGAATCTCCCCGCGTTGTAAGTTGCGTCCAAAACCGGTTCAGGTGGGATCGTCGAGTAAAACTTGAGCATCGCTTCGAGGAGTTCGCCGTCACTTCCTTCCCAAACACTGCTGATGGGCTGGTACGTCGAGGCGCCGTTGCTTTTTATAGGCAAGCTACGGCTGAGGGTCTTGTGGCCATTCTTGCGACCTTCCTGAATTGCCAGCTTAAACATCAGCACCCCCTTCGCCCAGTCTGTGAGTTCTTCTAAACCCTATACGTGATCCGGGATGCGCGCTCCGAGAGCTATTGAGGATTAAAAATTATGGTGACAGCTTTTGCTGTAGCGGCGCTCTCTGAGCGCCGCTACAACATCTGTTGTCACTATAATTTGTAGTCCTCTAGAGCAGGAAGTAAAACGGCCGCTGAACCGGCCAGCGTCAGAGGCCCGTCACTCCGCAAGCCTACCCACGAACCATAAATTATACCTCAGCACAAAAGAGAGGGGCCCAATGAACGGGATCAGTAACTCCAGCGCAGCCGGACCAGCATTACGGCGATACCCAGCGCCACCATGATGAGCGAGAGAGTAATCAGGTTTCGCGTCAATTGCTTTTGCCGCGTCTGGTGGTAGACGAGGGGCAGGTCCGCGAGAGT
>DASUKV010000467.1:0-2965 GCA_036278555.1 Terriglobia bacterium
CGAGTGGTAGCGCGAGTTAGCCTGTCCTGCGGAAATAGTCGCAGCCGTAAGCGACACTCACCGAGCGGCCATAGTTGAGAAGAAAGATTCCGACTTTGTCCGGGGCCGCCGTAAACGGACCGGTGACATCAGCACTGCCGAGCAGCGTCCAACTGCGTCCATCCGTAGAAACACTAAAACCCAAAGCTTTGCCGTTGCTTCCGATGCGAAGGTAGATGTACGTCGTCGGGAGTTGGGCCAGGCCCGTAATGGGACCGGCAAAGGTGTTGCCCACCCACTTCTGAGCGTCCGCGGAGGGCATGTTCACGTCCTCGTGCGGGCTTTCGAGCCAAAGGACCGCAAGCTTCGTGGTCGCCGATTCGTAAAATCCCAGGCCGATGGCATTCACCGTTCCGTCCGCCGGCAGCACCGGCTCGCTGCACTTCGCTGTGAACTGATAGGGTGGCTTAGGCAGCGGCTGAGTAATTCCCTGGATCACGTACCGGTTGACCGGGCGGGCCTTGATGACCAGATAATTGCCGAAAGTACTGGCGCTCGCCCCGTCCTGGTTCAGCCACGTCCACTTCGCGGCGTTCAGCCCGGCGCCAGCGCTGAACTCGTCATCCATCGGGGCTGGATGGGCGCGGGGGTTGTCAGGGCCGCATCCCTTCTTCGTCAAGTTCCCATTGGCATCAAGGCAGGGGGATGCGTCCGCCGGCCAATCGCTCATCTCGACGGCTTCGAGGGATCGCCCTGCTCGAAAGTGGGGGGTGTTCAGCTTCTGCGCTGAGACGATTTTGCCTTCGAAGAGCCCGGTGATCCTTGGCAGGGTGGTCCGAACCGCGTGGCGGGCGGTGTAGATCCACTGCCGCACGCCGGATAGGCTTACGGCAATCGCTGCGCTGAGCACCGAAACCACGAGTATTTTTCTGATGGTCATCGGTTATCTTATGTAGCCCGGCTCGCGAGGGGGAAGCGGTTGCGAGCATCCGGAAGGGCCAAGCCCTTCCGCACAGCAAGCGGCAGAGCCGCAACTTGCATCCGTGGAGTTGGAATCTAATTTGACAAGCCTGGTTGCGGGCCGCCGCTACTTCTGCAGCTTCGTGACAAATTATCTGCCTCTGCGTTTTTGTCCTCTGTGTTCTCTGTGACCTTCGTGGTGAGAGTTCTTCACCGCAGAGGGAAGAGAGCCACAGAGAATCATTGTGGTTAGCCCGTCCTGCGGAAATAGTCGCACCCATAGGCGACGCTAACCGTCGTGCCGTAATTGTTAAGAAAAATCCCAACCTTGTCCGGCGCCGTGGTAAACGGGTCAGTGTCTACGTCGGTCCCGAGGAGAGTCCAGCCGCGTCCGTCGGTAGAAACGCCAAAACTCACGGTTGAGCCGTCACTCGCCACGCCACCCCAGACACGCTCACCACGATCGACGCGCTCAGCGCCGAAACTATCAGTACTTTTCTTATGGTCACTATTGGTTCTCTTATGTGATTTGGCGTGCGCGCGAGGAGCGCTTCAGGGCGCTCCTACAGTCGCGCTGATTGCGGAGGTTCCCCCCTCCTCACTAACTTTATCGGCGGGTTTGCGGCTTCAGTTTAGCTTTCCGCTTGATTGCTGCTTGACAAACATTCCGGGGCAGGGGAGAATTCCAGCATCATTATCCTTGGTTAGGCATCATCTAATGTGGTTGAATTGCCGTGCGGGTGTCTTCGCATGAGGCGAGCAGCGCCTGAGTCCGGATCCGGACGGGTTTTCAAGGCCGGCTGTTCTGCCGGGAGGTGATCCGTGCTGGAACTTGTTTGCGCGCTTCTTTTACCGCTGGTCCCGGCTTACATACTCTATAAGGTGCTGCGCTCAGACGCCACCGTGAGTGGCCCTTTCCAGGGATTCCGCCTGCATTTGTCCGGCGCCTTCGCCGGATATTTTATTCTGGTCGTGGCCGTCTTTCACTTCTCGCCTCTCTTTCATCCCGACCACTATCAGGTGTGGGAGGTCAAGGGCCATCTCAGGGTAGACCCGGTGGCGGGTCAGCCCAGCAGCGTGAAGCCTCGAATTACGGTCGAGCCTCCTTTCCAGAATATCTATGACGACGGGCGATTTGATATGGAGATTGTGACTGTCCCCGGGCAGGGGGGGCAGATGAAGTTCCCGACCTTAGTCATCCAGCACCCTGACTATCAAAGCGTGAGCATCGATCTTAACGATCCGCACGTGGGCTATGGCGAACAGCCTGTTAAGTTCACCCGGGATGAAAAGAACCAGGCCATTATCTTCCAGGACGCCGTGCATCTTGTGAAAAGGCCATTGACTTACGTGGCTGACGGCCCAGCGCCGCAACCCGTGCCGCAAGGCAACCAATGAAAAGCGTCTTTTTGTCCGCCCGCGGAACCACCGGCAAGCTCTTCCTCGTATTGTTCATCTTCTTCTTCGCGACCGTCTGCGCCCAGAGCGCGACCGTGCGCGGCAGGCTGGACCGGCGCGATCGCAATGGCCAGCGCTACGCCGCGATCTATGTGCCCGTGACGCTCTACAATCAACAAAAAGGCCGCTCGCGCTTTGCCTATAGCGATGTGCAGGGAATGTACTACCTTTATAACGTGCCTCCGGACGACTACTACCTGGAGGTGTGGACCTCGAAGGATCATCCGGTCAGGTATCCCATTCGCGTTACCGATCCTACGACCGACATTCCGGCAATCCTGCTGCCGTAGATTTCCGCACCTTATTGAGGATTGCAAATTATAGTGACAACCTTTCCTGTAGCGGCGCTCTCTGAGCGCCGAAAAACCGGCGGCCGGAGGCCGCCGCTACAACATTTGGTGTCACGATAATTTGTAGTCCTCATGTAGATATAGTCCGCGATTAGCGCCGCCCTACAGAATTCGCCCGATTGGTTTCCCCTCTCGAATACCCTAAAAAAGAAGCAGCGGACGTTCGTGTGACGTTTCTATAGAGCAGTGTGAGCCCGTTCGGGTACGAGCGCATTCAG
>DASUKV010000468.1:0-5214 GCA_036278555.1 Terriglobia bacterium
ACAAACTTCAATCCCATCTCCATCGCGATCGCCCGCGCCCGGTGCAAAGTTTCCGGCGGCGTGTTGGGCTGGCCGCGCAGCTTGAAATCGGGGTGAAATGCGGTGAAGTGCAGCGGCACGTCATCCCCGAGGTTTTCGAGAACCCAGCCGCATAACTCCCGAGTCTCCTCGGCCGCGTCGTTCAAGGAAGGAATCATCAGATTAGTGAGCTCGAACCAGACGTCCGTCTCATGCCGCAGGGCTTTCAACGTATCGAGCACCGGCGCCAGGTGGGTCAGAGTGGTCTTGGCATAAAACCGCTCGGTGAAGGCCTTCAAGTCCACATTCGCCGCGTCGATGTGCCGGTAAACATCGAAAAGCGCCTCGCGCGTGATATAGCCATTCGTCACCATCACCGTCTTGAGGCCAACTTGGTGCGCCGCTTTCGAGATGTCCACCACGTATTCCGCCCAGATGGTTGGCTCATTATAGGTAAACGCAACCGATGGGCAGCGGTACCTGATCGCGGCAAGAACCACTTGTTCCGGACTGAGGTGAGTGGAGTGGATTTGATCCGACTTGGATTTCGAAATATCCCAGTTCTGGCAGAAAAAGCAGCCCATATTGCAGCCGGCCGTGCCCATTGAGAAAACCCGGGTGCCCGGCATGAAATGGTTCAGCGGCTTTTTTTCAATTGGATCGATCTGAATGGCTGCGGGCTGCGCGTAGCCCAGATTGTAAAGCTTGCCGCCAATATTTTTGCGGATGAAGCAAAATCCCGTCTGGCCCTCGCCAACGTGGCAATGGCGCGGGCACAAGTAGCAGTGCGCTTTGCCGTTCGGAAGCGTCTCCCACCATTGCGCTTCGTGCAAGTTGTTGATAGGTGTTACCCCAGCCATGGACAATCCTTAGCTTGATTTTCCGCCTGTGGTCCGCGCTTGTCAAACCGGCTTAAGTAAGGGCGAAGTTCGCAAGAGGAGCCTCAGCGTTGGCTTCATTTGCGAACAAAGTTGAGCCTTGGACTATCTGGGCTACCGGAGATAAGCATCGGCTCTGTTGGCCATGTAAAATGTTCATCCCTGGAAGCTTCAGACCCCAGTTGATCTTTATAACGCCTTTTTTCCCAGAGAGTTATCACCCATCCGTCTTATGGTATGGGAATTGCCCCTTAAAGAGTCAACGGGAAGACGTCCGCTCCGGCTTGTGGAGAGGAGGTGCACAATGCTTTACTGGACAATTTTATTTCTTGTGATTGCCTTAGCTGCAGCATTCTTGGGGTTTGGAATCTTAGCATTCGCGGCCGCAAGTATCGCCAAGGTCCTCTTTTTCATATTCCTGATCCTGTTCATCGTTTCTCTGGTCAGAGGGCTCGCGCGGCGTGGCTGAGTTGATCGCTGCGCCAGAGGATTTCGCCGCCCCCGCCGTGACGGGCGCAGGTAGTTTTGCGATAATTAAGAAAGGAAGGAGTATGCCATCATGAATCAAAAACATTTTTCGTATCGGTTGCCCTATTTTTTGCTGGCGGGACTCTTCGGAGTTGCGCTGAGTCTTTCCGTCACTGCCCTTCAGGCTGCGCCGGCCATCAACCAAAGCGAAATTCGCAGCGTGCAGCAGAACCTGAAGGACAACGGCTATTACAACGGTAATGTTGACGGCCTGATGGGACCGCAAACGCGGGAAGCAATCCGCAAATATCAGACGGCCGAGAATCTGCCGGTTACCGGCCGCGTGGACAGCCAAACAGCCGCCAAGCTCGGAGTGAAGGGGACCGAATCCCAGAATCCTGAG
Organism: Terriglobia bacterium; assembly: GCA_036278555.1. Classification (GTDB taxonomy): domain Bacteria; phylum Acidobacteriota; class Terriglobia; order UBA7540; family UBA7540; genus RH2-MAG17b. The sequence goes on from DASUKV010000468.1 coordinate 1,768, forward strand.
GCTAAAGATCTCAAGCAGGCGGGAAAGTCCGTGAAGAAAGGCGGCAAGAAGTTCGGCCACGAGATGTCGAAAGGGAAACCGGTGGCAGCCGGCAAAGAATTCGGCAAATCGGTGGGCCACGCCGCCAAGAAGACCGGACAAGCCGTTAAAAAAGCGGTCAGCCCTAAGGATTAGACGCTCACTCTCAGGGGAGGTCTGGCGTCTGCCACTCGGGATGCCGCCTCACCCTGGAGTTCATGAGAACAACAAAAGTTCACTCCGTGACACGCAGCACCACAAGCGTCATGTCATCATACTGCTGGGCTCCGGCAGCGAAGTGGTCAGCCGCTGCCATGACGCGCCGGACCGTTTCAGCCGCACAAAGCCCATCACAACGCGCGAGGGCGTCGCCCATCCGCTGCTCGCCCCATTCTTCCTGCCCCGGGTTCATCGCTTCGCTCACGCCGTCCGTATAGCCCACAAGCCGGTCGCCAGGGCCAAGCGTCACAGCGGCTTGCTGATAAGGAAAGTGCTCAAAGAGGCCGATGACGGCGCCGCTCGCATCCAGGCGCTCGACGGTTATCCTTCTCCAGAGTGAGAGGGCTGCTCTCTCGTTATCGGCAGATCTCTCTTGCCGGGAGGGAGTCCTGTTGCCGCCTTTGAGCCTTCCCCCGCCGGGAGGGGGTGAGCGAAGGCCGGCCAGGAATTTCGCTTCCCACTCCATGCTGCAATTTCCGCTGCCGCCGCATCTCAATTTATCTGGACGAGTAAACCTTGAGGAATAACACGATATGAAAGCACGCGCGGGAAAACCTTATCCGCTAGGCGCCACGTGGGATGGCAATGGAGTGAATTTCGCGTTGTTTTCTGAAAACGCCAACAAGGTTGAGTTATGCCTTTATGGCGCTGACGGAAAGCAGGAATCCTGGCGCGTCACTCTGAGCGAATACACGGACCAGGTCTGGCACCTGTACATTCCCGGCGTGGGTCCGGGCCAAATTTACGGTTACCGGGTCTATGGGCTGTATGAACCGTCGAAAGGGCATCGGTTCAACCCGGCGAAATTGCTGCTCGATCCTTACGCCAAAGCCATGACGGGCAAGCTTGAGTGGAGCGATGTGCATTTTGGCTACACGGTCGGGAGCCCGCAGGAAGACCTCTCCCGCGATGATCGCGACAATTCCGCGGAGATGCTGAAGTGCGCCGTGATTGATCCTGCCTTCGACTGGGAAGGCGACGCTCATCCCCGGACGGAGTGGCACCGAACGCTGATTTATGAGCTGCATGTGAAGGGCTTTACCATCAATCGTCCCGACGTTCCCCAGGAGCTTCGGGGAACATACGCCGGACTGGCGTCCCCTGCGGTCATTGATTACTTTCGCGCGCTTGGGATCACCGCCGTTGAGCTGATGCCGGTGCACCAGTTCGTCGATGACCGCTACCTTGTAAATCGCGGGCTGAAGAATTACTGGGGCTACAATTCCATCGGCTTTTTCGCGCCCGAGGCACGCTACGCAAGCTCCGGAGTGGCCGGGCAGCAGGTGAAAGAACTCAAGGGAATGGTCAAGGCGCTACACCGCGCGGGGATTGAGGTGATCCTGGATGTTGTCTATAACCACACGGCGGAGGGCAACCAGTTGGGACCCACGCTCTCGTTCCGGGGCATCGACAATGCGAATTATTATCTCCTGACCGCGGACAATCCCCGATACTACCAGGACTATACGGGAACCGGGAACTCTCCCAACATGCGCCACCCGCGCGTCCTGCAGCTCATCATGGATAGCCTGCGCTATTGGGTGAATGATATGCACGTGGACGGCTTCCGCTTTGACCTCGCTTCCACCCTGGCCCGGACGTTGCATGGCGTAGACCGCCTGGGCACGTTTTTTGACGTGATCCATCAGGACCCGGTGCTCTCGCAGGTAAAATTAATTGCTGAGCCGTGGGACCTGGGCGAAGGCGGCTACCAGGTGGGCAATTTCCCGGTCCTCTGGGCGGAGTGGAATGGACGTTACCGCGATACCGTGCGCCGTTATTGGAAGGGCGATCCCGGCCAGGTGGGGGACTTGGCTTACCGGTTGACGGGCAGCAGCGATTTGTATGAGCTCAGCGGCCGGCGGCCCTACGCGAGCATCAACTTTGTTACCGCGCACGACGGATTCTCGCTGAACGATCTCGTCTCCTACAATCAAAAGCACAACGAGGCAAACGGCGAAAACAACCGCGACGGAACCAATGACAACGCAAGCTGGAATTGCGGCGCGGAGGGCCCCACAGAGGACGCGGGCATTCTGGCGCTGCGCAGGCGCCAGCAGCGGAATTTCCTGGCCACCTTGATGTTCTCGCAGGGCGTTCCCATGCTGCTTTCCGGGGATGAAATCAGCCGCACCAAGAAGGGAAACAACAATTCCTATTGCCAGGATAACGATATTTCCTGGGTGGATTGGAATCTGGACGCGCGCCGGCGAGAGCTCCAGGAGTTCACCCGCTCCATCATCAAATTGTTCCGCAAGCATCCGGCTTTGCGGCGGCGGCATTTTTTCTACGGCCGCAAAATCCGGGGCTCCGAGGTGAAGGACCTCACCTGGTTCCGGCCGGACGGCCATGAAATGAATGGAGAAGATTGGAACAATCCCGAGGCGCGCTGCTTCGGGCTGCGGCTGGCCGGAAACGCCATGGATGAAGTGGATGAGAACGGCAATCCGCTGGTGGATGACACTCTGCTCATCATTCTTAACTCTCATCACGAGCCCGTTGATTTTACGCTGCCCGCCGATCAAGGCGTGCAGCCCGAATGGGAACTGCTTCTCGATACGCGTGAAGCAACCGGAAACCGCAAGCCGCCGCCGCTTCCAGGAGGTAAACCCTTTCAGGTGGAGTCGCGATCGCTCGCGATGCTGCGGGTGAAATCCAGCGCTTGATCTACATTGAAAATGGCGCTTCGCGCTCGGTTTCGAGCGTAAGTCCTTGCGGCGTGACGTTATAGATGGCGACGTGGCGGGGCGGCAGCTTTCCCTGCTGGACGGCGTGAATGTACTGGCTTTCAATGAGGTAGCGCACCGTGACGGTCTTCGGCGTTACTGCGATCTTGCCGTCATAGAGGTTTTGCCTTTCCCAGAGATTCTGAAGGACTTTTCCGTTGAAGGAGTAAAGAATCGCGCTCAGCCGGGGCTGGCTTTTGCCGAGGCGGTTTCCATAAATCAGAAAGCGGAAATCTCCGGACGGCGAGGGCGGCAGAAAAGCGTAATGCAGGTCGGTGTAAGGTACGAAATTCGTGAGCGCTACCCTTTGAAGTTTTCCGTTTTCGCGCATATAAAGGGCCACCACGTTCACCCGGTCGAAATCCGACCAGCCCAGCGTATACCCCGCTCCGATTAACTTCCCGCCCTTCCACGGCCGTACAAAGACCGCTGGCCGCCCGAAAAAGGGGTAGCGCAGTTTCGAGAAATAGCCCTCAAGCTGCAT
>DASUKV010000469.1:0-6687 GCA_036278555.1 Terriglobia bacterium
GACGTCCTGTTAAGCTGGGGAGACCTTCCGGAGCTCGCCCGGCGTTGCGGCAGACGTCAAACGCTGATCGCGGCGCGCGCTGTGCTTGATCGGCTGCGAGAAAAAATCAAAACCGACCAGGGCGCGGACGTTTCCCTGGACGCCATCGGACGGGAAGTTGTCAGGCTCGCAGAAAGCGCTGCCGAACCTTCGCTCCGCGCGGTCATCAACGCCACAGGCGTCATCCTGCACACGAACCTTGGCCGCGCCCCGCTGGCTCCCGAGGCTGTCCGGCACGTCGCAGAGGTAGCATCGCAATACTCCAACCTCGAGTACGACCTTGAAGCCGGGGAGCGGGGCAAACGCGACACGCACACTGAGCGGCTGTTTTCGAATCTGCTGGGCGCTGAAACGGCGCTCGTGGTAAACAACAACGCGGCGGCCGTGTTCCTGGCGCTCAACACGCTTGCCGAAGGCGCGGAAGTGATCGTCTCGCGCGGTGAGCTGATTGAAATCGGCGGCTCCTTCCGCATTCCCGACATCTGCGCCAAAAGCGGCGCGGTGCTGCGCGAGGCGGGAACCACCAACCGCACTCGCATCTCGGATTACGAAGCTGCTATCACGGAGCGCACCCGCTTGGTGCTGCGCGTTCATCCGAGCAATTTTTGGGTCGGAGGCTTCACGGAGCGGCCTTCCTTGCAAGAACTCGCGGAACTTGCCGCCCGTCGCCATTTGATTTTGATGGAAGACCTGGGCAGCGGCTGCGTGCTCGATCTTGCCCCGCTTGGAATCAAAGAGGAGCCGCTCATCGCGGAAAGCCTGAAGACCGGCGTTGATGTGGTCACGTTCAGCGGTGATAAGCTGCTGGGAGGACCGCAGGCGGGAATCCTGCTGGGCCGGCGCGAGCATCTCAGCAAAATTCGCAAGAATCCCCTTTTCCGCGCTCTTCGCGTGGATAAGCTCACAATCGCCGCGCTCGAAGCCACGCTCGCGCTTTACCTCAAGGACGATCTTTCCGCCATCCCAGCGCAACGGATGATGCGCGCTTCCAAAGAAGAAGTCGCCGCGCGCGCCTCGGCGCTGGCCGGGCAGCTTGCGCGCCTGCCGGGCCTTACCATTGCTCTTCAAGACGGCGAGTCGGTGGCGGGCGGCGGATCAACTCCAGGCCAATCTCTCCCTACGAAGCTGGTCGCCATCACGCATCGAACCAGGACGGCGCAGTCCCTCGCGGTCGCGCTGCGCGCCAATCGGCCCCCCATCATCGCACGGGTAGAAGAAGATCATCTGCTGCTCGATCTCCGCACCGTGCTCAATGTTGAACAGGAGCAACAGATCCTCGAAGCCTTCGAACGCCTAGCATGCTGAGCGAAGCGAAGCTGTAGCGGCGGCCTCTGGCCGCCGGTTTTTAAGAAGTACGGACCGGCGGCCAGAGGCCGCCGCTACAACACGCATCTGTTTTTAATGCAGGCTGGTCAACGCGGCAGATAGAGGCGGTAGAGCATCCAGTAAACCACGATTCCGGTGATTGAGACGTAGAGCCAGATGGGAAGCGTCCAGCGGGCGATTTTCTTATGCCGGTCAAACCAACCGCGCAGCGCGCGGTAAAGGGTGATGATCGCCAAAGGAACGATCGCCGCGGCCAGGACGCTGTGGGTCCCTAGCAGCGTGAAATAGAAGGGCCGTACGGCCCCCTGGCCGGCAAACCGCGTTACGCCATGGTGCGCGTGATACCAGAGGTAGATGGCAAGGAAGATGCACGAGACGGCAAATGCTGCAATCATGCAGCACTTATGGGCGAGAACTTTTTTCTTGCGAATTGAAAGATAGCCCGCAACGAGCAGCGCTGCGGTCGTCCCATTCAGGGCGGCAATGAGTGGAGGAAAATCCGAAAGCGGAAAAGCCAAACCGTTCGCCTGGTCAATAGCAATGGTTTAATTTGTCAATGTGAGTCAAGGTTTCCATAGGCCCTCACCCACTGCAAAGCGGTCCCCCCTCTCCCAAAGGGAGAGGGCTGTTATCTCTATTCCTTCCCCTCTCCCACAGGGAGAGGGTGGCCGAAGGCCGGGTGAGGGGGTGGCCACCCCCCTATGCGGGCAGCTTATTCACCATCATCAGAATGAATAGCAGTGGCAAATAGATGACAGAGGCCAAAAGCACGCGTCGCGCGCCAAAGTTCGAGCGCGAAATTGCCAGCCGGCAGGAGTAATAAAGAAATCCGATCCCAAGGACGATTGCGCCAAACAGATAAACCAGCCCCGCCTGCCCGAGCAGCGTAGGAATAACGCTCACCGGAATCAGCAGCAGCGAAAAGCCCGCCACCTGCGTCGCCATGAACCGGCCCTGCTGATCCGCCGGGGGAAGCATCAAATAGCCCGCCCGCGAATAGTCGTGGCGGTACATCCAGGCGATGGCTGTGAAATGGGGAAACTGCCAGAAAAAGAGCAGGGCGAATAATATCCATGCCTCAAAAGAGAGGCTTCCGCGAGCCGCGGCCCACCCGATGAGCGGAGGGATGGCTCCCGGAAACGCGCCAACCAGCGTGCACAGAGGCGTTTTCCTCTTGAGCGGCGTATAAAGCACCAGGTAAAGCGCAAGCGTCAGGAGGGCCAGAAAGCTTGCCAGCCGGTTGACAGTTAAGGCCAGATAAATTCCGCCGCCTGCGGAAAGCGCCAGACCAAAACACAGGCCCGCTCTTGGACTGATCCTGCCCGCCGGCAGCGGACGGCTTGCCGTGCGCCGCATGCGGGCGTCGTGAGCCCGCTCCACGTATTCATTCAGCGTCGCGGTGCCGCTCGCCACAAGCAGCGTGCCGATGAGCGTGTTCAGCAGCAAGCCCAGACGAATTGGCCCGTCCGCGCCCAGATAGAACCCCACCAGCGTGCTCATCACCACCAGCAGGTTGACCTCGGGCTTGGTGAGCATCCAATAATCGCCCAGCTTGCCCCGTTGCCCGGGCCATCGAGCGGGTGCAGCCGGAATTTGCTCTGCCTGATTCATGGTAGCGGGTTACCAGCCGTCACAGTCTCCTCAGAAGGTAGAGACAGCCGCGTGGCCGGCGGAGCGACAAAACGGTAGGTCTGGTAGGTTACCACGATGCTGGTAACAAATACGAGCGCCCCGACGGCAACGTGCATCACCGTCGCGAGCACGACGGGCGTGACCGGCTGCGGGGCGGCGCGCGCCAGCAGCATCATGGTGTAAGCGCCAACGCCCAGAAAGATTTGGATAACAACGAGTGTGACGAGAGCGAAAACGGGATAAAGCAGCCGCAGATTGCGCGTCTTCAGGCGCAGAGTGCGCACCAGGAGGTACAAGACGGCTGCCAGAACAACTCCGGCAAAAACAATATGCGGCAGCACGCCGACGCCGTGGCGCAGATGCTCTCCCGCAAAGAGGTCCTGCACTTCATTCCGGTACGCCGCGCCCAGCAGAATTTGCACCAGGATAATCACATTAACGGCTACGGCCGCGTGACGGAGCGACGGTGTGGAGGGATCGCTGGCCTTGGCTTCCTCCCATCGCCACTTGGGACTGGTGAAGATAGCAAGGCTCACCATCGTGGCGAAGAAGATTTCCGCCATGCAGGAGTGGCTTACCGTCAGCGTGAGCGGCAAATAGAAAATGACGCCTAAGCCCCCAAGAACGGCCTGGATGATCACCGCCAGGACGGCAAAGCCGCCCAGCCATCGCAGCCAGCGGCGGTCTTCCTTGGCCCAAAGCGCCAGGGCAAGTATGACGGTGAGAATCGCGACGAATCCCGCAATCATGCGGTGCCCATCTTCAAACTTGACGCCGCCCACCATCCGTGGGATGCGAAAGCTGCCGAAGGAAGTGGGCCAGTCCGGCACCGAAAGCCCCGCGTCATTACTGGTCACCAGCGCCCCGGCAATGAGCAGCAAAAAGGTCATGCAGGCGACAAAAACAGCATATCGATGAAGCCAGCGGCTGCGCTTTGGGGGCGTGGTGTTCACTTTCCGATTCTCAAAAAAGTACGATTTCGCGCAAAGATGGATTTTCAGGACCGGTCTGAGGAAGCCCGCACAGCCTCAACAGGCGCAGTCTGCCCCGGCGCCTGCTCAAAATCCTGATCGTTGAACTTATTGCGCCGCTGATAAGCGATGGCAAAAATAACGAGGAACATGAGCACGGATGGGATGAGCAGAATCAGAATGCCATGCCTCAGCGCCCGGATGCCTGCCGCATTCTGCGCAGCCGCATCGTTATAGCAGAGAGCGCAGCCCTGAGCCGCCGCGCGGCCCGCGGAAACTAACACTCCCGCCGTCACCGCAATCGCGGCAACTCCCTTCCGCATTTGTTTCAGGCTCACGTCTTAGTTCCATAGTTTACCCGCTTGGCGCTTACGCTGTAAACCGGGATTTGCGGGGAATTCAGATGGTAGCCAGGTTCCGCATCTTATGCTCCGTGATCTCTGTGCGCTCGGTGGTAAGACTTTCACAACGGAGCGCACGGAGACCACGGAGAGCGAGTGCACACAGAAGGGATGTGGTCGCCAGAATTGAGCGCCATTAAAAAACCAGGCGCTGCGCTCCACTGTGCAGGGCGTGGCGCTGGCCTTGCCAATCAAACCAGCCACTGAGACCTGCCGGTAAAGTCACCTCAGCGGTAAGGTGCTCACCCTGCCGCTCGTAGGCAACCTCGATTTCGCCCTGGGGAACGGGCATTGAAGCTTTCAACTCATGCAACGAGCCAAGATGCGGCTGGATCGCCACCTTGCTAAATCCCGGCGCGGCGGGTTCGATTCCTGCCACGGTTGCGAGCAAATCAAAATTGGGATGTGCGCTCCAGGCGTGACAATCGGAGCGAGTCGGCTCCGGCGTTTCCGCCCAAGTTGTGAGACCCAGTGAAAGCATCTGCCGCCAAGGGCCAAGCTGGCTGATATATTCATCCCCCAAACCGGCTTTTTTCATCGCCTTGAAAAGATAAAAGCGGAAATAATACGAGCACTGTGTCAGCGTAGAGTCGCTCAGTACTTTTTCCATCACCTGCTTTTGCGCGGAAGTGGGGATGGCGCCGGTGAGGACTCCCAAAAGGCTTGCGTGCTGGCTGAAGTGCCGGCGGGCAGGAGTATCCGCAAGCAACCCGCGAGCGGAGTCCCAGCAGGTTTTGTATACGGCCTGGCTGATGCGCGCGGCCAGGGCACGGTCATGCGCGGCGCGCGCGGCGCTGCCGAAAGCGGATTCCATCTGCGCAGCTTCACGCAAAGCGGCGGCAAATTGCAGGCTCAGGATGGCGGATTGCCCATCCGCTTCCTGCGGCGGAACGCCGTCCGGGAAGTCTTTCGTCCAGTCCACGAAGTCCCACCAAGGAAGTTTTCCGAGCAGCCCGGAAGGCGTGAGCCGCGCCTCAAACCATCCCAGCACATCGCGGGCGTTGGGCAGGAACTGCCGCAGGAAATCCGTATCCCCGTGATACCACCAGAGGTCATGCATCATGCCGATCCAGAAGAGCGAAAAAGGAGGAATCACTTGAGGAAGATGAGAAGGATAGCGGCTCTGCGTCAGTCCTTCCGCCATCCTTGAATGATCGAGGCATTCGATGGCATTTTTCACCAGGCGGTCGTCGCCGGTCATATAAAGCGAAATCAGCGCCTGGATGCGAGTGTCTCCCGCGTATTGAAGCTGCTCGTAGTAGGGGCAATCCATGTACGTCTCGTGCGCGCACAGGCGGGCGGTCCTCCAGCCGGTTCGCCACATTTTTTCGAGCGTAGGATCGTCGCTTTCAAACCGCGCGCGCAGGGTGAAAGGATAGGCGGTGAACTCGCCGCGAAAATCATCCAGAACCAGGGGAGCGCTGCCGGTGCGCACGTCAATTTCAAGATAGCGGTAAGTGCGCCACCAGAGCGGGCGGAAGAGACGGTTTTTGCCGCCATCCGGCAGGAACTGATCGGTATAGCCTTCGATGGTCTTCCCGGCGATATCATTTCTGTTCCCTTTTTGGTGGTGCTTGTCAAAAAGGGCTTCAGCGTATGTCAGCGTGACCACGGAACCGCGGCCGCCGCTGGTGAGCAACTCCGGGTAAGCCGTTGTTTCAAAAGTCTGATCGAGCAGGAGCGTGACGTGCGACCGCGCGGGGATCGAGAGCGGCGAACCGCCCTGAAGGAATGCATCCGTAGGATGGAAGCCGGAGGGTCCCTCATAGCGGCGAACGTGGACCAGCCGCTGCAACGTCGCCTGCATCAAGGGAATCGCGCGCGGTATCAGCATCCAGCGTGATGGAGAATCCTGAATTCCGCGCGGGCCAGCGCGGCGGAGCTCCCGCGCCGGCTGCCACTTCGAATCGTCGTAGTTGGCTTTCCGCCATCCCCAAGGATAGTGCGGCCCGTCGATGCGCTCGCCCGGTCCTACGACGGTGTAGGCGTGGTGCGTCTGGCCACCGACGGGAACCATCTGGAAAGCCGAGCTGCGAAGGACTTTCCATGTGCTGTTGGTATCCACCGCGCTCTCTTCGCTGCCATCTCCTTGCAGAAGAAACCCCGTCTGGTTGGACATCTGGGCCATCGGCGCTTGCCCGGCGAAATTCCACACCACCGCCGCCAATATGTTTTTGCCGGCGCGTAAATGCGGGGCGATGTCCAACGTTTCGTAGCGCCAATGGAAGAGATCGCCCTTGGCGGGTCCCAAAAGCACGCGCGCGTCGTTTACGAACAACTGGTAACGGTTATCGCCGCTTGTGTGAATTACAAAATGC
>DASUKV010000470.1:0-21283 GCA_036278555.1 Terriglobia bacterium
CATCCGCGCCGATCAGAACATCACCCCCAAGGTGCGCCTGATGGTGCACTACATCCATGACACCTGGAACAACGTTCAGCCCACCACGTTGTGGAGCACCGGAAGCTTTCCAACTATCAACACCGACTTTGGCGGGCCCGGAACCAGCTTCGTCACCCAACTCACCACGAGCGTTTCCCCAACCCTGCTGAACGAATTTATCTTTGGCTACACCTCGGACCACATCATCCTGAGCAATCAAGGCTCCTGGCAGCGCCCTTCCGGGATGACCATGAACGGCCTGTTCGATAACGGATTCGGCGGGAAGCTGACGGGCATCAGCATCTGTTGCAACACCGCTTACGGAGGCGGTTTCGGGGAGGACCCGGGGTTCATCAATCCCGCCAGTCCCGTCTATAATTCAAATCCCATTTACACTTTCCGGGACATGATCACAAAAATCGCCGGCAACCATAATCTGACGTTTGGCGCTGACTTTATTGCTTACCAGAAGAACGAGCAGGGCACGCCGGATACCCAAGGGTTTCTCACGTTTGACAGCACGGACTCCTCCATCTCCACCGGCAACGGCTGGGCGGATTTCCTGCTGGGCCGCATCGCGAATTATTCACAATCCGACATCCAATCGAAGTACTACCACCGCTACAAAACCCTGGGACCGTATATTCAGGACGACTGGCACGTCAGCAGAAATCTCACCCTGAATTTAGGCTTGCGGGTGGAGATGATGGGCACGTTCCGGCCCCGCTATCATCACGAGTACAACTTCGAATTATCCGCCTATGACCCGGCGAACGCGCCCCAGATCGACGTCGATGGCAGCATCACGGGGCAGGCGGGCGCTCTCGTCCCCGGAGTCGGAAATCCCTTCGACGGCATGGTGCAATGCGGCGTGGGTGGCGCCGCTCCCGGCTGCATGAAAGGGCATCTTTTTAACCCGTCGCCCCGGATCGGCTTCGCGTGGGACCCGACAGGCCATGGCACCACCGCCATCCGTGGCGGGTATGCCATCTTCTATGACCGCACCAATGGCAATGAAGCCAATTCCGAATCCCTGGAAAACAGCCCGCCGTACGCGCTGACTCCGACTGTCTACGACATCAACGGCTATACCAATATCCCGAGCGCCGGCGGCCCTCAAGCGCTTCTCTTCCCGCTGAGCGTCACGTCCATTGAGCCGCAGATATTCTGGCCATACGTCCAGCAATGGAACCTGAATGTGCAACACAACATCGGCTCGAATACCGTCTTGAGCGTCGCATACGTGGGGGCGAAAGGTACGCATCTGACGGACCAGCGCGGCCTTAACCAACTGTTGCCGGTCCCCTCGTCTCAAAACCCATTTCCGGCAGGGCAGCCCATCACGGCAGATATTTGCAATAACCTCACCGTGGATGGGAGCCCCAGCGGGACCCCGGTTGCAGGCCAGGCGCTCACCAACCTGAACGTCGCTTGCGGCAACGTCAACCCGGATGTCTATCGTCCCATCACTGGCTTCGATAATCTCACGTTTCTTGAGACGCAGGCAAACTCCAACTACAACTCCTTGCAGGTCTATCTGCGGCGTACAATAGGCCGCGCTCAATTCAGCGTCGCCTACACCTACTCCCATTCGCTCGACGACTCTTCCGACCGTTATGACGCGAATTTCGTCGATTCCTATAACCTCAAGCGAAGCTATGCCACGTCCAATTTCGATGAAACTCACATTCTCCAGGCCAGCTACATTTACGATCTGCCGCTCTTTCAGCATTCTCGCGCACTGCTCCGCGATACGCTGGGCGGATGGGAGATTTCAGGAATCACGAGCATTAATAGCGGGACTCCTTTCACGGTCACCAACGGCGTTTTTGGCGACACCGCCGGAGTGGCAAACGGGATTGGAACCGGGTCATTTGCCGATGTTTGTGGTAGCGCCGGAGCCGCCCCGCCCCAATTCGTCAATCCCGGCAGTATGGTGGGGCCCACCCTTTACAACCCTGGCGCCTTTTGCGCGCCCCGCGCCCTGACGTTCGGTAACGAAGGCCGCAATATTCTGCGCAACCCAACCCAGATGGACTGGGATCTGGGCGTCTTCAAGGACATCCCGATCTCTGGCGAAAGGGCTCACGTCCAGTTCCGCGCCGAGGCTTTCAACTTGTTCAACAACGTGCGGTGGACCGGCATTAACAGTGGCGTCAGTTGCTACGGCGGGTCCAATAACTCAGCCGCTGATCCGAGTTGCCTGGGGACATACGACTTGTTTAATCCGAGCGGCGCCGGGCTTGGCCGCATCTTCCAATTCGGCCTGAAGTTTGTTTTCTAGAGTAGGGGCGCCGCTCGCTGCACCCTTACCGCTCGGGTAGCCACGGCACGACGTTTGTGCCGTGGGCTTTTCTTAGCAAAACCGACGGCACAGAACGCGTGCCGTCGCTACCGCGCTATCTCTTGTTCTTATCAGCCCTCTCCCTCCGGGAGAGGGTGGCCGAAGGCCGGGTGAGGGATCTGTCCCGGTAGCAGGTTGTTATCCGTTCTGTCTTATAACTTTCCCGTGTGCAGGAACTCCATCATCTGCTGAATATCAGTCGTGGGAAGATGGCAGCGAAAATTCTGGCAGACGTAGGCTGTCGCCTTGCCGTCAAGCATTGCTTGGTCCCGTGTGAATCCTGCCAGACGAATGATTTCGTTTGTCCCTTGGCCACCAGGACGCAGAAGAATGACCTTGCTCGGCAGGTATTCGCTTCGTAAGGCCTTGAGCATCGCCCGCGTGTCTTCTGCTTGTGGATCGCCGCTGACCACCACTTCAAATGCCGGACCGGTGGCAAAATCGAGCGCCACCATCCATTGCGTATAAGCCGCCGGGGATTGCTTGATGGAGGCGCCAAACGCCGTCACAAGCTGTGCCGCCTTTTCTTCGAGATCTTCACGGCCCGTCATGCGCGCGAGGCGCAGCAAATTCAGCAGGGCCACGGAGTTTCCCGAAGGCACAGCGCCATCGTAAATCTCTCTCGCCCGGATGAGCACTTCTTCCTGATTGTCCGCTGTAAAGTAGAATCCGCCCGTTTGCTTGTCCCAGAAATGTTCATGCGCATAAGCGTTCAGCTCAATCGCCGCTTCTAAATTCTTGACGTTAAAATTCGCCTCATAAAGCTCGATCAACCCCCAAGCCATGAAGACATAGTCATCCAGATTGCCCGCCACCGCCGCCTGCCCTTCGCGATAGCGATGCAGCAGGCCGCCGCCCGGAGCCCGCATACGCTCGAGGATAAAATCCGCCGCGCGCTGCGCCGCCTCCGCGTAGCGAGGCTCGTTGAGAGACTGCGCCGCGTTCGCCAACGCGGCGATCATGAGGCCGTTCCAGTCGGTTAAAACCTTATCGTCGAGCAACGGATGGACCCGTTTTTCGCGCCGGGCAAAGAGCTTTTGGCGCGCCGCCCCCCAACGGCTTTCAAGTTCTTCTTCGGATATTCCCAACCCGGCCGCGATGTTTGGAAGGGTCGCCGTCTGATGAAGGATATTTTCCCCGCTGCCGTCCGCTCGCCCCTGCTCCACAAAATTTCCCTGGCGGCTCACGTTGAACGCCTGCACCACGAGAGCCGCTTCCTCGGGAGCAAGGATGAGATGGATCTCATCTTTCCGCCAGAGGTAGAACTTCCCTTCTTCGCCCTCTGAATCAGCATCTTCGGCGCTGAAGAACCCGCTCTCAGGGCTGGTCAGCATCCGCGAAACGTACTCCAGAATCTCCCGCGTTGTCCGGGCGTATTCTTCCTTCCGCGTAGCCTGATAGGCCTCGCTGTAAGCCATCGTGAGCAGCGCCTGGTCATAGAGCATTTTTTCGAAGTGCGGCGCCAGCCATTCCGCGTCGGTCGAATAACGGTGAAAACCGAAGCCAACATGATCGTAAATCCCGCCGCGGCGCATGGCGCACAGCGTTTTCTCTGTCATTTCGAGGGCAAGCTGGCTGCCCGTGCGTTTCCAATAGCGCAAGAGAAAAAGCAGGGTATGTGGCGTAGGGAATTTCGGTGCGCGGCCAAAGCCTCCGTGCTCGGAATCGAACCGGGAACCCAATTCCTCGAAGGCCGCATCGAGCGTCGAGGCCGTCATCTCGCCCGCCGAGACCGGCGAGACTTTCTCGAGGGCCGCTATGATCTCCTCCGCGGACTTCAGGATATCCCCGTGCCTTTCCTGCCATAGCTCGCGCGTCCGCGGGATCAAATGAAGCATGCCCATCTGCCCGAAGCGGTCGCCCTTGGGAAGATAGGTTCCGGCGAAAAACGGCCTCTTATCAGGAGTCATCAGGATGGTCAGGGGCCATCCGCCGCTACCCGTGAGCATCTGGCAGACGCGCATGTAAACCTGATCGATGTCGGGGCGCTCTTCGCGATCAACCTTAATTGAGATGAACGCCTCGTTCATCAGCGCCGCGACTTGCCCATCCTCAAATGATTCGCGTTCCATCACGTGGCACCAGTGGCAGGTGGCGTAACCGATCGACAGGAAAATGGGCTTATTCTCGCGCGCCGCCGCTTCGAAAGCCTCAGGACCCCAGGCGTACCAGTCCACAGGATTGTGAGCGTGCTGTAAAAGATAAGGGCTTTTTTCGCAGATCAACCGGTTAGGCTGGCTACCTTCGGGTTGGCTCGTTGCAGTTTGTTGCGTCATGACGCCTCTTCTCACCGTACCATCAAGCGGCGAGCGCCTACAAGCACGCCGACGGTAGCGGCGATTGCCACTCAGACTCCCATGGGAAAGGCTGGCCGAATGCCGAGTGGGATAGTCAGGCGTTTTTGCGGCGGAATGCACGGTCCAAGCTGATAGGACCGGCGCCGGCGGCGAATAGATACAGGAAGACGAAGCAGTAGACCACCGCCAGTTCACCGTGGTTGAGGATTGGATAGAACCCGTGCGGGTAGTGCCCCATGAAATAGGCCGTGGCCATCTCTCCCGAGAGAATGAAAGCCACAGGCGACGTGAAGAGACCTAGCAGAATCAGTGCGCCGCCCACCGTCTCAATAAGTCCCGCGAACCAGAGCAAATGGGGGAAATGAGCGGCATGGCCGTGCAAGCCGCCAAACGCTCCGAAGAGCTTTTGCCATCCGTGGCAGGAGAATGTAAAGCCCACCACAATACGCAGAATGGAACGTATGATATTTTCCGCCGAACCAGCTCCAGTCATAGGGACCCTCGCGCTTTCATTCTTTGAATTGTTATTCGGAAGTCCTTACAATAGCACAACTTGTCCGATATTGATGCAAGCTGAACGCAGTACCGAATGCCTGGGCTCGTTTGGAATCGAACCGGTCAGGCGATCCCCAGCTTATGTTGCATTTCCTCCAGGGAGATGCCCTTGGTCTCGGGATAAAAGAAGAGAACCACGAAGAATTGTACGACCATCATAAACGCAAAGAAAACAAAGGGGTAAGCCCCTGAAGAGGCCGCCATCAACGGGAAAATGCCGGAGATCAGCGCGTTCATAAACCAATGAGAAAAACAGCCCAGGCTTTGCCCTTTGGCCCGAACGCTGTTCGGAAACACCTCGCTGATAAACACCCAGATGACCGCGCCCTGGGAGAAGCCAAAGAAGGCGATGAAACTCGCGAGACACCAGACCAGAAGGTTCTCGTGCCGCGAGGTCAGGAAGATGGCGGCAACCCCGCCCAGGCTCGCCGCCGTGCCCACGGCCCCGATTAGGAGCAAAGTTTTGCGGCCAATGAGATCGATCACCGCCATGGCGATAATCGTAAAGACCAGGTTCGTGGCGCCGACAATCACGGCCTGGAGATTTCCTGACACCTGGGTGAAGCCGGCGCGGGCAAAAATGTCATTCAGGTAATAGAGAATGGCATTAATGCCGGAAAGTTGATTGAACATGGCGATGGTGACGGCCAGGAAAATCGGGAACCGGTATTTGCGGGAGAACAAAGGCTCCTTGACGCCTTCGAGGCTGACCGAATCGATAATCTCCTGGAGCTCCCGCTGCGCGTTCTCTTCCCCCGTCACCTGGAAAACTCTTCTCGCCTCCTCAAGACGTTTTTTCTTCACCAGCCAGCGCGGGCTGCGGGGAATGCCGAACAGGGTGATCAGAAAGAAGGCAGCAGGGATACCGGAGACTCCGAGCATCCAGCGCCAGTCTTGCGGTCCAAACGCCGCCAGCGTGATGACATAGTTCGAAAAATAGGCCAGCAGAATACCGAAAACCACGTTGAACTGAAAGAAACCCACTAAGCGCCCGCGCCACTTGGCGGGGGAAATCTCGGCGATATACATGGGTCCAAGCACGGACGAGCCGCCAATGCCCAATCCGCCCACAAAGCGAAACGCAACGAGAGAGTCCCAGTTCCAAGCAAAGGCGCAGCCCAGGGCTGAGATCAGGTAGAGAATGGCCATCACCTTCAGGCTGTCCCGCCGCCCGTAACGGTCACCCGGAATGCCCGCCGACAGCGCCCCAAGCACCGTGCCCCAGAGCGCGCTTGAAACCGTCACTCCAAGTAATCCCGGAGAAAGGTGGTAAGTCGATGTAAGGCCGTGAGTCGTCCCGGCGATGACCGCCGTGTCGAACCCAAACAGCAAGCCGCCCAAGGCCGCGACAATCGTACTTTTGATCAGGTATCCGCTTAGTTTCATATTTCGTAACGCCGGCATCTCGCCAGCATCGCTCATTTTTATAGCATCGGTATCCGTTCCTGCCTTCAGGACGGCCTTTGCCGGGCATTCGTCAGTGCCAACAAGATGCTGGCGCTAAACATAGCAACATAAATGATTGCGCATCGGTCGGCGTCAGTGTATCAGGGCATGGCTTCAGCCGTGCCGCCCCGGCGCGGAAAAATAGTGCATGGCTTTAGCCTCTGGTCAGCGGCTAAAGCCGACCGAAATGAGCTATCCACAAACGGCACGGCTGAAGCCATGCCCTGATACACAGCGCGCAGGCATTTAAGAGGCTCCGTATAGATGCGCATTCCCAAAAGTCTCAAGATTATACCGGGATTCGCCTTTGCGATGAGAAAGAATCTGCATTGAAAAGAGGAACGAAGCAGGAAAAGCGCGGCGGATTGACAGCCGAGGCCGCTATGCTATACTAAGTTCGTTAGTAATAAGAAGGCTTCAGGGATCGGGCGCCACGGGGTTGCGGCAATCCGATCGCGATTCTGAGTTCGCTACTGAGATCGATCTCGCCACTCTATTACTTCACACCCGCCAATCGAGGAAGCCGTGGAGGCAGAAACCTGCAAAAGAGAACTTGTCATTCAGATTCCGTTTGATGTCGTTCAAAAGGAATCCGAAAGCGTTGCCGCGCGTTTCGCGCGCAAAGTGCGCGTACCGGGATTCCGGCCGGGCCGCGCGCCGCGCGATTTTATCCTGCGCCGGTATCGCGACATCATCCGCGAGGAGGTCGCGGAAACTCTTCTACCGAAGTTCTTTGGCAACGCCCTCAAAGAACAGAACCTGGAGATTGCCGGCGAGCCGCGTTTTGAAGAGCCGAAGTTTGAGGATGAAAAGCCCCTCACCTGCAAGGCCACCTTTGAAGTTTACCCTCCGGTCGAACTGGGCGAATGCAAGGGGCTTGAAGTTTCCGAGGATCCCGTCACGGTGTCCGACGACGACGTCGACAAGGCCGTCGAGAATCTGAGGGAAGGGGCGGCAACGTATGAAGTGGCGGAACATTATCCTGCCGCCGACGGCGATATGCTGAGCGTCAGCTATGACGGCTGGGACGTCGAGAACCCCAAGAACCCGCTGCTCGAAGTGAAGGAAGGCGCCGTGCGGGTGGGAGAAGAAGGAACGCTGCCCGAATTCACCGAGAACCTGCGGGGCGCGCAAGCGGGAGATACGCGTGAATTTGAGGTAAAATATGGTGAGGACTTCCCGCAGCCGAAGCTCGCCGGCAAGACGGTAAAATTCCGGGTGAAGGTCCATACCGTCCGGCGAAAAGTGCTGCCTGCCGTGGATGATGAATTGGCGAAAACGGTGAGCAATACGGCTTCGACGCTCGAAGATCTGCGTTCCACATTGCGTAAAAGCCTTGAGGAGCTGCGCCAGCGGGAAAGCGAGGGAGCGGCCAAACAGAAGCTCCTGGACCGACTGATGGAGAAAGCTGCATTTCCGGTACCCGAAGTTCTGGTCGAAGACCGCCTGGACCAGAAGATACGGATGATGGCGGGGCAACTTTTTGATCAGGGTATTGATCCTCGCAACCAGAACCTCAACTGGCCCAAGTTGCGCGGCAGCCTACGCCAGGACGCGGAAAAGGATGTTCGAGGAGGAATGATTCTCGCAAAGATCGCGGAGGCCGAAAAGATTGAAGTTTCAGAGGAGGAGATCGACGAGGCAGTCCGGCAGCTTGCCGCGGGCGGGACGGAGCCCGCGGCGGCATTGAAATCGCGCTTGACACGCAACGGCGGGCTGGCTAGACTGCAATCTAGCCGCCGCAATCAGAAGGCTCTGGATTTCGTCTACCGCAACGCCAAAGTGGTTCGCCAACCGAGCCCGGCCTGACCCTCGTTACCGGCAGACGCCGACAAACACATGGACAAAAGAGATCCGTACATGGCCTTAATTCCCATGGTCGTGGAGCAGACGAACCGTGGAGAAAGAGCTTATGATATTTACTCCCGCCTGCTCCGCGACAACATCATTTTCATCGGCACTCCCATCGATGATAACGTCGCGAATTCTGTCACCGCGCAGTTGCTCTTTCTTGAGGCCGAAGACCCCGAAAAGGACGTGCAGCTCTACATTAACTCGCCGGGAGGATCGGTGACGGCGGGCATGGCGATTTACGACACGATGCAATTTATCCGCCCCAGCATTGCAACTATCTGCATCGGGCAGGCGGCCAGCGCGGCGGCCTTGCTGCTCGCGGCGGGGACTCACGGAAAACGCTACGCTCTGCCCAACTCGCGGGTGCTGATCCATCAGCCCAGCATGGGAGGGCTTTCCGGGCAAGCCACGGATATTGATATCCACGCCCGCGAAATCCTCCGCATGCGCGCGAGCCTGAACGAAATCATGGCCAAGCATACGGGCCAGAGCCTTGAGAAGATCGAGCACGACGTCGAGCGCGATTTTTGGATGAGCGCGCAGCAGGCTTCCGAGTACGGCATGGTGGACGAGATTATTTTCAAGCATAAGTAGAGGGAAAGCTTTGAAACGCACGGGATCTGAAGAAGTCTTGCGCTGTTCGTTCTGTCACAAGAGCCAGGATGCCGTCCGCAAACTGATCTCTTCACCGGACGACCGCTTCCGCGCCTACATTTGCGACGAATGCGTGGTGGCCTGCAACAACATCCTTGAAAAAGACTCGACCGAGCGCTCGCCGCAGCCGCAGAGCAAGCTGCCGAAGCCGGTGGAAGTGAAGGTCTTTCTCGAGCAGTACGTGGTGGGGCAGGACAAGAGCAAGAAGAAACTTTCCGTGGCGGTTTACAACCACTACAAGCGCATTCTGCTTTCTCGCATGCGCAGCGATGTGGAGCTTTCGAAATCCAACATTCTGCTGATTGGCCCGACGGGAACGGGCAAGACGCTTCTGGCGCAAACGCTGGCGCGGCTTCTGGAGGTTCCTTTCGCACTGGTCGATGCCACAACGCTGACGGAAGCCGGCTATGTGGGCGAAGACGTTGAGAACATCATCCTGAAGCTCCTGCAGAACGCGAATGGAGACGTGCTCGCCGCGCAGCAGGGCATCATCTATATCGACGAAATCGATAAGATCGCGAAGAAGGACGAAAATCCTTCCATCACGCGCGACGTCTCGGGCGAAGGCGTGCAGCAGGCGCTCCTGAAGATTCTCGAAGGCACGGTGGCGAACGTTCCGCCGCAGGGCGGCCGCAAGCATCCCCATCAGGAATTTACGCCGGTCGATACCACCAACATTTTGTTTATTTGCGGCGGGGCCTTTGTGGGCCTCGAAAGGATCATTGAGCGCCGCACCGGGAAAAAGACCATGGGCTTCCATGCGGAAGCGGAGGGCGAGCATTTCACGCCTTCCAGCCGCAGGAACATCGCAACTCTGGAGCAGGTTCAGCCGATAGACCTTATCAGGTACGGAATGATTCCGGAGTTCGTCGGCCGCCTGCCGGTGGTCTCCGTGTTAAACGATCTGGACGAGGCGGCGCTGATCGAAATCCTGACGCGCCCGAAGAACTCGCTGACGCGCCAGTACCAGAAGCTATTTGAATTCGAAAACGTCAAGCTCCGCTTCACCGACGAAGCGCTCCGGGCGATTGCCCGGCAAGCTTTGGAAAGGAAGCTCGGCGCGCGCGGCTTGCGGATGATCCTGGAGGATCTGATGCTGGACCTCATGTACCATCTGCCCAGCCAGCGCAAAATGCGTGAATTCGTGGTGAGCGAAGAGATGGTGCGCAACCATGAAATCAATTTTGATTCTTTGATGCTCGAAAAGGCAGGCTAATGAGTTCTTCCATTCTTCCCGGACGTGAAAAAAGCGATACACGGACGCTCCCCATGATGCCGATCCGCGACGTTGTAATTTTTCCTTACATGATGACACCCTTTGTCGTGGGACGCGAGAGCTCCATCAGCGCTCTTGAAGAGGCGCTGGCGGGCGACAAGAAGATTTTTCTCGCCACGCAGCACGACGCATCCGTCGATGATCCCAAGCCTGGCGAAATCTACCAGGTGGGCACCATCTCCAATATCGTGCAGAGCCTGAAGCTGCCCGACGGCAACATCAAGGTTCTCGTTGAAGGTGTCGAGCGCGGAAAAATCCTGAAAATGACCCACGAAGACGGCTTTTTCCGGGTCGCGGTGAAAACGGTTTCCTATCGTGTGGTGAACACGCCCACCGTGGAACAACTGGTGCAGCGCATCATTTCGCTTTTCGAGCAGTACGTGAAGCTCTCGCAAAGCCTCAACTACGAAACCATGATCGCTGCCGTGAAGGTGGAGGAGATCGGCAAATTCACGGATACCGTAGCGGCCAACCTGAATATCTCGATCGAAGAAAAGCAGGAATTACTTGAAATCTTCGACCCTGTGGACCGCCTCACGCGCCTTGCCGACATCCTGGACATCGAAATTGAAAAACTCAACGTCGACCGCACCATCCAGGGCCGGGTGAAGCGGCAGATGGAGCGCGCGCAGCGGGAATACTACCTGAACGAGAAGATCAAGGCGATTCAGAAGGAATTAGGCCGCAACGAAAAAAGCGAGATCGACGAGCTGAAGAAGAAGATTGAGACCGCCGGCATGACGAAAGATGCCGCGGAGAAAGCGGCGGCGGAACTGAAGCGGCTTGAGATGATGCCGCCGATGTCGGCCGAATCAACCGTTTCACGCAATTATCTTGACTGGCTGCTGGCGGTGCCCTGGAAGAAGAAGTCCAAAGAGATCCGCGATATCCGCCGCGCGGAGAAGATTCTGGAAGAAGACCATTACGGCCTTGAAAAAATCAAGGAGCGGATTCTGGAATTTCTTGCAGTGCGCCAGCTTGTGAAGACTCCACGAGGCTCGATTCTGTGCTTCGTCGGCCCGCCGGGAGTCGGCAAGACCTCGCTGGGCCGTTCGATTGCCCGCGCCACGGGGCGAAAATTTGTGCGCCTGTCGCTTGGTGGAGTGCGCGACGAGGCGGAGATTCGTGGCCACCGCCGCACCTACATCGGCGCCTTGCCGGGGCAGATCCTGCAGATGATGAAAAAAGCGGGCGTCGTGAACCCGATCTTTCTGCTCGATGAAGTCGACAAAATGAGCATGGACTTTCGTGGTGATCCCTCGGCGGCGCTGCTTGAGGTGCTCGATCCCGAGCAGAACAATACGTTCATGGACCATTACATGGACGTGGAGTACGACCTGTCCAAGGTATTTTTCATCACCACGGCCAATGTGATCCACACCATTCCGCAGCCGCTGCAAGACCGGATGGAAATCCTGCGGCTTTCGGGATACACCGAGCCTGAGAAACTTGAAATCGCCAAGCGCTTTCTGATTCGCAAGCAGAAGGAGGCGACGGGCCTCAAGCCCGAGAACCTGACGATCTCCGACGATGCAATTGTGGAGATCATCCGCAGCTATACGCGCGAGGCGGGCGTCCGCAACCTTGAGCGTGAGATCGCGAACGTGTGCCGCAAGGTCGCGCGCAAGGTGGTGAAGGACGGCAAGAGCCTTCAGCTCACCCTCGGGAAAGATGACCTCAAGGAATATCTGGGCGTGGTGAAGTTCAGGGATACCAAATCGGAAGAGAAGAATGAGGTCGGACTCGCGACGGGCCTGGCCTGGACTGAGGTGGGCGGCCAGATTCTCCATATCGAAACCACCACGATGCCGGGCAAGGGCAAGCTGATCCTCACCGGCAAGCTCGGCGATGTGATGCAGGAATCCGGCCACGCTGCGATGAGCTACGTGAGGTCGCGCGCGGCGCGCCTGGCGCTTGACCCGGACTTTTACCGGCGGCTTGACATTCACATTCACCTGCCCGAAGGCGCCATCCCGAAGGACGGACCCTCGGCGGGGATTACGCTCGCCACCTCGGTTGTGAGCGCGCTCGCCAAGATTCCAGTCCGCCGCGACCTGGCGATGACCGGGGAAATTACCCTGCGCGGCAAGGTGCTTCCCATCGGCGGCGTCAAGGAAAAGCTCATGGCGGCGCACCGCGCGGGTTGCCGGACGGTGATTCTGCCGCGCGATAATGAGAAGGATCTTTCCGAAGTGCCCGAATCGATTCAACAGGAAATGGCGACCCGGTTTGTGGACACGATGGATGAAGTGCTGGATTTAGCGTTAGAGCGCAAGGTCGAGGGACGCGAGTCCCTGGAGCCGGAGACCTCCTCGCCTCCGCCCGCTCTCGAGCCCGGTTCGCACGAAGGGGACCGCGAGCCCCTGGCCAACTGAAAGTGGCTCCAAAGCCTGTCGAAAAGCGCCGCAGCAGCGCTCCCGGCCAGCGATTTTCATCAATCCGCGCTGGGTTTGAGGCTGACGGCGGCGGTTCTCAACGGGCTCGGAGGGGTCATGATTCCTGCGGCGGACGATTTCCGTAAAACCATTTGGGACTAGAGCGCATCCAACGGAGCGGTGTGAAGTTTTACCCGATTTCGCGCCCGGTATCCACCGATTTCCACTGACCCCGATTTCGACACCTAAGATCTGAGCGCGTGGCGAAGCGCCCTTTTTGGAGGCCGCCACCCTACCGTACCGGCAAACTTGTGCACCGGTCAACCCTCACTGAATGACGACACCAAGAAGGCGCAACCCCGAATCCGATGAGCCCCATCCGCCGGGCCGCCCGGCCGGCCGCAACTCCAAACCCCATTTAAGAAGAGAAGAACACCCTATGCCCGTAAAAAAACAAGAAGAAGTTCAGGAAGAAAGAATCCAGGAACTTAAAGAAGGTGAAGTCCTGGATATCGCCAAGCTGAAAGAGATGAACATCACTACGCTCACTTCCGTCGCCAAAGACCTGGGAGTGGTCGGGGCGAGCACCATGCGCAAGCAGGAGTTGATCTTCAAAATCCTGCAGGCGCAAACCGAGAAAAGTGGTTTGATTTTTTCCGAGGGCGTGCTCGAATGCCTGCCGGACGGCTTTGGCTTCCTGCGCGCGCCGGACTACAACTACCTGCCCGGACCCGACGACATCTACGTCTCACCCTCGCAGATTCGTAAGTTCGATCTGCGCACCGGCGACACGATCTCCGGCCAGATCCGGCCGCCCAAGGAGGGCGAGCGCTACTTCGCGCTGATCAAGGTCGAGGCCATCAACTTTGAGCCGCCCGACGAGTCGCGCAACAAGATTTTCTTTGATAACCTCACGCCGCTCTATCCTCAGGACCGCCTGCGGCTCGAGACCGCGAAGGACAACATCTCGGCGCGCGTCCTTGATCTCCTCACACCCATCGGCAAAGGACAACGCGGGCTGATTGTGGCCCCGCCACGCACCGGTAAAACGATGCTGCTGCAGACCATCGCCAATTCCGTCAGCACGAATCATCCTGAAGTGACGCTCATCGTTCTGCTCATCGACGAGCGCCCGGAAGAAGTGACGGACATGCAGCGCACCGTGAAGGGCGAGGTCATCAGCTCAACCTTTGACGAGCCGGCGGCCCGGCACGTGCAGGTGGCAGAGATGGTGATTGAAAAGGCCAAGCGCCTGGTCGAGCACAAGCGCGACGTGGTGATTCTGCTCGACTCCATCACGCGCCTGGCGCGCGCCTACAACACCGTCGTGCCGCCCTCCGGCAAGGTGCTTTCGGGCGGCGTGGACTCGAACGCCCTGCAGCGGCCCAAGCGCTTTTTTGGAGCCGCGCGGAATGTGGAAGAAGGCGGCAGCCTCACGATTATCGCCACGGCGTTGATCGATACGGGAAGCCGCATGGATGACGTGATCTTCGAGGAATTCAAGGGCACCGGCAATATGGAAATTAACCTGGACCGCAAGCTGGTGGATAAGCGCGTCTTTCCGGCCATTGACATCAACCGCTCCGGCACGCGAAAAGAAGAATTGCTGGTTCCGCGGGATGAACTGAACCGCATCTGGGTGCTGCGCAAGGTGCTGAACCCGCTCTCGCCGGTTGAGACGATGGAGCTGATTATCGAGAAGCTTTCGAAAACGCAGAATAACTCCCAATTCCTGGCCTCGATGAGCAACGGCACCCGCTAAAGCAAGACTCCGCTTCTACCGGAAGAACCAAGCCCTTCCTCTCATCCCGAGTTCACCGCCGCCTCCATCAGCTTTCGCTCCTTCACCAGTTCCAGAATCTTCTCCACCACAAGGTCCGCGGTGAGCAGGGAGGAATCAATGGTCGAAGCGTCCGCTGCAGGGATGAGGGGAGAGATTTTTCTTTCGGCGTCTAACTGGTCGCGGCGTCCGATTTCATAGGCGGTCTGATCCAGCGTCGTATTCTGCCTCCGCTTCTTCTCATCGCCCAATCGCCGCCGCGCCCGCTCTTCCGAGCCGGCGGTGAGAAAGATCTTCAGGGGCGCATCTGGGAAAACAACGGTTCCGATATCGCGCCCGTCCATCACCACGCCAGGAGGAGCCAGAAAACCGCGCTGCAGGGCGATCAACTTTTGACGGACCTCCGGCAGGCACGAGATGCGGGCGGCGGCCAGCGTGACCTCGGGCAAGCGGATCGGCTCCGTCACATCTTCTCCATCCAGCAAAACGCGGAGCGCTGAATTCCCAGGCTGAAGCTCGATCCGGGCTGAAGCAACGCTGGAGTTGACGGCTGGCAGGTCCTCGACCGAAACGCCATCCCTCAGTACCTTGAGGGCCGCGGCGCGATAAGTCGCGCCGCTATCGACATAATGCAGCCCAAGACGGGAGGCAAGTTTCCGCGCCACCGTGCTTTTGCCGGCGCCCGCGGGGCCATCAATCGCGATCACTAAAGGCTTTTTCACGTCCATCCGAAGAAGGCTTCACCCAGCGGCGGAAAGAGATCAGATTCGCTTGAACGCTTTCTGGATTTCCCGTAAAGAATAGCGCAGCAGAATGGGCCGCCCGTGCGGGCAGGTCATGGGGCATTCGGTTTTTTCTAACTCCCTCAGCAACCATTCCATTTTTTTATAATCTAGAAGCATGTTGATTTTGATCGCCGCATGGCAGGCGACCGAGGCAGCGATTTTGTGGCGAAGGTCCTCCAGCGTCAGACTGCGCGCTTCTGAATTCACGTCGTCCAGAATCTCAAGCAGCAGTTTTTCCGTATCCTCGGGACGAATCTCCGCCGGAGCCGCCTTGATCGCAAACGTCCGCTGCCCGAAAGGCTCCGCCTCAAAGCCGCTTCGAGCAAGCTCCTGGCTGATCTCCTGCAGCACCGCCTGCTGCGCCGGCTGAAGCTCCACAACGATGGGCAGCAGCAGGCGCTGGCTTTCGGCGTGGGCATCGAGGCGCACGCGCAGGTGGCGTTCAAAGAGCACCCGTTCATGAGCAACGTGCTGGTCGATGATCCAAAGACTTTCGTCATTCGTAGCGACAATGAAACTCTGATGCACCTGCCCCAGAGGGCGCAGGTTGCGAGGGAACTCTCCCGATCCGGATGTGACCGCCTCGGCGCTGTCAATCCCCTGCCCTGCAAGGCCCGCCTGCGCCTCAGTGAGCCCGCATCGCGCGAATTCGTCACGGGCAGAGACCCCGTTACAATTCGCGCGCGGAAAGGAGAGTTCATTTGCAGCAGGCGCTAACTCCGCCGCATCGGCGAGAGGAGGCGCAACTCCGCCCGTAAGCGGCAGCGAGCCCGTTTCAGGGACGGGCTGCGGAGGGGACAAAGCAAAGCCTGGGGCATAGGCGCCCTGCGGCTGCGAGAAACGCGGAGCGGGTATCGGGCGAATCTCAGGCGCTGGCGGTGCAAGGCTCGCGGCTGGGGAGCCATCCTCGGCGAGCCGCTCGGCGGCATCGGCTTCGAGGCTGCTTGAAAGCGGCGATTTGCTGCCGGACGCCTTCCGGGACGGGAACGCCGCCATCGGGCGCGAGGCAATCAGCGCGCCGCGAATCGCGTCACGCGCAAAGTCATGGATAAACGAAGAGTGCCGGAAACGCACTTCCGTTTTCGAAGGATGCACGTTGACGTCTACTTCTGAAGGCGGCAGCTCCAGGAATACCAGGGCGACGGGAAACACTCCGGAGGGAAAAATATTGCGGTAAGCCTCAGTGATCGAGTGCAGAATCAGGCGGTCCCGCACGAGGCGGCGGTTCACAAAGAAATAGATTTGATTGCGATTCAGCTTCTGGATTTCCGGGCGCGAGACAAAGCCCAGCAGGCGAATCTTCGCAGGCTCGATTTCCTCAGGCTCGGTTTCCGCCGCAACAGCAACGGGCATGTTGCGCTCGACCGGAGCGATCTCAATCAGTTGCTCCAGCGTCTGCGCGCCCATCACCTGGTACAGGCGCTCGCGGATCGCCGCCACCGGCGAGGCGTTCAAGATTTCATGCGTGAAAGAGACGAGCCGGAAGGATTTCTCAGGGTGGGCCAGCGCGTAATGCGTCACGAGGCTGGCGACGTGGCCGAGTTCCGTGGACTCGGACTTCAAAAATTTGCGGCGCGCCGGGGTGTTATAAAAGAGATCGCGGACCTCAAGCCGCGTCCCTGGAGGGCGGGCGACTTCTTTGATGTCGCGCAACCGTCCTCCCGCGATTTCCACCTGGATTCCGGCGCTTTCCGAAGCGTGGCGGGTCTCAAGAAGCACGCGCGACACGGAAGCGATGGAAGGCAAGGCCTCTCCACGGAAACCCAGCGTCGCGATTTCAAACAGGTCGTCCGAAGACTTGATCTTGCTGGTCGCGTGGCGCTCGAAAGCTGAGACCGCGTCATCGCGGTCCATCCCGCAGCCGTCATCTTCGACGCGAATCAGCCGCTTGCCGCCCGCCTCCACGCAAACGTCCACGCGGCTTGCGCCCGCGTCCAGCGAATTTTCAAGCAACTCTTTCACCACGGAGGCCGGCCGCTCCACGACTTCACCAGCGGCAATTTTATTGGCAACGGCTTCGGGGAGAATGCGAATGACGGACATAAATGAAATTGATCCATCGATTCATTGAAACATTGACTCATTGAAACAACACGGCCAATGATTCAATGAATCAATGATTCAATGAATCAATCCTCAGCCCTAGTTCCCGAAGCTGTTCCGGCTCGACCGGCGAGGGCGCTTCGCACATGACGTCCACGGCGCTGGCGGTTTTCGGGAAGGCAATCACTTCGCGAATGTTGGATTCGCCCGCCATCAGCGCGACAATACGGTCGAATCCCAAGGCGATGCCGCCGTGGGGCGGCGTGCCGTAGTCGAGGGCGTCCAGGAAAAATCCGAAGCGCTCGCGGGCTTTTTCCTGCTTCATGCCCAGGGTTTGAAAGACTTTCTGCTGGATGTCGCGCCGATGGGTACGAATGGAGCCGCCGCCGATTTCCGAGCCGTTCAATACCAGATCGTACGCGCGAGCCTTCACCTGCTCCGGATGGGATTCGAGCATGGGCAAATCTTCCTCGCGCGGCGAAGTGAACGGATGGTGCATGGCCGCGAAGCGTTTTTCCTTTTCGTCATACTCGAACATCGGGAAATCCACAACCCAGAGGAAGTTCCAACCGGGCTTGATTAAATCGAGCCGTCGCGCAAGTTCAAGCCGGATTTCGCCGGAAGCTTCGTTCAGCCGGCGCTGGCTGCCGCCTGACGCAGAGGCAAGCTTCAACCCGAGTAGGATGATGAGGTCATTGTCCTGCGCCCGGACGGACTCCGCGAACGCTTTCACCCGTTCCTCTCCCAAGGGTTTCACCAGCGGTGACTGAACGGCGTCCCCGCTCACCTTGATAAAGCTGAACCAGCCGGCACCGGCAGCCTGGGCTGTTTCTTGCAGCTTGTCGAGTTGGCTGCGGCTCATCGGCGCCTGGCCGGGCACACCCATGGCCTTGAGCGGCTCTGAGACGCGGAGTTCTTCCGCCGCACCGGACGGCAGGGTCACACGCCGCCATTCCAGGCCGAATCCGGTGTGGGGCTTGTCCGAGCCGTAGCGCTCCATCGCTTCTTCGTAAGATAACACCTGGAAAGGCCGCTTCACTTGAGCCCCCACCAGGGTGAAGAGCTTTTCCATCAAGCCTTCGATAATCTTGAAAAGCTCGGCCCGCTGCGGGAAGGCCATTTCGATATCAATCTGCGTGAACTCCGGCTGGCGGTCGGCGCGCAAGTCTTCGTCGCGGAAGCAGCGAACGATCTGGAAATAGCGGTCAAATCCGCCGATCATGAGGATCTGCTTGAAGAGCTGGGGCGATTGCGGCAGGGCGTAAAAATCGCCGTGATGGACGCGGCTGGGTACCAGATAATCGCGCGCGCCTTCGGGCGTCGAACGCGTGAGGAAAGGAGTTTCAATCTCCACAAATCCGTGCTGCGCCATGTGCTCGCGCACGGCGAAGGCGGCCTGGTGGCGGAGCCGGACGTTGCGCTGCATGCGGGCGCGGCGCAGGTCAAGATAACGATACCGCAGACGGGATTCCTCGGCGGTGCGTCCGTCGCCGTCAATCGGAAACGGCGGCGTTTTGGACTCATTGAGCAGCAGCAGCGATCGCGCGCGCACTTCCACCTTGCCCGTCGGAAGCTGCGGATTCGCGGTGGCGGGATCGCGCAGCACCACCTCGCCCTCGACTCCCACCACGTATTCCGGGCGCACTTGCTCGGCCTTGGCGTGCGCTTCGGGGCTGGTCTCGACGTTGCACACGATTTGCGTCACACCCGAATGGTCCCGCAGATCCAGAAAGATGAGGCCGCCCAGGTCGCGCCGGCGCGCCACCCAGCCCGCAAGGAAGACGGTCTTTCCTTCATCCGATTCGCGCAGTTCGCCACAGTAGTGCGTCCGCTCACGCTCGCCTAAGAGGTCCAGTTGCAATTGTGCTCCTTCACCCGTTTGGGGCGCACTCACGCTTTGAGCCGCTCCCACAGATAAGCGCCGACGAGTTCTGGCGCTACCGGTTCCTGCGCTCCTGTCTCCATATTTTTTATCTGATAGCGTCCGGACTCGATTTCGCCTTCGCCAACAATTACGGAAAAGCGCGCGCCCAAGCGGCTGGCGTGACCCAGCATCTTCTTCAATTTCGACGGCTCCAACGGAACCTCAGTCCGGAAACCTTCGCGCCGCAACATTCGGGCCAAATCGAGCGCCGGGGCAAGCGCGGCGTCTCCCATCCATGCGATGAAGGCCGCTGGTTGCGAATCATGAGTGAGAACGCCCGTTTCCGCGGCGGCAAGCGCCAAACGGTCTTCGCCCATGGCAAATCCAAACCCCGGAGAAGGCGGCCCACCGAGCATCTCCGAAAGCCCGTCGTAGCGGCCGCCGCCCAGCAGCGCGTTTTGCGCGCCCAGCTTGCCGCTGGTGATTTCAAACGTGGTGCGAGTGTAATAATCAAGGCCTCGCACGAGTCGGGGAGTGATTTCGTACACGATGCCGCGCTGGCGAAGTTCGCCGGTGACACGGTCAAAGTGCTGGCGGCATTCCGGGCAGAGGTGATCCAGAATGCTGGGGAGTTTAGCGATAAGGGGCTGATCGGCTTCCACCTTGCAGTCGAGCACCCGCAGCGGGTTGGTTTCCGCGCGGCGCTGGCAGTCCGCGCACATCTGCGCCTTGATGGGCGCAAGCTCGCGGCGCAAAATCTTGACGTATTCGGCACGGCAGCGGGCGCAACCCACCGAATTGATGAGCAGCGAAGTTTCCTTGAGGCCCAGCCGGTCAAGAAGCAGCAGGAGCATCTCGAGCGTTTCAACATCAATCAGCGGATGATCTGATCCCAGCACTTCCGCGCCAATCTGGTAAAACTGCCGGTAGCGTCCCTTTTGCGGGCGCTCGCGCCGGAACATCGGCCCGATGTAGTAGAGCTTGTGAATCCCCCCTTCGTTGAACAGCCGGCGCTCGATATAAGCTCGTACGACGCTGGCTGTCGCCTCAGGCCGCAGAGTGAGGGATTCATGATCGCGGTCTTCGAAGGTGTACATCTCCTTCGAGACAATATCCGTGTCGGCTCCGACGCTGCGAGCAAAAAGCTCTGTGGGCTCGATCACGGGAGTGCGAATTTCTCCGAAATTGTAGGCGGCAAACACGCCCCGGCACTCCTGCTCGATCCGCTGCCAAAGGAGCGTCTCCGGCGGCAGCAGATCGCGCGTTCCCTTCACGGACCGGATTGGCGATGTTTGTTGTGACATGTTCTGAGAGAGAAACCCTCACCCGCGCTCGCAGCTCGCGCACCCTCTCCCAGAGGGAGAGGGCCGGCAAAACACCAGGATCAGATCAGATTGCCGCTTGAGCTTCCTAAACCCTGGTAATTGCGTTTGTACTGCAGGTAGTGCTCGGCGTGGGCGTCAATAAAAATCCGGTCCACATCCTTGAGCTCGCGCCGGAAGCGTGCCGGAACTCCCATATAAAGGCTCTGAGGGGGAACGATGGTGTTCTCCGGCACCAGCGCACCCGCAGCGATGATCGAACCCTCGCCCACTCGCGCGCCGCTTAAGAGAATCGCGCCCATGCCGATGAGGCAATGATCTTCAATCGTGCAACCGTGGATCACGGCGCGATGGCCCACCGTCACCCACTCGCCCACAATCGCGGGCGAGCCTTCCACCGTGTGCAGCACCGAGCCATCCTGAATATTGCTGTTGGCTCCGACGCGGATGGGCTCAATATCGCCGCGCAGGACCGTCTGGAACCACACGCTCACGTCTTCACCGATCTCGACATCACCAATCAGGTCAGCGCTGGGCGCAATGAACGCTGAAGCCGCAACGCAGGGCGCGCGATTCGAATAAGCAAGAAGCATGTTTCAGCCACGGTCAAGATGAAGAATCTAAACCTTCAACGTAACATACCGGCTTCATGACTCGCAACACCGCG
>DASUKV010000471.1:0-15018 GCA_036278555.1 Terriglobia bacterium
CCAAGGTCAGGTCGAGGGTATGAGGCGCATGAGTTTGAGCAGCCGCTGGTGTGGATGCTGCACGCAGGGGGGAGGCGGCTGGAGGATTTGCGGGAGTTGCGGGCGGAGCGCGAGGTGCTGGAGCGGTTGGGGCTTGAGGCGGATCAAGGCCGACTTGGAGAAATGGAGGCTCCTCGAAGCGGCTCGACTCCGTTGCGCCGCGCTGACCGGTTGAGCGAAAGGAGGACGCAATCAGCAGGGCCGGGCAGCATACTGACGCGGAAGTGTCCGCGCACGGCGAAACGGACTGTGTGAAAACGGACTGAAGAGCATCCCAACGTCGTTGAGAAACACCGCTCACCACCCGAGGGGTCCGCCCGACGCCGCAAAGCTGACCTCCCAGCTTCAGCAGAATCCCAGTTGCGGATCAATCTCGATTCTGGGGGGGCCCCGCCTGGTTGACAGCGGCGTACCTGCTGGCTATTCTGTGAGCGTGTGAAGGTTCGCGATATGATCCGGTTGCTCGTAGATGACGGTTGGCGCGTGGTCAGAACTCGCGGTAGCCATCATCAATACAAACATCAGGTGAAAACGGGGGCTGGTGACGATCCCACGAAGCGGGAATGACGATCTCGCCCCGGGAACCGTCAACAGTATTCTTGAGCAGGCGGGATTGAGAAAATGAAGAAGTATGTGATCGCCTTCGAAAAAACCGAAACTGGATATTCCGCATACTCACCAGACCTCGACGGCTGCGTCTCGACGGGAAGAACACTCGAAGAAGTTGAGGCTAACATGCGCGAGGCGATTCGGTTTCATCTCAATGGAATGCGGCTGGAAGGGCTTCCCGTGCCGGAGCCGCATACCCGGTCAGCGCACGTTGAAGTACCCGCATAACGGTTAACCCTCACAGGGAACCTGGCGTGGCTGCTCAACTCGGTTGTCAAAGGCTTTCGTAATCTCCAATCTCGAATTTAAAATTTTTAAAATAATTGAGAGGCCGCGAGCAATCGCGGCTTTTTTGCTTTTGACGGTGTGCCCATGGCTCTGCAAGGGAGCCTACTGAATGCAAAACAACGGCGTTATGAACCCGAATTCGTAAGTTGAACAACTCTATTTCGTACGAACCCCCTATTTTCAGATGATGAGACTGCGGAAATTCAAATTCGGGCAAGCTGGATTTGTGCCATCTAATTTATTGAAAACGAGTGAGTTACCCATCAATTTCATGGAATTGCGCTAAGGCCGTTATTTTTCAACTTA
Organism: Terriglobia bacterium; assembly: GCA_036278555.1. Lineage (GTDB taxonomy): Bacteria > Acidobacteriota > Terriglobia > UBA7540 > UBA7540 > RH2-MAG17b. The sequence continues at coordinate 1,243 of DASUKV010000471.1, forward strand.
CGAATTCGGGATGAGAGTACGCGATTGGAGGTGTTTCCTTGCCTGTGGCCTATTTCCTGTCGCCTGTCACCTGTTGCCTACTCCCTATTCCCCCCACTCCCTGCCCCCTATTTCCCCCTTGCCTTCAAAAGGTCCTTCAGCTCGTCCATAAATTCACGGACGTCCTTAAAATCCAGGTAGACCGAGGCAAAGCGGACGTAGGCCACCTTATCCAGCTTCTTAAGGTGATTCATCGCCAGCTCGCCGACGGCGGAGGTAGGCCGTTCGCGTGCTGCTGACTCGGCGACATAACTCTCGGCCTCATTGACGATCTCTTCCAGCTTGCTGACGGGGACGGGCCGCCGCTCACACGCTTTGAGTAAACCCGCCAATACTTTCTGGCGGTCAAATTTTTCCCGGCGGCCATCTTTCTTGATCACCATGTAGGGGATTTCGTCGATCCGCTCATAAGTCGTGTATCGGCGCTCGCAGCGCGTACACTCACGCCGCCGGCGGACGGTGTCGCCGTCCTTGGCTTCCCGCGAATCAACCACTCGATCTTCCAGATGACCGCAAAACGGACACTTCATAGATAGAAACCGGCGGAGTACAGTTTAAGAATGAGTGCGGCAGCTCTTTCCTAAGCTCGTGGAGCTGTCGTCTCGTATTCCTCTTCCGTAATCGCTTTGAGCTTCTTCAGGCTCAGACCTTTATAGATCAACAGCGCTAACCCGAGGATAATACAAGGAGCCATCACGGTAAGCCATGTCAGGATGGCGGCGCTGGCAGCGCCTTCAGCGGAAACTTGAAATAAGTTCTTCAGTACCAGCAGGATGACCACTTGGTAGCCCCCTCCAACACCCGGGAGTTGGATAATAAGGCCCAGGGAGCTGAACACCAGCGTCAATGCTGCCACCCACCACGAAAGGCCCTGAAGTTGTCCGCCGAGGCTGCGAAAAACCAGCCAGATGGCTGTGACGTTAAGCGCCCAGAGCACGACCGTGCACAGGATGCTCACGGAAAAATCCCTGCGATTTTGGATTACATTCAGGCCATCGGAAAACGAGCTGAGGAAATTCAGGGCATGATTTCTAATGGTTTTCGGGGCGCCCGCCAGTAACCGGCCGATCCAGATTATAAATTTCTCAGAATAGATCCTGTAGAGGACCAGGAGCGCCACGATAACGGCGCAGAGGATTAAAACTCCCACCGCAGCGCTATGAATTGCGTGAAGAATGGTTGCGGAGTGCGCTGTTTCAGGGTGGAGGGCCTCAATATACAATCCGAGCGCAAAAAGAATCACTAGCGCGAAGGAGTCGTAGAGGCGTTCAAGCACCCACACGGCAACCTGGCTGGTAAACGACAGGTTTTCCGCCCTGGCGATATACGCCGGACGGACCACTTCACCCGCGCGGCCGACCAGGTAGATCGAGCTGAAGCCAAAAATCTGCGCTACAAACAACACCCAGAGGGAGCATTTCTTGATGGGATCGACAAAGAACTTCCAACGGATGGCGCGAGCGATGTAAGTCACATAGCTAATCAGGGCGGCCGGGATCAGAAATTCGAGTTTGACGTGGACCAGCAGATGCCATAGCCGGCGCCACTCGAAGTTCCGCCACTCCGGACTGTGGCTGACGTGTAGCAGGACGAGGGCCAGGATCACCGCTCCGATCGCCCATCCCAGCCAGCGCCGATGTTGTTTCGTCATAATAAGAAAGCTTGCTTACTGCCGTACCACGCTGGTAAACATAGCGGATGAGCTATGGCAAGTCAAGCAAGCGCTCCTGTGCGCTGACGGCTTTCTGATACAATGCTCAGCAAGTTCTCGTGTCATGCGCCGTGCGGCCAGGCTAAGCGCTTCATGATGAAAGCCGGGAGTGCCTGAGTGCTAGAAGATCAGGATTTAGTCAAGCGCTGCCTGACCGGCGACGATTCGGCCTGGGAGGCGCTCCTGAGGACCCATAGCCGGAAAGTCTATAACCTCTGCTATCGCTTCACGGGAAACACCACGGACGCGGAGGATTTAACCCAGGAAGTGTTTATCAAGGTTTTCCAAGCGCTGGGAACCTTTGACCCGGTCCAAGGGCAATTCACAACCTGGCTGAACCGTGTTGCGCGGAACCACCTGGTGGATCACTACCGGCGGTCGCGGCATGACCGGGCCACCACTTCCTTGGATGATGAAGAAGAGCATTTTAGTCCCCCGGCGGACGTTTCAACAGGACCCGCTTCCGAAGTCGAAGCGCGAGAAAGAAAGGAGTTGCTGCAGAAAGCGTTGCTCCGGCTCTCCCCCGACATGCGGGAAGTGGTGATCTTAAGAGACTTGCAGGATATGGACTATGCTGAGATTGCTGTGGTATTAGGAGTTCCGGCGGGTACCGTGAAGTCCAGAATCAACCGCGGAAGGGTGGAACTTGGGCGGGTCCTTAAACGTATGTTGAAAAGTGAGGGGCTGGAATACGAACCATGACCCATTGGGAAGTCTCAAACCTGCTGACGGATTACGTCGAGGGGACTCTCGACCAGGGGCCGAAGGGGCTGATGGATGAGCATCTTGCCTCTTGCGGCGACTGCCGGGCCATGGCCGAGGACGTGCGCTTCGCCCTGCGGACTCTTCATGCGGCGGAAGACGCCGAACCGGCTCCATGGCTCGAGTCGCGCATCCTTCTCGCCACTACCGGGTCCAGGAGACGACGGACTGCGGGCTGGGCGCCATCATGGCTGCGGGCGGCGTTCCGTCCCCAAGTCGCTTATGGGATCTCCATGGCTGTTTTTTCTCTGTCCTTCCTCTTTTATGCCGCCAATGTGAATCTCCAGGGCCTCAAACTCCGTGAGCTGAACCCGGTCACATGGGTTTATCGCGCGGATAGCCGCGGGCATCTGCTGGTGGCGCGCGCGGAGAAGTTTTATTACGATCTGCGCTTCGTTTACGAAGTTCAGTCGCTTCTGCGCCAGATGCGGCAGCAGCCGGAGGGCACGCCGGGATCGCGGCAAAAACCGCAAGCTCCGGACGGGGGCGCCTCCGGTGCGCAGTCGCCTGGGGCGCCGCAGATGGCGCTCGAACGACGGCCGGCCCTGCCTCCGTTTGAGCGCTTTCAGAAAGGAAGCAGGTGGCGGGGCCGTTAATCTGATCGCTGGGGGAATGATCGCCAGATCCAGTGGATCTGGGAAACAAGGAGTCTGACACAATGAAATGCTCAAACCATCCCGAGACGGACGCAGTCGCCTACTGCGGGAATTGCGGCCGCGCGCTTTGCGTCCAGTGCAAGCGTGACGTGCGCGGCGTGAGTTACTGCGAGAATTGCCTGGCCAGCCGGTTTCAGCCCGGTGGGTACTACCCAGGACTAGGTCACGATATGGGGCCGAATCCCGGCCTGGCGCTGTTTCTGGGTTTCATTCCGGGGGTGGGAGCCATCTACAATGGGCAAATCCTGAAGGCCATTGTCCAGGTGCTCATCTTTGGATCGCTCGTGGCGCTGAGCGGAAGGGCGGAAAGTCCGTTTAGCACAATTTTCGGTCTGGGCGCGGCCGCCTTTTATTGCTACATGGTGATTGATTCCTATCAGACAGCCCGGCGGCGGCAGATGGGCCAGCCCGCAGAGGAACTGCCCGGTCTCGGCAACCTCCGGCTGAATGCGCCGGTCAGCGCCATCGTCCTGATCGCGCTGGGCGCCCTGTTCCTGCTCGACAACCTCGGCGTGCACGTGCTTTCGGATATCGGGCAGTTCTGGCCCGTGCTCTTGATCGTCATTGGGGTGCTAATACTTCAGCGCAAGGCCCGGCGCCGTGACATTTATCCGCCGCGCACGCCGGGAAATCCGCCTTCCGGCGGCCCGGGACCGGCTGCAACGGTTGGCCAGCAGCACGGGGAATCCAAGGAACTATAAAAAAAGCGAATTCTTCGGGAGGATGAGGCTATGCAGCATTTCGAATGGGGTTTGATCGTTCCCTTAGGGGCCTTCGTCATGGTGATCATCATTGTGGCCATCAATAGCATGCGCAAGATGCGGGAGCGCGAGCTTCAGGCGCATCAGGACCTGCGCGTCCGCGAAATGGAGCACGAGCGCCGCATGAAAGAGATGGAGATCGAACGCGCCAAGATCGAACTCGAGAAGGCAAAGCTTGCCAGAGCGGGCGATGCCGTCCCCCGATAGCGGCTGTAAGGCTGTGGCAGTACGGCTTAGATATGTCGCCGCGCTCTATGGGCGCGGAAACCTTGAAGATCAAAACCGTTGCTCACAGAGCGCCGCTACAACCTTGTGCGCTGCGTCCAACCGGTATCAAAACAGGCGAAAGGCGGTGAAGCATTATGATCGAAGGCCCATTCATTATGGTGATGGTTGTCTGCATTGCGAGCGTTGCGGGCCTAGTCGCCATCATTGGAATTGTTTTCTGGCACCGCACCCGCCTGCGCGAGCTCCAGGCGCACGAGGCCATGCGCATCCGGGAAATGGAACACCAGCGCAACCTGAAGCAGTTGGAGTTGGAGATCGAACGAGTGAAAGCGGGGCGCACGCCTGAAGCGGTCGTTTAGGAGGCGATTCTATGAGCTTAGGAGTGCTTATTTCGCTGGCGATCTTCGCCGGGGTCGCGCTCCTGGTGGCGCTGGTCGATGTTGCGAAAATCCATGATCTGGAGGAGGAAGCGCGCAACAAGCTTTACAGCGAGGAACGGGAGCACCAACAGATGATGAGGGAGCTTGATGGCAAACTGGCGCAGTTACGCAAAACAGCCGATCGCTAGTTGCCTGATTTGGCGTTCATTGAAAAAACGCAGCCTGGGTTACTGTCATTCCGAGCGCAGCGAGGAATCTGCTTGTGATCGGGATTGAAAGCAAAGCAGATTCCTCGCTGCGCTCGGAATGACATTGCGAATTATGCGGCGAATTTACACCTCAAGACGGCAGGCGTTTTTGCGCTTTTTGTAGCGCCAGCGTCTGCTGCTTTTCGAAAATTCGCGGAGCAGGAACTTTCGGGGGCGAAGGAGCGTACTTCACATTGACGGAGCCGAACACAACACGAGCTTACCGTGATCTGACGGTTCCGGTCATGCTCATTCTGCTGGGCGTGCTCTTTCTACTCAATCAGTACGTCCCGGGCTTGAGCATCGGTAGAACCTGGCCGGTGCTTCTCGTTGTGCTTGGGCTGCTGCTGGCGGTCCGTTCCTTCGCTCCGCCGCGTCCGCCGCGAGGACCACGGCCGTGAAAGTAAGCGTTCGGCGATCAGCAGTCAGCTTTCAGCAAAGGTAGGTTGCTTTTGCGGAATGTTAGGGTCAAGTCTTATAAATTCGTTAACAATTCGTCAAAGCAAAAACTCTACCGCAGATGTGGCCCCCTCACCCGTCTCGCTACGCGTGACACCCTCTCCCCCTTTTCAGGGGGAGAGGGCGGTAAGTTCGAGAGATTCCAGCCCTCTCCCTCGGGGAGAGGGTGGCCGGAGGCCGGGTGAGGGCTGTGATACTGATTGCTGAGTGCTGATCGCTGATGGCTCTTTACCAGCCGAGGGGAAACTACCTATGAGTCGATACCACTATCGCCGGGGATCATTTTTCTGGGCGCTGATCCTGATCGCGATTGGCGTCATTTTCCTGGCGCAGAACTTTAACCCCGCGATGCATCCCTGGCACGTGCTGGCGAAGTACTGGCCTGTCCTGATTATCATCTGGGGGCTTTCCAAGCTGATGGATTACCTCCAGGCGCACGCCCACCCCGAAACGGCGCCGCCCTCATTGTTTTCCGGAGCGGATGTGATCCTGCTTCTGCTCATTCTTATTGCCGGGACGCTGCTTTCCCGGCTGGTTCTGGCGCCGTGGAACGAATGGCGGACGGAATGGGGAATGCACTGGGGCGGGCAGGACTGGGGAAATCCCTTCTTGAACTCCTACACTTACACGCAAAACCTGTCCGCGGCGGCCGGGGCCAAGCCGCAGCTTACCGTTAACAATGCGCGCGGAGATATTGAAGTGCAGGCCGGCAGCACCCCCGGCATTAAGGCGGCCGTGAAGGAGATCATTCGCGCGACGGACGAAGCGCAGGCCAAGAAATTGCACGAGCAATTGAAGCTGCAGATTGCCGGCCAGGGAGGACGCTACGCGCTCCAGTCGAATCTGGATTCCCTGCCCCACGGCGGAAATAACGTGCGCCTGGACCTGGCCTTGCGCGTGCCGAAGACAACTTCCGCGGAGATTTCAACCGAGCGCGGAGATATTCTTCTGAGCGGCCTTCGAGGCAATCAGAACCTGAGCGCGCGATCCGGCGATGTGCACGTGACGGGGGTTACAGGAACGGTGCGCGTGCATAAATCAGGAGGCGCGACGGAAGTGCGGCAGGTGACCGGCGACGTAGACGTCTCCGGGCGCGGGGGCGACGTCGAGATCGCAAACGTTTCCGGCGCTGTGACCGTGGATGGCGAATTTACCGGCTCCGTACAGCTTTCCGACCTCCGCCAAACGCTGCACTTTAAGTCTTCACGGACGGATCTCACCGCGCAGAACCTGACCGGAAAACTCGACATGGAAATGGGTTCGCTTGAGATTGCCGGCATCGGAGGGCCGCTCAACCTTACAACGCGCCAGAAAGACATCAACATTCAAGACTTCAAGCAGCGATTGGAGATCGCGGATAAAAACGGCAACATCAGCCTTCGCACCGGAGTCTCACCGGCGTACCCCATCCAAGTCACCACGCAAAATGGAGACATCCGGCTGGCCCTTCCGGCCTCCAGCGGCTTTACGGTGGATGCAACCTCTCACCACGGCCAGGTAAACTCGGACTTCAGCGCGCCGAGTCTGGTTGTGAGCAGCCAAGGGAATGAGCCTTCGATCAAAGGCGCTTATGGCAAAGGCGGACCCATGATCCGCCTTTCAACGACCTACGGAAGCATTCATCTGGTGCAGCAATCTGCCGAGACGCCGGAGTCTTCGACGACGGCACAACGAATGCGCGGTGAGAAAGCGGATGGCTATCGCGGAACGGCGATGCGGGCGAGCGTTTCAAAAAACTCTGGAAAGGAAATCCTGGTGCAATCGCTGCCGCGAATCGTCACGCCACCTTCCGCAATCAACCCTGCCACCGCAAACGCCATCGCGATGCGGTGATCTCCATAACTTTCAATTTCCGCCCCGCGCAATTTCTGTTGCCCTGGGACGCTCAACCCATCCGGAAATTCTTCAACTTCCGCTCCCAACCGGCGTAGGTTTGCCGCGACCGCCGTCAGGCGATCGCTTTCCTTCACTCGCAATTCCTGGGCTCCGTGGAAGGAAACGCCCTGCTGCGTCTGGGTTCCGAGAACCGAGAGGACCGGCAGCTCGTCGATCAAATTGGGGATCAGTTCGGAAGGAATTGCGCCTCCGTCGAGCGCGCTGCAGCGAACCCGCAGGTCACCGACGGGCTCGCCGTTAAGTGTGCGCACATTCTTGTGCTCGATTTCGGCGCCCATGCCGCGCAGCATCTCGACGGCCGCCGTGCGGGTAGGGTTCAACCCAACGCGCTGAATGAGCAAATCGGATTCCGGCGCCATGAGCGCAGCAGCGAGAAAAAATGCGGCCGCTGAGACATCTCCCGGAACCTCCGCGCGCAAGCCCGCGAGCCGCCCCGGGCCGTCAACCGAGATCATCCCGTTCTGACGTGCGATGGGGGCGCCCATCTGTTCGAGCGCGATTTCGGTGTGGTCGCGCGTCGGGACGGGCTCCTCCACCTGGGTCTGGCCATCCGCCAAAAGGCCCGCGAACAGGACCGCGGTCTTCACCTGGGCGCTTGCCACCGGGGGTTGATAACGAATGGGTTTTAGCGGACCCCCGGTGATTCGAAGCGGTGGAAGCCCTCTGTCTGCGGACGTAATTTTCGCACCCATCTGAGAGAGTGGATCGATGATGCGCTTCATCGGGCGGCGCGAAAGCGAATCGTCTCCAGTCACGCAGGATTCGAAGGACTGGCCGGCAAGGATTCCGGCCAGCATACGCATCGTAGAGCCGGAGTTGCCGGCATCGAGCGCAGCCGTTGGCGCTCGCAAGCCGCGAAGGCCGCGCCCGTGAATCGCAACGTGCCCGCCCTGGCGCTCGATTTCGACGCCGAGCGCGCGGAGGCAATCGAGCGTGCTTTGGCAATCCGCGCTTGAAGCAAAGCCGCGGATTTCGGTCAGCCCTTCGGCGATTGCGCCGAGCATGGCATAGCGGTGAGAGATGGATTTATCGCCTGGCAGGGTGAGCGACCCTTGCAGCCGGCGGGCAGGGTCGATTTTTTGGGTGTCGGGCATCGTTATGATCGGCAAAGTAGTAGCCACGGCCAGCGTCTTTCTGGCCGTGGGTTTTTCTCATGATGACAAGCCCACGGTTAATTCGGAACGCGAATTAACCGTGGCTACCCGCTGGCGTGTCCGTGGCTGGCCCTCACCCGGCCTTTGGCCGGCCTCTCCCGGTGGGAGAGGCCGGAAACGAACATTGGGATAACAGCCCTCTCCCTCGGGGAGAGGGGTGCCCGAGGTACGAGGGCGGGTGAGGGGCGGTATTTGCTACGCGACTTCGTTCATTATCTTGAGCAAGCCCAGGAGAGATTCGCGAGAGCTTTCCACCTTGTTTCCATCCGGCCGGCGGTAATGGGTCTCAAGCGACATCGTGCCGTCATAGTGGTGCTCGGTCACGGCTTGAATTTGCCCCTTCCAATCAATAAAGCCGCCGCCGACGGGCGCCCACTCGAGTTTTCCAGTTTTCGGATCCTTCTTCACGTCCTTGATGTGCATGTGCGCGAAAAGTCCAACAACGTTGCGATAGCCGTCCGGATAAGGAACTTCGTGGAGCATCGCAGCGTTGCCCGGATCCCAGTTGCCGCGCAGGTGGGGAGAATTAATATCCTTCAGGATTCGGCCCAGCTCCTTGCCCGTGCCAACGTTGCACTCATGTTCGTTTTCGAGCACGAGCAGGATGTCGTCCTTTCCTGCCAGTTCCGCGGCTTTCCGCAGGCGATCCCGCACGTAGGGATACGCTTTGTCAGGGTCCTCGACGCGCCAGTAGCTGAAGATTCGGACTTTCTTCGTGCCGAAGAAATGCGCCAGCCGGAAGGATTGCAGGAGCAGCTTGTCGCTATCCTCTTCCGAAAAGTGCGCGCCGAACTCGTCCCGTTTTTCCGGCCGCGCCGGCATTTCCGGCAGGTTCCATTTGAAGATTGGAGAGCCAATGTCGCTGACATGCAGGTGATAATCCTGGATCAGGTGCTTGGCGCGGTCGAGGTCCGCCTCCGCCAGATTCATGATGTTCTTGCCCCACATGCCGCGCAGCTCGCAATAATGCAGCGAATAGCTGGAGATGAAATTCAGCGCCTGGTCCAGATCCTCGGTGATTTCGTCGGTGATCACGCCCAGCTTAAAGCGCGAAGGGACGGTCAGCCTCGCGCCCATCGCGGAAGGGGCGCTCAAGAGCGGCGCCGCCAGGAGTGAGGCTCCCAGGAATTCTCTTCGTGTCCATGAAATGTGCATGTTCGTTCCTTTCGCAAAGATTCCGCGCTCAGGGCAAAGCCTTCACGCTTTCGCGCACCATTAACTCGGTTGAAAGAATCCGTTTCGTGAACGGCGGCCCCGCGTGGTGCATCTTTTCGAGCAGCAGCTTCATCAGTGCTTCGCCAATCTCCTCTTTATGCACCTGGACGGTGGTAAGAGGGGGGTCCATGAGTTTTGCCTCTTCGCGGTCGTCGAAGCCCACCAGGCTCATATCCTCAGGGATGGCAAGGCCTCTTCGCCGGAGCGCCCGCCAGATGCCGTAGGCGATTTCATCATTCCCGGCGATCACTGCCGTCGCGCGCGGCTTGATATCCAGCAGGCGCGCGGCCGCCCATTCCCCATATTCGGGGAAGCTGGTTTCTTTGCGGGCCGCCAGAGAAATCGGATTCAGCTTGTTCACTCTTATCGCGCTGAGGTATCCCTGATGGCGCTCCCGGAACCACGGATAGAATGTGTCCCCGGCAAAGGCGATCCTCCGGTGGCCCTGGTTGACCAGGAATTGCGCCGCCTCGGCGGTTCCTTTATAACCGTCAAAGCTTACCAGGTCAAAATCTCCCGCGCCATCGGTGGTCACCACGTTATTGCCCATGCATACGAAAGGAATATGCAGGTCCTGCACCCGGCGCAGGAAATTGGCGTAAATGATCCCGGCAAGAATGAGCCCGTCCACCCAGCCGCGCTCCTGAAGAATGGGCGGCAAGGCAATGCGGCCCGGCGCGGTGGAGGGATCGTAATGCGCGACGGCGTAGATCACGTGCTGCTTCAGCGCGCTCGCGCAGTTTTCAACCCCTTGCAGAATCCGGGCGTGAAAAGAGTGCATGAAGGCGCGGTTGCTAAGCAGAAAACAGACCATCCCGGAGCGCCGCCGCAAGATTCGCCGCGCCTGCGCGTGGGGGCGGAAATCCAGACGGCGCATCACGGCCAGCACCCGGGTGCGTGTTTCAGGGCTTACGCTCACGCCTCCGTTCAGAACGCGGGAGACGGTCCCAAGCCCCACCCCGGCCTGGCGGGCAACGTCGCGAATCGTCACGGGATTTGGAACTGGTTTCATATATGCCGCTCAATTTCCAGAGGGCCCTCGCCGAGGCGCGCGGGTTTGTCCAGACGCCTGCCGCATCATGCGGAGCATAGCATAACCTGAACGCCGGGGAACACAAAATCCTTAAGGTGTATTGCGATGACGGTTTCACACGTCTGTGAACAGGGAGAGGTGACAAGATTCGCCGCTTCCCGGCGGCGCTGCCCCAAACGGCTCAAGTGGTCGGATGACCACCGCAACATCGGCTCGAAAATTTGTTCTTGACACTTCGCCGCCTTGGGGATAATGTTTCGGAACAAGTTCCAAACAAGATCGAAACCATTCAGGGGGAGTGATGCCATGAAAAGCAAGATTCTGGGTCTGGCCGGAAATGAGGATTCCCCGGCGGTGTCCTATGGGAGCGCGCTCGCAATCGCGACCCGTCTTCGCGGCCTGCGGGCTGGTTTTTTGGCCGTACTGATGATCGTCTGCTTCTTCCCCTGCGCTTTTGGCCAGGCGGTGAATGGAAGCATCGTTGGGACGATCACCGACAGTTCGGGCGCGGTGGTACCACAAGCCCGGGTCACGATCACTGACGTCGGAACCAACGTCAGCCGGTCCGCACCGGCAGATGCCAACGGTTACTACTCCTTTCCGGATTTGTCTCCAGGCGCCTACAGCGTGCAAGTCGAAAAGCATGGCTTTGCGAAAACTGTCCGTACCGGCATCCGGCTTTTTGTAAACACCACCGCGCGCGTGGACGTGACGCTTCAGCCGGGAGAAGTGACGCAGACGGTGAACGTGAAGAGCCAAATTCCTCTGCTTCAGACCGATACGGCGCAGACAGGAGGCAAACTGACGAGCCTTCAGGCTGAGCAATTGCCGCTCGGAACCAACCGCAATTTTCAAAACCTGCTGAATCTGGTGCCGGGCACGACCCGCGCAGAATACAACCATTCACATTTTTTTAATCCTCAGAACAGCTTGAACTCTCAAGTGAATGGGAGTTCCAGCCTGGCCAACAATTTTCAGATTGAAGGAGTGAATGATAACGAGCGCACGGGCTTGTTGCAGGTCTATATTCCGCCCATTGAGGCGATTCAGGAAGTGGACGTCACCACGAGCAACTATGACGCCGAACAAGGAAGCGCCATGGGAGCAATCACCAATGTCATCCTGAAATCCGGCACCAACCAGTTCCATGGCGCGCTCTACGAGATTTATAACGGCCAGGCGCTGAACTCCAGGGGATTTTTCGACCGGGGTCCCGAGGGCGCTCCGTTTGTGAAGCCGCCCAAGGTGTACAACTACTGGGGCGGCAACATCGGCGGCCCCATTCGCAAGGGCAAGACGTTTTTCTTTTTTGATTTTTTGCGGACGACGGATCACGAAGGGCAGTTCCAGCAAATGGACGTTCCCACTCAGGCGCTGCGCAACGGCGACCTCAGCGATCCCGCGCTCACCGCCATCTTTGATCCGGCCACAGGAAATCCGGATGGGACAGGCCGCGCGCAGTTCTCCGGGAACGTCATTCCCACTCAGCGGCTCGATCCCATCGCCCAAAAACTCCTGGCCTTTGTTCCGCTGCCCAATAACAATCTGGACGCTTCCGGTACCGCGAAGTACCAACACAATTTCCTTGAAACCACGAGATACATCCAGGACATCGACTCCTTCGACGTGAAGATTGACCAATACGAGGGCCAGCACGACCACATTTCGGGCCGTCTCGGTTATATGAAGCCGTTTACGGAGCAAACGCCCGCTTTTGGACTTGCCGGCGGACCGGTTGGCGGCGGGTTTGAGGCGACCGGAACTGACAAAACTTACTCGGCGGGCGTCAATTGGGACCACATTTTCTCGCCCACGCTGATTGTCCAGAACCGCATCGGCCTCAATCGTTACCGTAACGTCGCCCAGCAAACGGACTACGGTTCTGACGCTTCCACCCAAGTGGGCATTCCGGGCGTGAACGTCAGCCCGTTCACCAGTGGCCTTGTTGGCATCACGAACATTGGGTTCAATGGCGGGAACCCCACCGTGGGATATTCCGCAAGCCTTCCCTGGATTCGCGCGGAAACCGACATCGACGTGGTGAGCAACTGGAACAAGATCATCAGCAACCATACCGTGAAATGGGGTGTGAACCTAGTTCGCATCCGCGATGATCTTTTGCAGGAGCAGACCTTCAGCCCTCGCGGCCGCTTCAGCTTTGCCGCGGGACAAACAGCCCTGAATGGCGGACCGAAGACGGGATTTGCCAACCAGTTTGCAAGTTTCCTTCTGGGCGTCCCTGATAATGTGGGGCGCGACTTACCTGTGATCTTCCCGGCTTACCGCGCCTGGCACCTTTTCTTCTATGGAAACGACAAATGGCAGGTAAACCCCAAGCTGACTCTCAACCTGGGGCTGCGCTGGGAGCTTTACCCGCCCGCGACGCCGCAATTTCCGGGCGGTTTCTCCAATTACAATCCGAACAACAATACGCTGGTGGTGGCAGGCATCGGCGGCAATCCCTCGAACCTGGGAATGCAGGAGCGCTGGCATAACTTTGCGCCGCGCTTTGGCCTGGCTTACCGCTTATCGGACCGTAACGTGATTCGCGGAGGCTTCGGAATCAGTTATACACCGTTCCAAGACAATACTTATGCCTACAACTTCCCTGTGAAGCAGAACAACGCTTTCACCAATCAGGGAAACAGCTTTGGCCCGGCGCTGCTACCGGACGGAACTCCTTCAACCTTTGCCAAGGGATTTCCACCTCCCTTGATCGCAACGATTCCTTCGAACGGCATCATTCCCGCTGATACTCCGCTCTTGATCAGCCAGACCTACCAGGTGATTAACAAGAAATATGTCGATCCTTACGTGGAATCCTGGAATCTGGCTTACGAGCGCGTGCTCCCCGCGCAATTCACGCTGGATCTCGCCTACGTGGGAAACCATGGCGTTCATGTGCCCGTGCAATACAACATGAACGCGGGATTCACGCCGGGCGCTGGAAAACTGGGGCAGCCGCTTTATGGCCTCTATGGACGGACGGCGGATACCATCCTCTTCTTCGCCGGCTTCCCATCCAGCTACAATGCGCTTCAGGTTAAGCTTGACCGCCATTTCGCGCGCGGGCTCGCGGTGACCACTTCTTATACCTATGGGAAGGCTCTGGGCTATACGGGCGAGCATGGCGACAATTCCGGCGGCATCGACTATTACTACGATTTGCACAGGAACTGGAGCCCGCTGGACTACAACCGCACGCACACTTTCGTGCAAAGCTACGTCTGGGAT
>DASUKV010000472.1:0-2281 GCA_036278555.1 Terriglobia bacterium
CTCGGAAGCGGAGAACTGCGCCGAGTATTTTACGTAGCCGTAAGGAATTTCGCCGATTTTCTCAAGCGGCTGGCAAGGGCCTGTGGTCCAGTCGCCCGAATGGAGGTCAAATTGTTCAACCCACCTCTCCACATCGTTCGGAGTAACGGGCCGCGCTGGCAGAGCGGGCGTTGAGAGCCGCACATGCGCCGTGCGCCAGCGTTCATCATAGTTCACCTGCGCGGAGGCGCCATCAATCGTGCATTTGTTGGGCTCGGTTGGCACGAGAACCGCCAACTCGTGCTCGCCGGGAGCGAAGTGCAGGTCCGCCCAGGCGTGATGGTGGTCCGCGCCGCTGTCGCTCATCAAAACGCTGTCTGTGATGAAGGGGACCTGGATCGAGCTTTTGCTTTCCGCATCCGGAATAACGGAAGAGGGGTACTCTGCGATCCACGTCCGCAAGGCGCGATCGCGCGGTACAGCGATCACTTGGACCTGTTGATTGACCAGCAGCATTCTTTCTGCCTTGCCGATCTTGAGTCCAATCACAACAGACTCGTACTCCGAATCCCAATATTGATACGCCGCGTCGCCTTCCACCTTGGGCTCGTTTTCTGTCGCCAAGGCAATCTCTACCAGGCTGCCCGGCTCGTCATAAATCAGAACAAACGCCCGGTCGAGACTCGCGCCATGTCCCAAGACCTCGGCGGTGGTGTAGCGCAAGTGTCCTCCCGGAATGGCGATCTGGACGGGAACCATCTTCATGCCGCGCGCTCCGAGCGTGAGTTGACCTTCGCGCGGGACCGTGATGAGCCGGTGCGTAGGGCTGGCAGGGTCCGGGAAGCTTAACTTGAATTGCTGATTCTGGTTGGCGTTCTCGCGCACAAAAAGCACGCCGCTCTTGCCGTTCACACGCGCCGTAACACTGATTGCGGGGTTCGTCGATTGCGCGCCGGGTAATGCCTTCGCGCGCGTAAGGACTCCGCCGAAGTGGCGGAGCGCGGCACAAATGCCGCGCGCCTCATAATACTTTTTCCACAGGCCTCCCGGCTCGCGAATCGGCGCGGCGTAGTCGTAAGTGGTGGTCAACTTCTTGCCGGCCCAGTCGAAGTTGGTGCCGCCGAAGCCCATGTAGTAGCTGTAATAAGTGACGCCGCGCTCGATCGCGGTTTTCGTCAGCATGTTAAGCTGCGCGGGGCCGACGCCAGGCTGATCAATGGTCAGCTTGCCGCCAAACTGGCTGAACCATCCGCCCTGCAATTCGGTGATGCCGACCGGAGAACCCGGCTCCTGCTTCCGCAATTTTTCGAGCCGGGGAACCACTTCTTTCACAATGTTCCAGCGCGGGTAGAAGTCGGCGGTATCCACGATGCGTGACATCACCGGATCAGAATTTTCGCGAGCCTGCTTGCACCAGTTCGTGATCACCGGAATGTCAATCCCGGCGCTCCACACCATGTTGGCGAGCGCCGTGATATATTGCCGTTTCTCCGCCTCCCCGAGCTTCCAATAATCGTATTCGTTCTCGACCTGGATCATGATAATGCGCCCGCCGTTGGTGATCTGGTGGCGCTGAATCACGGGAAGCACGGCGTCGTACCAGTGTTTCGAGGTTGCAATGCTTTGCGGGGCCGCGCTGCGCAACGGAAACTGCTGCACGATGACCCAGTGGGGAAAGCCCCCGGCGTCCCATTCCGCGCAAACGTAAGGGCCAGGCCGCACGATAGTCCAAAAGCCCATCTCCTGAATCAGTTTCACGAAATCTTCAAACTCGCTGAGATCGGTTTTTCCTTGGATGGGCTCGTGATAGTTCCAAAAAACATATGTCTCAATGGTGTTGAACCCGGCCTGCTTGAACTTCATGAGCCGGTCGCGCCAGAGCTCTCGCGGGCAGCGGCAATAATGGAAGGCGCCGCTATGGATGAAGGTGTCCCGGCCATTGATCGTGAAACAGTCCGCGTCATAGCGGATGATCTCCGGGTTCTGAAATTGATTCTCGCCCAGCGGTAGCGCCCCCAGCGGAGTTCCGAGCGCGAGGCCGCCCAGGACGGGTCCGCCCAATTGCGCGGCGAGCGGCGCTGCCAGGGCGGTTCTCAGAAAATTCCGGCGCGATGGTTTCATGGATGAATTCCCCTCGTGAAATCAGGATGGATTCTGGCCAACCGTTGCTGGTCTAATGAGGGCGCGGCAAGCAGCGCCCCTACAGAGATGCGAAAGCGGATGCTGCCGCTTCAATCGTCTCTGCCACGTCGGCTTCGCTGTGAGCCGATGAGACAAACGCCGCCTCGAATTGCGAGGGCGG
>DASUKV010000473.1:0-4779 GCA_036278555.1 Terriglobia bacterium
GGGGGAACGTCACCCGGTCACGGGCAATCTTAATTCAGGGCTGAAGCCGAAACGCACGGGCGGAACTAAGCCGCGAAAAAGGGGTGCGGAGGCGCCCGGCTGGAACAGGGAGATAGAAAGAGGTCGCGGTCTTTCGAAAACCATGCCCCGAAGATCATGGCCATGGTCACCGTTAGTGCCAACTCCAACGGCCACGAGACCTGGGAGTTCTCAAATATTCGGGACAACCGTGCAAGATAGAGCGCGGGTGTCTGGCTCGATCCCGCCGCAATCTCCCCGGCAATCTGTTGTTTCTGCGAAGGAACGCTGGCAGGCAGAAGTACAAGCCGGACAAAGTCATCGCTCGCCGAGACCGTAGGGAAGAGCGCGATGACGACAACAGAAACGGCAAGGGCGCGCCGGCCGCGAGCCCTCAGCAAGGCGCCTGGCCGCGAGCGCCACTCTGAGAGAACAAACGCGCCCACAGCGGACACCGCCACGCCAATCCAAAGCAAATTTAGAATGGCATTCATATCTGGTGATAGTCTAGCAGAATCCAGCGCAAAAATGATGCACCTCGTGAGAAAAGCGAGTGGCGGTTTCTCGCTTCAACACTGTTTACCGAAGCTTAACATCTCCGACGGCTTCATCTCGCAGGCCTGCATCCAGAATTCTCGTTACAGTCCGCATCGTGCCACGCTGTTAAGAACCCTCACCCGGCCTTCGGCCACCCTCTCCCAGAGGGAGAGGGCTGATCGGTGAAGTAGTATCAGCTTCTTTTCGGGAGTGCTCCGAAAAATCAGGAATAACAGCCCTCTCCTTGGGGAGAGGGTGGCCAAAGGCCGGGTGAGGGGCCGCAAAACGCGCCGCTGGCGCAAACCCCCGTCAGGCCTGGCTCCTGACCACTTTCTTCGTGCAGCCGGGAAAAGCCGCCAAGTAAGTATTGCCCTGGTATTGCAAGTCCTGATGAATTCCGATGGCCGAAGTGTAGTAGCCGTTGACGGTCATCTGTTTCAGGTCCACAAAGAAATGGTCGAGAGCTGTTCGGGGACGGCTTTCATGGCTGGCCGCTTCGGCAAGAGCATCAACCGGCGAAGAGTGCGCCGCCGCTTGCCGGAACGCACGCAGATTCTCACGCCACTTCGCCTGAACGGCCTCATGACTGGTTGAGACCATCCAATCGGCGAACAGGCTCACCTTCGCTGCGTGCGCTCCGGGCGAATGCGCGTCCGCCGGAATAATAATCTCCATCAGTTGGTCCAGAAGCTGGTTTTCCGCCTGCGTGAAAAACCGCAACTGGTAGGCGTCCGGCGACCATAAAAACGCCGCATCACTCGAAGGGCTGACCGTGGCGGAAAAAGCGCTCAATGCTACGATTTTTATTGCTGTTCGTCGTTCCATGCTTGCCTCCTTAACTTTTTCTACGCGGGAAGTATGTCATTCAATGTGAAGACGGCGATGAGAATCTCTCACCCGGCCTTCGGCCACCCTCTCCCAAAGGGAGAGGGCCTGGAGAAATTGGCGGGTTTCTGATCAAATTTCTCCCCGCCGCCGCTGCTCCTTAATGTAATCCGCCGCCCGCAATGATAACGCCATAATCGTCAGCGTTGGGTTCTTTTCGCTCGAAGTCGTGAAGCAACTGCCGTCCGTGACGAAAAGATTTTTCACGTCGCGCGCCTGGCAGAAGCCATTCAGCACTGAGGTTTTGGGGTTCTTCCCCATGCGAAGCGTCCCGACTTCGTGGCTGGCAAAACCCCTTGGCGCATCGCCGAAATTCGGGAATACCGTTCCCTTCAGGTGCGAGCAAATTTGGAGCTTGCTCTCGTTGGCGGCGCGCCACAGCCGGTGATCGTTTTCGGTAAACCGGAAGTGCACAACCGGAATCGGAATGCCGTAATCGTCCACTTGGTGGGGATCCACAGTCACGTAATTGCCCGGCGCAGACTGGCTTTTGCCCCAACTTCCAAAAAGCAGATAGCCCGGCTGCATGTTCCGCACTCGCGCTTTGAAGCTGGGGCCGTAGCCCGTCACGCGGAGCGCCTGGGCGGGGAACATATAAGAGCCGTAGTTCACCTGCATGCCCCAGCCGCCCGCGTAATCGTGGCGCCCGAAGAGCTGGTTATACCGCGGAACGTAAACGTGATCCGTGGCGCCGTCCTGGTTCACCGGGGGCGTTCCTTCGAGCTCCTGCAGGTAGACGCTTACTTCATCAACCACGTGGCCGTGAAGATAATGTCCGGCGACACCGTTCGAATTGGCGAGCCCGTTCGGGTGCCGCGGAGAGCGCGAGTTCAGCAGCAGGCGTGCGGATTCGACCGTCGCGCAGCACACCACCACGATGCGGGCGCTCACCTGCTCTTCCTTTTTGGTTTTCGTATCAACGAAAGAAACGGCCCGCGCCAGGCCCTCTTGATCCGTAAGTATCTCCCGCGCCAGCGCGTTCTGGCGCAGCGTAAAATTGCCGGTGGCGCGCGCTTTGGGTAGCATGCAGTCCGGCGTGGTGAAAATCGATGAGGCGTCGCACCCATCCATGCAGTGGCCGCAATAGTGGCAAGGCGGGCGATTGTCATAGGGCTTGGTCAGCGCCGCCTTGCGGACGGAAATCACGGGAATGCCCATCTTTTTCGCCGCTCGCGCCAGAACGTGCTCGCTGCATCGCCACGGGATGGGAGGCAAGTAATGCCTGCCCGCTGGGAGAATTGCTAATCCATCATCTTCGCCGCAAACGCCAATCGTGGTTTCAATCCGCTCGTAATAAGGCGCGAGTTCCTCGTAACTCAGCGGCCAGTCTTCCTCAATTCCATCCACCGACCGCGCCCGGAAATCGCGCGGCGCGTAACGCAGCGTGACGGCGTTCCAGTGCAAGGTTCTGCCGCCCAGGACGCGCACGCGATCCACGCCAATCTGGTCGCAATGGTCATAACGAATGGACGTGCGGACATCCTTAGGATAGAAGGGCGCCTGTTTTTCGCCGCGCAGGCCACGGAACGGTAATTCGTAGGGCCACTGGTGGGAAAGAAATTGCGACGGTGGAACCTCGCGCCCTCCTTCGAGCATGATGACTTTGGCTCCGCCCTCGCACAACTCTTTCGCCATGACACCACCCGCGGCACCGGAGCCGATGATGCAAACGTCAAACGTCTGAGTACCCGTCTTCATTAGTTCTTTATCCTACAGAAAAAATGCCGCGTCAAAGTCCCTTGCGCCGATTGTGCCAATATATGAAACTTTATGGCCAGCCTGTAAATATTCCCTGAACGGACCGTGTTTCTTACCACCCGCAGCGCGAGCAAGCCTCCCGAGCAGTGCCCGTATCGAACTGGCGGAACAATAGCTTACACGCATTTAGCCTTGTTTGGCAGCCCCCTTGCCTTCTAATAAAGCGTGCTCTGGGCCGGGGGCCGGCTTCCTAAGGTGTTGAGCGGTGCGCCCAAGCATTCCGACCGATACTTCGCAGTAATTCCCAACACTGTTCCATATCGCAGAGGGGAACTCAGAAAGGAGTACAGGTCCCTATGAAGTCCCTCATTCTCATTGCGCTTATGGCAGTGATGCCGCTGCCTGCGCTTTATGGCCGCCAGCGAAAAGCGCCGCACCACTCCACGCATACTATCGCCAAGGTCCAGTATGGCGTTGCAAGCTGGTACGGAGCAAGGTGCCAAGGGCGGCTCACAGCGAGCGGCAAGCCCTTCAACGAACACGCGCTGACGGCGGCTCATCGGACGTTGCCGCTCGGCACGAAAGTGAAAGTAACGAACCTGAGGAACGGGCGCTCGGTGGTATTGAAAATCATCGACCGCGGCCCTGCCATCAAAGGCCGCGTTATTGATGTTTCAAGAGCCGCTTCAAGGCGCCTAGGATTTACCCATCGCGGACTGACTCCCGTCAAGATTCGCGTTGTAAGCACACCAGAAGTGAGCCAGGTGTCCAATTTGCCCCGCCGCAGTGATCCGGAGGGCTAGTAGTAACCGCGCCCAGCTTGGGCCTCCTCATCAGCGAAACTCCCTCACCCACCGCCAAGCGGTCCCCCCTCTCCCAAAGGAGAGGGCCGCTATGTTTATTTTTCTAACGCTGCTAACTGCAGCGAGGGCGCTACCCCCAATCAGATTTCAGCCCTCTCCCTGCGGGAGAGGGTGGCCGGAGGCCGGGTGAGGGTCCCGCTCACGCTTGAACACCTTTTCCCTCCACAATCGTGACGTAACGGTCGACCGGGATATTCGTCAAGCGCTCCACTTTGCCGCTCGGAGCCGGCCAGTGAACTTCCAGCCAGTCCAACTTTGTGGCAGTCCCAAGACCTAGCACCACGCGAGGATCGTGGGACGAGAGATAGCTCCCGCCGCCATTCCTCAGCATCTTCATCACGTGTCCGCCCACGCTCCAGGTGAGACGCGCTCCCACCGCATCGCGGTTCGAATGCACACCCACGAGCTTTATGCCCACCCAATGGTTTCCCTTTCCGGCGTTGTTGCGCAGGAGCAAAGGCGCGCCTCCGTTCACGCCCACGAGCACGTCAATGCGGCCGTCATTGTTGTAATCCCCAATCGCCAGGCCGCGGGCAGCAAAATCTTTTTTGAAAATGGGTCCGGCCTGATCGCTGATGTCGCGCAGCATGCCGTCCGGCCCCTGGCGGAATAGCAGAAGAGGCTCCAGGTAGTGCACGGTTGGAGAAATCTGGTCGATCATGTCTTCCGGATGGCCGTCGGCCTGAAAAAGATCGATCCGGCCATCGTTATCGAAATCAAAAAACTTAAGTCCCCAACCGCTCAGGAGGCGCGTGGCTTGCGCGATTCCGTTTTCATG
>DASUKV010000474.1:0-6155 GCA_036278555.1 Terriglobia bacterium
TCCGCCGCTTCCCCCGATGGCGTCAACTTTGCCAAACAGCGCGTCCTGGTTAATGTCCCATTGGAAGCCGATTTCGGGCGAAGCATCCCCGTGTTTCGCGTGCAGCAAGCCGCTGGCCAGAACGAAAAGCCGCGACGGCGAAATGAAATTGGCGGATTGAACATCAAGATCGGAAATGTTATTCACGTGCAGCTTCAGGACTTTGTTAATCTGCCCGTCGCTCGGGCCGGCCAGAACCACGCGGCCTTTATCGATCACCGCAAGCCTAGAACTGTCCGGTGAAAAGGCCCCGTCAGGGGAATAGGTGAGCGCAAGATGGCCCTCCACGCGCAAGCGATGCTCCCAGGCGTATTGCGCGGGCGGCCCGGCGGTGGTTTCAACCTGTGCATACGCTTTCACGGCTGGCTGAATCAAAAACAAAAGCGCCGCCACCGCCACTGGCATGCCGCCGCGATGAAAGCTGCCGATTTTAGACAATTTCACCTCGCGCAATACGGCTGACTAACTGAAAATCCGCTTCGAGGAAGGGATACTCCAGAAGCCTCGAACGCGCAGCCCATTCCACGGCTTCGAACACGCGGTTCGAAACCTCGCCCTTATAAGCTGGAACCAGGAAAAACGCCACTTCCACGTAACGATCGGGATAGCGATGGCGAAGCCGGAAGACTTCGTCCCCCACTTGCGCCTCGATACTAAGTTCTTCCGCCAACTCCCTCTGGAGAGATTCTTTCAGATCCTCTTGAGGCTCAGCTTTGCCGCCAGGAAACTCCCACTGCAGGCCGTACGGATCGGAGTGATGCCGCTGGCAAATCAAGATTTGGCCGTCCCGCAAAATAATTCCTGCGGCCACCCGGATCGGCTCCGCTTCATACACGCCGGTTATTGTAGCAAATACGCTGTAGCGGCGGCGTCCCTTCACTTCATTCAGGGCAGGCTCTCACCGCCGGCTTTTAGTTCTTAAACAAGCCGGCGGCCAGAGGCCGCCGCTACAACACACACGACACGAATGTGAAGGCGTAGGCTTCTAGGCCGGGAGTAGAAGTAGAAAGCTCAAGCAGCCTGGGTTCGACGAGATCGGTTTTCACCAGCCGGTACATGCGCGGCTCTTTCACTGTCACCAGGCTCTCGCCCCCGGACGGCGCCACGTCTTCTCCGGCTTGCTCGCTCGGCAGCGGCTTGCCGTCCCAGGTGAGGCTAGCTATGCCTTCTCCGTCTTCCGGCGGACTCATCACCAGGTTTATTTCCGCGCCGCGGCAGGAAACGAGCAGGCGAGCCGGGCGCCCGGGCATGGGGCAGGCGGTGATGGATTCGCTTCCTGCAAACCAGGCGCCGTCGAGGTAGGCAACATCCGGCGCAAAGGGAGGGCTAGCTTTGTAGTCCCGGACTTCATTTTTCGCATATCCCGAATCATTGCCCAACCGGCCGCGCTCAAATCCAAGATAAAGCTCCGGCGTCACCGGCAGGCACCGCGCTCCGGGCTGATCCGCCGCGCGGACGGGCTCCATCGGGCGTGGAAGCGAAACGGCAGGGTTGATTTCCCGCAGCAGCGTCTGGATCGCTTCTTCAGTTTCGCCGTAAGCGCCCTCGCCAAAGTGCCAGTAGCGGATGTAACCCTTGCTGTCAATCAAGTACTTGGCGGGCCAGCAGCGGTTGGAATAGGCCTGCCAAATCTGGTATTCGTTATCGAGCACGATGGGGTACTCCAGACCGAAGTTGCGGGCGGCGCGCTCAATGTATTCCCCCGTGCGGGCGAAGTGGAATTCAGGCGCGTGAACGCCAATCACAGTGAAACCAACGCCGCGATAACGCCTGTCCCATTCCTTCACATAAGGAAGCGTGCGGATGCAGTTGACGCAGGTATAGTCCCAAAAATCCAGAAGCACCACGCGCCCGCGAAGCTCGCCGAGCGTCAACGGCGCGGAGTTAATCCAACTCCGTCCAATCTCCGGCGCATGTATTTTTTCTGAACCCTTCAACCACATACGGAATCTTCCTCGGCAAATGCTAACGATAGATTTCCTTGCGGTGTCCCACGCGGAGCACCAGCACGATCAAGCGCTGGTCTTCCAGCTTGCAGATGAGGCGGAAATTGCCCACCCGGTATTTCCAGAACTCGCCCAGCCGCGAGCCGTGTAGCGCCTCCCCAAGGCTGCGCGGATCATCCAGCTTGGCCACTCGTTCGTGAAGGAACTTCAGGATGCGCCGGGCATGTTGAGCATCAAGCTTGTTCAGTTCCCTCTCCACGCCTGCAGAGAGCTCAACCGTCCAGGCCATGCCGTTTCAGGACGTCTTTGAGGGGGATGGTCTGTTCTTCGCCGCTCTGGATTCGGTCGAGTGCGCCTTCAGCCAAATATAGATCCTCCATCTCCTCCAGGTGCTCCAGAATGGCTTCCCGAACGTAGAAGGTCTTGGTGCGCCCGGTGCGCCGGGCCAATTTCTCCAGGCGTTTCTCGATAGATGGAGGAAGTCGAACCGCTAGCATAAGCACCTCGCTATACAAGTATAGCACTCTGCGGTCCGGCCTAAAACCGGGCAAGCGTAGCCGCAGCGTTCGTATTTTAACGCTGCGGCTTTTCCATTTCTTCTAAAAGACTTCGCAAAGCCGCAGAGCCTGCCCTGAGGGAAGGGGTCAAACGGCGGACCTTTTGCTACGTGGAAGCGGCGCCAATCAGCACTTTTCTTCCTGTAGGTTGCGGCTTACCGCCGGCGGGTTCAATTGTAACGGCGAATGCCTTTGCGGCAACCCCAGGAGGCAATGAAGGCAGCAAAACTTCACCATTGCCGTGGTTATCCGTTTGGAAAACACCCGCGCTGATGGGCTTGCCTTGAGAGGGGACCAGCCACAACTGGTAAGTCTGGCCGACAGGCAGCCGGGGCAGGTTGGCGGCGTAAAAAATCAGACCTACTTGCGGATCATAGATGGCCTTGCCCTGCGGAGCGGGATGAGCCTGGGCTGCGCTGAGAGAGACCTTCACAGCGCCAGGGGAAGTCAGGATGGCCAGGAGAGCGCGGGCGCGCATCGAGGTTGTTGTTTCACGGGCCTGCGCCGCCAGGACTTCCTGCTGGGCGGTTTCGAGGTTCCTCAACTGCTGTTCCAGTTGATGGTTGCGGCTTACGAGGATTCCCACCGCAATCGCGAGAATCGCTGCCGCCGCCGCGAAAATCGGGACGCCCCATCCCCAAAAACGTGTTTTCCCTTCCCTTGCAGGTTCAGGCTTCGGAGCGTGCAGCGCAGTTTGTTGCAGCAAGCGTTCCCGGACGCCAGGCGGAGGCGTTACCTGCGGCGCCGCCGAAGCCACCAACGCCATTCGGGCGCGCGCCTCCTGCGCCTCGTGGCTACACTCCTCGCAGACCCTTAAATGCGCTTCAAGCGCGGTAAGGTCCACTGCGTCGAGGACGCCCAAGGCGTATTCGTCAAAAATTCCTTCCATCTGTGGATGCTCATTCACGGATTCAAGACCTGCCGCAGCGCCTGAATCGCCGAGCGCAGCCGGGTTTTTACAGTACCCAGCGGCTCGCCCGTCCGCTCCGCGATTTCAGAGTGTGTCATGCCCTCGAAGTAAGCCAGCTCGAGCGTCTCACGCTGCGGCGAGCTCAGAGAGCTGAGCGCCGCCTGCACCTTCGACATCAACTCGGCTTGGGCCGCATGTGATTCCAGATTAAGGCCGGATGAGACCATCTGTTCCGCCCTGGCGCAGTCTCCTGGTTTATTACGACGTAGCCGGTCAATGGCCCGGTTACGCGCGCTCACTAGCAGCCACGCCCCTAAACCCCCGCGAGAAACATCATATTGCCAGGGATTGCGCCATAACTGGTAAAAAATATCCTGAAGAATCTCTTCCGCCGCACTCCCTTCCCGGAGAACGCGGCTCGCGACCGAATAGACCAGTCTGGAATAGCGGTCGTATAAAGTTGCGAGCGCCGCTTCGTCACCTGTTCTAATCCGGGCGATCAGATCGGAATCACTGGAGGCAGCGCCTGCATGCTTGGGGATATTCGGCAATCGGGTATTGCCCTTCTTCAGAAGTACGCGGCCCTAGCATAATCGGATTTACGGCCCTTGTGCAACGGTATGCGTCCGGTAAATGACTGAGCCTTAAACTCCTATGGGGCAAAGCCAGGGCGTCCTTTGCTCCTCGTCGAATAACCTCAGTGCCAGCGCTCCGCTACAGCCGTCTAGAGCCTCCTATAGTGAATTTCTTTCCTCCTTTTCAATCCAAAACGCCGGGTGCTCTCGTACTCCTATTGCGAGGGGAAGGGGGAATACGGAAGCGTTCAAATTCATAAGGAGGTAGTTCAATGGCTAAGGAGATCCAGATGGACCTTCCAGAGTTGGGGTCAGGCGCGACCAGCCGGCGCGATTTCATGAAGCGGGCGGGCGTGACCGGAGCCGGAGTTGTGGCGGTGCAACCCTGCTGGGTAGCGCGACGAACGCGCTGGCGGCAGGAATTAATGATTTTGACATCCTAAACTTCGCCCTGAACCTGGAATACCTCGAAGCGGAGTTTTATACCGTGGCGACTACGGGTAAAACCCTGGCGCAAACCGGCGGCTTTATGCTCAACGGCAGCGGCAATCAGGGGACCGTCACCGGCGGCAAGAAAGTCGATTTCGGGTCTCACAACATCGTCAAGGCGGTTGCGGAAGATCTCGCCTTGAATGAGCAGACGCACGTGAAGTATATTCGCGCCGCGCTTGCCCAGTTCGGTCAACAGCCCGTCGCTGAACCCGCCATTAATCTGAATGCGCTCGGGGTGGGCTTCGGCAGCGTGACAGAGTTTCTGACTTTGGCGCGAGCCTTCGAAGATGTGGGCGTGACCGCTTATGGCGGCGCCGCTCCCCTCCTTCTCAACAAAACCGGTTTGGGCGTGGCGGCGCGGATTCTCGCGGTCGAAGCCGAGCATTCGGGGAATATCCGTTTGTTGGTCCGCTTGGATAACGTTCCGACGGCCAAGCTCGATAACGTGGACATCCTTCCTCCGCCGTCGGGCTCGCAGTATTTTTCAGACGTGCAGAGCGTCGGCCAAACCCAGGTGAGGACGCCGGGGCAGGTGCTCCTGGAACAAAAAGCCGCGGAGTTAAAATACAACTCCGCGCTACCCTATTTCTTTAGAACGTAATCGGTATCGCCAATAATCTTTAGCGTCCTGACATCTTCAGAATCTGCTCTGGAAGCCGATCCCCCTGCACTGTGATCTTTGATGCGGCGCTATCAATGTCACCAAGATCACCGCGTGTAAGCTCGACCTCAGCCGCCCTGAGGTTCTCTTCCATGCGATGTAGTTTGGTGGTGCCGGGGATAGGAACTATCCAAGGCTTTTGGGCGAGCAGCCATGCGAGCGCGACCTGAGCGGGAGTCGCGTTCTTCCGTTTGGCGATGGTGCTGAGCAGATCGACCACTACTTGATTGGCCTTCCGTGCCTCCTCGGTAAACCGAGGGAAAGTGGCACGGAAGTCGCTGCTATTGAATTTCGTTGCAGGCTCGATTTTCCCGGTGAGAAATCCCTGACCCAGAGGGCTCCAGGGCACGAAGCCGATCCCAAGTTCCTCGCAGGCCGGAAGCACCTCTGCTTCAGGATCTCTGGTCCATATCGAATATTCGCTCTGGACTGCGGCGACTGGCTGGACTGCGTGCGCGCGACGAATCGTTCGCGCTCCCGCTTCGGATAGCCCTAAATGCTTCACCTTGCCCTGCTGAATCAGGTCCTTTACCGCTCCAGCCACATCTTCGATCGGCACGTTCGGATCAACTCGATGCTGGTAGAACAAGTCGATGCGATCGGTCTTGAGCCGCTTGAGCGACGCATCAGCAACCTGCTTCACATGTTCAGGCTTGCTATTGAGGCTAACGCCTCGCTGGCCGCTGGGCTGGATGTCAAACCCGAACTTGGTTGCAATCACCACTCGCTCCCGGTACGGAGCAAGCGCTTCGCCTACGAGTTCTTCATTCGTGAACGGGCCGTACGCCTCTGCGGTATCGAAGAAGTTTACGCCGCGTTCGACCGCCCCGTGAATCAGTGAGATCATCTCCCTTTTGTCTGCCGCCGGCCCGTAGCCATAGCTCATGCCCATGCAGCCGAGTCCGATGGCGGAGACTTCAAGACCGCTCTTCCCTAGTTTGCGCGTTTGCATTGAATCTCCTTTCGTAGCAAGGT